>NZ_JAGQCZ010000001.1:0-314211 GCF_024346435.1 Cyanobium sp. Alchichica 3B3-8F6 | reverse complement strand
TGGCGGGTGACGCGGAACTGCCGGAGGACCGGGTGGATGGAGAGTGCCTGAAGGGCGACCTGCGGGCGTTGTTGGAGCAGCTGCCGGAGCTGCAGGGTCGGGTGCTGAAGATGCGCTACGGCATCCCTTGCGATCAGGTGCCGGGCCGATCCGAACCGATGAGCCTCAGTGCCATCGCCAAGCACTTGGGCATGAGCCGCGACAAAACCCGCAATCTGGAGCGCAAGGCCCTCGAAGGCGTGCGCGCCCAATCGCGGATGCTGGAGGGCTATCTGGTTGCTTGACAGCCTGGGAGCTTAGAAAAACTGGTCGAAGTTGTCGAAGTCGACAGCGCTGAAGGTGCCGTCCTGAACCTGGCCCATCAGCCGCTCCAACTGCACCCACAGGGCGCCGGCGGTGCCGACCGACAGCACGAACGACACCAGCAGAGCTACCCCTGAGGAGAAGCCAAACACCTGCAGGCTGCCGCCGATGAACAGGGTGACGCCAATGACCACGCCGATGTAGGGCAGCGTGATGGCGACGTTGCCGAGGGGAAGCAGGGCCAGACGATCCTGTTTCCAACCCTCGAGCCGGTTCTGCACCAGCTTGGCGAAGGTGAGGCCACACAGCACACCGATCGCCAGGCCGACCCCCGCCACCACGTAGGGAGGCTGCAGGATCGGCGCGTACTCCAGCAGGATGTCGCTGGCGTCCAGGTCACCGAACATCCAACTCCCTGCCAGCGCGCCGGCTTCCGTCGCATCCCCGGCCTCCGCGGCATCCATGGCCAGGGACAGATCGGGCAGGCTGGCCATCGGCTGGAGCTCGGCAAGATGGCCGAGACCCTAGGCCCTCAGGGTTCCCAGCGCTGGGAGCCCAGGAAGGTGAGCTCCACAAAGGTGCTGCCGTTGTGGTCCTGGGGTCCGAGTTGCACCCGGTAGCCGCCGAGATCGACGTCCCGCATCGACTCCAGGGCCGTCACGAAGCGCTGGCGGGTGGGGGCCGGCCCAGATCGCCGCAGCCCCTCCACCGTCATTTTGGCGGCCAGAAAACCCTCCAGGCTGGTGAAGCCGAACTGGGGGTTGCCCTGCCGGCGGCGCATCAGTTGCTGATACTCCTTCACCACCGGCACCCGCTCGTTCCAGGGGAAGGGCACCACCTGGGCAATGCCGATGCCGCTGGCCTGGTTGCTGGGCAGGGCGGCCTGTAGGGCGCTGGTGCCCACAAACGACACGTTCATCAGCTGGGCCGTGCTGCCGTGCTGGCGCAGCTCGCGGGTGAAGGCGGCCGAGCTGGGATAGGCGGCCACGATCAGCACCCCATTGGCATTAGCAGCCTGCACGGCGCGGGCCGCTTCGACGGCCTGGCTGGAGTTGCGCTCCACGCTGGCGGTGGCCACCGGTTTGAGGCCATGGCGCCTGAGAGCCTGGTGGGCGGCGCGTTGGCCGTCCTGGCCGAAGGCATCGTTCTGGGCCACCACAGCGATCCGATGCCGGCCGCTGCGCACCAGATAGTTGACCATGCGATCGATCTCCACCTGGTAGCTGGTGCGCAGGTTGAACACCAGCGGCCGGTGGGGCTGGCGCAACAGCTGGGCGCCGGTGAGCGGGGCGATCAGCGGGATTTTGTTGCTCTCCACCAGGGGTAGCACCTCCTTGACGGTCGGGGTCCCCACGTAGCCGAACAGGGCAAACACCCTGTCGCGCTCGATCAGCTGCCGGGTGTTGCCCAGGGTGAGGGAAGGCTCGTAGCGGTCGTCGAGGCTGATGAGCCGCAGGCGACGGCCATGCACGCCTCCCCGTCGGTTCACTTCGGTGAAGTAAGCGAGGGCCCCATCGCGGTATTCGCGCCCGAGCATGGCGGAAGGGCCGCTGAGGGCGGCCGACTGGCCCAGCAGCAACTCCACGGCCGCCCGGGCCGGCATCCCCGCTGTGGCCAGCACTGGCAAGCCTGCGGTCAGAACGATGCTCAGACCGATCCTCCCCAGCAGACCTAGCTTCGGCAGACAGCGGCTGAGGGGCATGGTGCTGCGCAAGCAACGCGGGTGGAATCTTCTGGCGATCGTTGCCATTGTTCTAGCGGCCATCCTCGCCATTCTCGGGATTGGGCGGATCGATGTCAGCCCGGTTCAGAACCGCGACTCCCTGCGCCTGTCGTCCTCGTCCCGTGCCCTCACCACCCTGCCCCTGGGTGAGAAACAAACGCTCGGGCTTTGGAGCTCCTTGCGGGGCGATCAGCTGAGCGATGGGGAGGCGCGGGTGGATCGCTCCGAGCTGGAACAGGCCCGCTTCAAGGTGGAGGTTGGGGTGTACTCCACCAGCAATTATGAGCTGGATCTGAGGGTACCGAGCTATTCCGGCAATGGTTACGTGTGGCTGCGCTGGGAGGAGCCCATGCAGCGCTATGTGGAAAGCCACGGTGGCAATATCTCCCGCTTATTTATCCTGTTAAACACCTTGCTTTCGGATAAGGACTCAGCTCTTGATTCCGTGGGCGAAGTGCCTATAAGGCTGGCTGATGGCAGCTATTATCAGCTGTTTAATTACGTGGGCCGCTACTATGTCGATCACGCGAATTTTCGGCGCTATCCTTTTATGACAATCAGCCTGCCGTTGGCAATTGAGGCCAACGATGTGGACGGCGAATTGGGTTATGGCGATTTACGGCTGATTCCGGAAATCCAAAATAGCGGTATGGGGCTCTATTCCAGGATTACTGGCTGGTTAAACGTAGGTTGGTCGATTGCTGAGTACCGGCACCACTACGCCACGAATTTCGGCTTGGGCGGCGATGAGAATGACTACAGTCAGATTCTCTTCGAGATCTCCTACGGCACCTCCTCCTGGGCATCGTTCTGGCGCCTGCTGCTGCCTCTGGCTGTGCTGATGGCGATGGTGTTGCTGGTGTTCAAGGTGCGCCCCGATGAGCAGGATGCTCGGGCCAGCATTCCTGTCACGGTGTTGTTGACGCTGGTGTTCCTGCAGCAGACCTACCGCGCCGAATTGCCAGAGCTGCCCTTCCTCACCTTTCTAGACCAGGTGTATGTGGTGGCCTATGGGGTGACCCTGGCCGCCTTTGTGTTGGTGCTTTGGATCGGGCGTCGTTACGCCGCCATGGAAGCGATGGAGGATTCTGCCGACAAAGCATCCCTGCTGCGTCATCTGCACCGCTTGGATGATGTCTGGCCCTGCTTGTGGTGCTGGTCGGGGGTGCGGCAATCACCATCTGCTGGATCACCATTCCTTCGGTGGTGTAAGCCTTAGGCCGCCTGGGGGGCTAGACGGGCCAGCATGCCGCCCATCAGTTTTTGGGGCGAGAAGGTGCGCTGCATCAGGCTGAACAGGGCGCGTAGGTCGTCGGTGTGCAGTCGGTCGTTGCGCACCAGGGTGAGCAGCAGGCGTTGCCGCAGGCTGGCGCCTTCTGGGCCGAGCAGCAGCTTCATGCCGGCGCCGGCCACCGGCAACAGGTTGGGGTTGCTGGTGTCGTTTTCCACCACCGCCAGCAGGTTCTCGAGCCGTTCGAGGCGGAGCCGGCCGTCACGGTCGAACAGCACCTCCAGCAGCTTCTCGCGCATGTCGCTGGTATCGCCGGCCAGCAGGCGCCGGGCCACGTAGGGGTAGGCCACATTGATGATTTTGAAGCCTGGATCCAGGCGCAGGGCCAGGCCTTCCTGGCTGACCACGGCCCGGATGATCAGGGCAAAGCGGGCTGGCACCCGGAAGGGATAGGCATACATCAACTCCGAGAAGCGGTCGGTGATCGCCTTGAAGTTGAAGGAGCCGACGTTGTCGCCCAGGGCGCCACCCAGCACTTCCTCCAAGGCCGGGATGATCGGCTCCAGGTCGGCTTTGGGGTTGAGGAAGCCGAGGGTGACGAAGTCCTGGGCCAGGGCCCTGAAATCGCGGTTGATCAGGTGCACCACCGCGCCGGTGAGGGTGAGGCGATCGCTATCGCTGATCGAATCCATCATGCCGAAATCCACGTAGGCGACATGGCCCAGGGCACCGGTTTTGCCGGAGAGGGCAAACAGGTTGCCGGGGTGGGGATCGGCATGGAAATAGCCAAACTCCAGAAGTTGTTGCAGTCCTGCGATCACGCCGGTGCGAATCAGCGCGGCTGGATCGAGGTTGCGGGCCTCAAGGGCCTGGCGCTCCTGCAGCTTGGTGCCGTTGATCCACTGGGTGGTGAGCACGTGCTCGCTGGAGAGCAGCCGCTCCACCCGCGGCACCATCACTTCGGGTTGGCGAGCAAACAGGTCGGCAAACCGCTCGGCGTTGTTGGCCTCGAGCCGGTAATCGATCTCTTCAAACAGGGTGGCGCCGAATTCATCGATGATGTCGCCCAGTCCGAAGCCCAGGTTGAGGGGCAGGAAGGGAGCTGTCAGCACCCCCAGCAAGCGGATGATCACCAGATCGCGCCGCAGAATCGTGGGCAGATTCGGGCGCTGCACCTTGACGGCCACCCAGTGTCCATCGACCAGCTGGGCCTTGTACACCTGCCCAAGGCTGGCGGCGGCCACCGGGTAGTCGGGGAACTGCTCAAACAGTTCGTCGGCCGGTGCCCCCAGCTCCCGCTCGATCGTTGCAAGGGCGATGGCGTGGGGGAAGGCGGGCAGGTTGTCCTGCAGCTGGGTGAGCTGCTCGAGCCAGTCGCGCCGCACCAGGTCGGGGCGGGTGGAGAGGGCCTGGCCCACCTTGATGAAGCAGGGGCCGAGCTCGGTGAGGGTGGTGAGGATGCGCCGGCCCAGCTGCTCCTGCACCCGGGCGTTGCTGCTGCTGCCCTGCACCACCAGCACCAGAGCCAGGCTGCCCAGTTGCCAGAGCACCACCGTCAGCCGGCTCACCAACACCCAGGGGCGCAGCAGCAGCCAGCGCAGATCCCGGCCCGGCTCGTAGCGCGGCCCGCTGGCGGCTTCGGCGATGGTCACGGGCAGGGCAGCCAGTTGATTGTCAGACTCTAAGAACGCGATCCGCTCCCCCATGGGCCTGCCGCTGCATCTGCCGGCCCATGGCCGCGGGAGGGGGTTGTCGCCGGCCCTGCAACGGTTGCTGCGCCAGCGCCCTGGCAGCTGGGATCTGCCGGAACTGCCGGAGCTTGGCGGCCCTCTGATCGAGAGCGGCGCTGTGGCGGAGGCCCAGCGGCGTTGCGCCCGCCAGCTGGGGGCCGAGGCGGTGTGGTTTGGCGTCAATGGCGCCAGCGGCCTGCTGCAGGCAGCCCTGCTGGCCCTGGCTCCGCCCGGCAGCCGGGTGCTGCTGCCCCGCAACCTGCACCGCTCGCTGCTGCACGGCTGCGTGCTGGGCCAGCTGCGCCCCCTGCTCTACGACCTGCCCTTTGATCCGGCCACGGGCCTGTGGCTGCCCCCCAGCCCGGCCCACCTGGACGCGGTGCTGGATGCGGTCGGGGCGGGGCTGCCGGCGCCGGCAGATCCAGTGGCCGCGCTGGTGTTGGTGTCGCCGAGCTACCAGGGCCAGCGGGCTGATCTGCCGGCCCTGGTGGCCCTGGCCCATCGGCGCGGCCTGCCGGTGCTGGTGGATCAGGCCCATGGCCGCGGCGAGGCGTTGGCTGCTGGGTCTGATCTGGTGGTGCTCTCCGCCCAAAAGGCTGGCGGCGGCCTGGCCCAGAGCGCGGCCCTGCTGCTCCAGGGCCAGCGGGTTGGGCAGGGTGCTGTGGCCCGGGCCCTGTTGTGGCTGCAGACCTCCAGCCCCAGCGCCCTGCTGCTGGCCTCCGCCGAAGCCGCCCTCAACGAGCTCACCAGCCCGGACGGGCTGCGCCGCTGGCAGTGGGCGAGGCGGGTTGGTAAGCGGCTGCAGCGCCGTTGCCAGGCGCTGGGGCTGCCCCTGATCGCCAGCGACGACCCCCTGCGGCTGGTGCTCCACACCGCCGCCCTGGGCATCAACGGCCTCGAGGCCGATGCCTGGTTGCTGGAGCGGGGGGTGATCGCCGAGTTGCCCGAGCCGGGGGCGCTCACCTTCTGCCTGGGGCTGGGGCCGCCGGCGGGGGTGGTGTGGCGGCTGCCCAGTCAGCTGCAGCGGCTGCGGCGGGCCCTGGGGGGCGATCCCCTGCCGCCGTTCAGTCCGCCACCGCTGCCCCTGGTGGCGGAGCCGGAGCTCCCGATCGGAGCAGCCTGGCGTTCTGCCGCCGAGGCTGTGCCCCTGGTGGCCGCCGCCGGGCGGATCGCCGCCGAACCGCTCTGCCCCTACCCCCCCGGCATTCCCCTGCTGGTGCCGGGCGAGCGGATCGATCTGGCCCGGACGGCCTGGCTGCAGCAGCAGGCCCGACTTTGGCCCGGCCAGATCGCTGATACCGTGAGGGTTGTGGCCGGATCGGAGGCCGATGGATTCGCACGCATCGGTGGCTCCTGATCAGCCTTCCCACCAGGCTTCATCCCACCAGGCTCCCTACCAGTGGGATTTCGTTACCCCGGGGCTGCCGGACAGCGCCTTTGAGGAGGCTCCGGGCTTCAGCCCAACGCCGATGGAGCTGCGGGTGATGCTGCTGGCCCATCTACGTCCCCGGCCCGATTCCCTGGTGTGGGACGTGGGTGGAGGCACCGGGGCCCTGGCCCTGGAAATCGCCCGCTTGATGCCCAAGGGCGCCGTGCACACCCTCGAACGGGATCCGGACGCCATCGAGCTGCTGGAGCAGAACCGCCGACGGTTCGGCATCACCAACCTGCACATTCATGCCGGCGCCGCCCCGGCCGATCTGGCCCAACTCCCTGCCCACCCCGACCGGGTGTTGCTGGAGGTGGGGCGCCCCCTGGGGGATGTGCTGCTGGCGGTGTGGGAGGCCTTGGTGCCCCAGGGGCGACTGGTGATCAGCACCGCCAGCCTGGAGGGTCTGGTGGATGCCACCGACACCCTGGGCCAGTTGGCGGCCCGGGATGTGCAGGTGGTGCAGGCCACCGTGCACCGGATGCAGCGGCGCGGCAGCCAGGCCAAGCTGGCGGCGGCGGAGCCCCTGTTTCTGATTGCCGCCGAGCGCTCTGCCCACGTCGAGCCGTCCTGAGCACCGCGTCTTGATCCCTCGGTTCCGCACCCGCACCGCCACCTCCCTGCCCCGGCTGCTCAGCGGCTGGGCGGCGGGTGCCTTTGGCTTCGTGGTGGTGATGCTGGGCGGCTGGTGGTTTACGGCGGCCGTGGGGGTGATCGTGCACCTGGGCCTGCTGGAGTTTTTCCGGATGGCCCAGTTCAAAGGGATCCGGCCCGCCACCAAAACCACCCTGGTGGCGGTGCAGTTGCTGCTGGTCAGCACCCAACTGGCCAGTGGCAGTGGCTGGATGGGTGGTGGCTGGTTTGCCGGCGACGTGGCGGCTGCAGTGCTGCCCGCCTCCGGGGCGGTGATCTGCGGCTGGCTGCTGCTGCAGCCGGTGACCGGCACGATCGCCGACATTGCCGCCTCGATCTTTGGGCTCTTCTATCTCGGCTTTCTGCCCAGCTACTGGATTCGTCTGCGCGAGCTCGAGGGGCCTGGCCTCGCCCTCACCCTGCTGGCCTGCTTCCTGATCGTCGCCACCGACATCGGCTCCTATGTGATCGGCCGCCGCCTCGGGCGCCACCCGTTGTCGCCGATCTCCCCCGGCAAGACGGTGGAGGGGGCCCTGGGCGGGGTGGCCTGTGCGATGGCGGTGGGTGCTTTCGGTGGCACCTTGATCGGCTGGAGCTGGGGCTGGTTAATTGGTGCGGTGCTGGGGGCGGTGGTGGCGCTGTTCGCCTTGGTGGGTGACCTCACCGAGTCGATGATGAAGCGCGATGCCGGTGTGAAGGATTCCGGTGATGCGATCCCCGGCCACGGCGGCATCCTCGATCGGATCGACAGCTACCTGTTCGTGCCGGCTGTGGTGTACTCGCTGGTCACCCTGGTGTTGCCGCTGTTGCAGCGCTGAAGAGCCCCTTCAGCAAGCTGCGCTCACACGCTCACCCGGGCGATGCCCAGCAGCTGCAGCATGCCCCCTTCCAGGCGGGCATCCTCGATGGTGATGCCGGGATCCATGGGTAGCCGGCTGCTGATGTTGCCCGCCCGGGAGCGGATCTCCACGCTGCCCTCCACCGCAGCCACGCTGGTTTCCAGCTCAACCAGGTCGCGGGCTCCCAGGCCTCGGGCGGCGAACACCAGGCTGTCGCGGTGCATGCGCAGCTCCACGAGTGGCGCGATGCCGAGCAGCTCTTCGCTGAGGTTGTCCCCCAGGCTCCGCCAGATCGGAGCGCTGAGGGAGCGGGTCAGGCCGTCGGGGGTGAAGCTCACCTGCCCCTGGATCTGGAAGGCGTGCTCCAGCTGCAGGGGTTGGCCCTTGAGCAGGTTGCCGATGTGCACCTGGATCGGACCACTGCGCAGCTCCACCAGCTCCAGGTGCAGGTCGCGATACACGACTCGGCGCGCCAGCAGTTGCACCCCCGTCAGCCGGCCCCGCAGCAGCCGCAGGGCCGATCCCTGCAGCTGGATGTCGAGGCTGCCAATCGCTTGGCACTGCTGACGGATCCAGAGCTGCAGGCCGCTGGCCAACAGCTGCATCACCGGTCCGTTGCCGCGGGCGTCGGGGCTGCTCATGGGTGGCGGGGGCTGGCCAGCCAGGTGGCGGCCACGGTGGCGGGTTGGTCGAGGTGCGGCAAGTGGCCGCAGGCATCCAGTTCGCGCACCCGCTCCCCGAGCAGAGCCTGGGCGGCGCGTTTCTGGGGCGCCCGCAGGATGCGGTCGTTGGCGCCCCACAGCACCGCGATGGGCTGGTGGGGCAGCGGGGCGCCGCTGCCGGCAAAGCCACCGGAGCGGGCAAAGCGCTGCAGGGCCGGTGCCCAGCCGGGGCTTTGAAGATGCAGGGAGGCGATCTCCAGCTCTGCTGCGCCCACGGAGGCTTCCGGATCGGCGAAGGCGGTGCGACACAGGCCCCGGCGCACGCCTGGTAGGGCTAGGAATCGCACCCCCAGCCCATCGAGCAGGGGTGGCAGGGGCATCGGTCGGCCGGTGAGGCCGGCGGGCGCCAGCAGCAGCAGGCGCTCCACCTGATCCGGTAGGCGCCGGGCCAGCTCCACCGCCACCGAGCCCCCCATCGAGGCGCCGATCAATCCGAGGGGGGCCGGGTTGCGTTGGCCAATGGCCTGCACCAGGGCCTCCAGGTGGCGCAGCACGCCTTTGGGGCTGTAGTCGCCGCCGGCGGGCCGGGGGCTGAAGCCGAAGCCGAACAGGTCCGGGATGAACAGCTGGGCGCCGCCAGCCAGCAGCGGGGCGAGCCGCCGGAATTCGAGAAAGGAGCTGTCGAAGCCGTGCAGCAGCAGCACCGGTGGGCCTTCTCCCAGCACCGCCACGGGCCAGGGCTCTGTGCCGTCCCCGGCATCGAGATCGGGCAGCTGCCACCACTGCACCAGGGCCGCCAACTCCCGGCCCTGGGGATCCAGCAGGCTGCGGGCGGCCTCGCTCACCAGGTCTTGGCCAGACTCACGGACGGAATTCACGCGGGCTGGCGCTCGCTGCTGCAGGTGCTCACTAGGGCGGCCAGCAGATCGTTGGGACCCACGGCGAAGGGCAGGTGGTGCAAGTCGGAGCCGTCGCGGCAGGCGAAGGCACAGGCGCGCTGCAGCTCATGCAGGCCGGCCTGCCCCAGGCCCAGGTCTTCGAGGGTCACCGGCAAACCTAGTTGGCGAAACAGCGGCAACAGCTGGCGGCGCGCCTGGCCGGCGAGCTGGCTGCCGCCGAGCACCTCTTCGAGCCGTAGCTGCACCAGGACGCCAAAGCCCACCTTCTCGCCATGCAGGTGGCCGTGGCTGGCCTCCAGCTGGGTGAGGCCGTTGTGCACGGCATGGGCCGCCACCGTGCGGCAGCGGGCTCCGCCGATGCCGCCGATCAGCCCGGCGCTGAGGCCGCAGGCCTCCACCACCCGTTCCCAGGCGGCACTGTGGGGATCCCGCAGGGCTTCCTCCGCTTCGAGCAGCAGCTGATCGCGCAGCACCCGGGCCATCTGCACGGCCTGCTGCACCAGGCCATCGCCGCTGGCGCCACTGCTCACGGAGGCCTCGTACCACTTGGCCATGGCGTCGGCGATGCCGCTGGCCAGGGTGCGGGCCGGGGCCTGGCGCACCAGGGTGTGGTCAAAGATCAGCAGGTCGGGGCAACGGGCAAGCGCCACATCCCCCTGGAAGGCCCCTCGGGGTGTGTACACGTTGGCCAGGGCCGTCCAGCCGGCGCAGGTGGCAGCACTGGTGGGCACCGTGATGCAGGGCAGAGCGTGCCGGTGGGCCAACAGCTTGCCGGCATCGAGCACCTTGCCGCCGCCGATGGCGATCACGGCATCACAACCCTGTTCGTGGCAAACGGCGCCGATCCGGCTGAGGTCCTCCTCGCAGCAGTCGTGCTGAAGCTCGGCGCTTTGGGGTTCCAGCCCTGTTTCCAAGAGCTCTGTGAGGAGCTGCTGCCGCAAAGTGGCGGTGGCAGCACTGCGACCCAGCACCAGGGGCCGGCGGCAGAGGCCTTGGATGCGCACGAGCCCCTCGGCCCAGGCCCCCGGGCCCCGCAGTACCTCGGCTGGGGCGATCGCGTGTTGACTCAGGGGGGTACTCATCCCGGTGTGGCTGTCATCCCCAATCGATGGTAGGGGCCGGTGTCCGGCCCCCGATCCTTGCTTCAGACGCCGGCAGCGGCCAGCTCAGGTTCAGCAGGCAGGGCGGCCTGCTTGCGGATTACCACCTGTTTGTCGTCGTTGACATCAACCAACGCGGCATCTCCGTCGCTGATCCGGCCGCTGAGGAACTCCTCGGCTAGGGAGTCTTCCAGCAGGCGCATCACGGCACGGCGCAGTGGACGAGCGCCGTAGGAGGGGTTGTAGCCCTCTTCCACCAGTCGCTCCTTGAAGGCCTCGGTGACCGACAGGGCAATGCCCTTGTCGAGCATGCGGCCAAACACCTCCTTGAGCATGATCTCCGCGATCTCCTTGACCTCGTCGCGGGTGAGCTGACGGAAAACAATGATTTCGTCAAGACGGTTGAGGAATTCTGGGCGGAAGTACTGCTTCAACTCCTCATTCACCAACGAGCGGATGCGGTTGTAATTGGTTTCATCCGCATCGCCGCCGCCGAACTCGAAGCCGAGGCCGCCGCCGCCTTTCTCGATCACCTTCGAACCGATGTTCGAGGTCATGATGATCAAGGTGTTTTTGAAGTCGACCGTACGGCCCTTGGAGTCGGTCAGGCGACCGTCTTCGAGCAGCTGTAGCAGCAGGTTGAACACGTCGGGATGGGCTTTCTCGATTTCGTCGAACAGCACCACGGTGTAGGGACGGCGCCGCACCGCTTCGGTGAGCTGGCCTCCCTCGTTGAAGCCCACGTAGCCCGGAGGCGAACCGATCAGCTTGCTGACTGTGTGGCGCTCCATGAACTCCGACATGTCGAGGCGGATCATGGCCTCTTCGCTGCCGAAGAAGTAGGCCGCCAGCGACTTGGTGAGCTCGGTTTTGCCCACGCCGGTGGGGCCGGAGAAGATGAAGCTGGCGATCGGCCGGTTGGGGTTCTTGAGGCCCACGCGGGCGCGACGGATGGCGCGGGACACGGCCTTCACTGCTTCGTCCTGACCGATCAGGCGCTGGTGGAGGGTTTCCTCCATGTTGAGCAGCTTGGCCGACTCGCTTTCGGTGAGCTTCTGAACCGGCACGCCGGTCCAGGAGGCCACGATGTGGGCGATGTCCTCTTCGGTCACCATCGGCGTGCGTTCGGCGTCGGCAGGCGCATCGGCGATGGCAACGCTGACCGCCCCGCCGGCTTCGGTGTCGCCAGCCTTGGCCTCGGCCGCGGGCTCCTCGTCCTTGCGGAATTGCAGGATCGAGCGGATCTGCTCGCGCAGTTCCACTTCCTTGTCGCGCAGTTCGCCGGCCTTGGTGAAGTCCTGCTCGCGCACGGCCACCTCCTTGTCCTTTTGCACGGCCCGCAGCTGCTTGTCGACTTCCTTGGCCGCCGGCGGCAGCTTGGAGTTCATCAGCCTCACCCGGCTGCCGGCTTCGTCGACCAGGTCAATCGCCTTGTCGGGCAAAAAGCGGTCGGAGATGTAGCGGTCGCCCAGGGTGGCGGCGGCGATCAGGGCCTCGTCGGCAATCTTGAGGCGGTGGTGGGATTCATAGCGCTCCTTGAGGCCGCGCAGGATCTCGATTGTGTCGATGACAGAGGGTTCACCCACCATCACCGGTTGGAAACGGCGCTCCAGGGCAGCATCCCGCTCAATGTGCTTGCGGTATTCGTCCAGCGTGGTGGCGCCGATGCACTGGAGCTCACCGCGGGCCAGGGCCGGTTTGAGGATGTTGGCAGCGTCAATGGCGCCTTCGGCGGCACCGGCGCCAATCAAGGTGTGCACCTCGTCGATCACGAGGATCACGTTTCCGGCGCTGCGGATCTCCTCCATGATTTTCTTGAGGCGCTCCTCAAATTCACCCCGATACTTCGTACCGGCCACCAGCAAGCCGATGTCGAGGGTGAGAACGCGCTTTTCCTCGAGGATGTCCGGAATGTCGCCGGAGTTGATCCGTTGGGCCAGGCCCTCGGCGATGGCCGTCTTGCCGACGCCAGGTTCGCCGATCAGTACGGGGTTGTTTTTGGTGCGGCGACCCAGGATCTGAATCACTCGCTCGATCTCGTTTTGTCGGCCGACCACCGGATCGAGCTTGCCGTCGGCGGCTTGCTGGGTGAGGTTGCTGCCGAATTCATCCAGGGTGGGGGTTTTGGTTGAACCCTTACCGCTGCCACCGCCAGCGGCTACCTCAGCGGTCTCGCCCAGCATGCGAATCACCTGGGTGCGCACCTTGGCCAGGTCGACGCCGAGGTTTTCCAGCACCCGGGCCGCCACGCCCTCGCCTTCACGGATCAAGCCGAGCAGCAGATGCTCCGTGCCGATGTAGTTGTGCCCGAGCTGGCGGGCTTCCTCCAGGGACAGCTCCAAAACGCGCTTGGCCCGGGGCGTGAAGGGGATCTCCACCGCCACAAAACCGGAGCCCCGGCCGATGATCTTCTCCACCTCAACGCGGGCATCCTTGAGGTTGACGCCCATCGACTTGAGCACCTTGGCGGCCACGCCCGTGCCCTCGCCGATCAAGCCCAGCAAGATCTGTTCGGTGCCCACAAAATTGTGACCCAGGCGACGAGCCTCTTCCTGGGCCAGCATGATCACCTTGATGGCCTTCTCGGTAAACCGCTCGAACATGGGGCGGTGCCTTGTGCAAGTGAAACCAAGCTACCAGGGTTGAAGGGTGAGGTGTGGTTTACGCCCTATCAAAGGCAGATCTACTGCAGCAGCAGGGGCTCGGCCAGTTTTCGGCAACATCTCAATCCAAGCAATTGCTGGTTTTCAGCAATAAGAAAAGCCGGTTATCCACACCCGGGCCGCGCATCATTGATCGGGACTAAGCGCAGCCATTGGATCAGAGCGTCGTCTCCGTTGCGGTAGTAACCGCGACGCAGGCCCGCATCCTGGAAGCCCAGGCCGCGGTAGAGGGCGACGGCGGCGGCGTTGCCGGGTGCTACTTCCAATGTGGCGTGCGCGGCCCCCTGCTGCTGAGCATGGTCCAGCAGGGCCTGCAGCACCTGGCGGCCCAGCCCCTGGCGCCGCCGCTGGGGGGCCACCGCCACAAGGGTGATGTGCAGCTCATCCACCACCAGCCAGCCACTGGCCATGGCCACCAGGATGTTCCCGTGCCACAGCCCCACCCCGGGGCGCCTGGGCTCGGCCAGCTCGCTCTGCCATTGGCTGCGGCTCCAGAGGCCCTGCAGGCTGGCCTGGTCGAGGGCGAGGCACTGCTCCAGGTGTGAGGGGGTGAGAGTGCCGCGGCGCAGCGGCATGGGGGCGTTCCGTACATTCATGTTCTGTTCTCCCCCAATGCGGCTCCAGCCATGGTGATCTCCCGTGAGCCCGTCGCGTTGGCCCAACCCTTTGAAGCGGATCGGGATGCGCTGAGTCCCAACCGCAACCTCACGCCGCTCACCACAGCCCTCGACAGCGAAGGTCGGCTGACGGTGGCTGGGTGTGCCCTGAGCGATCTGGCCCGCACCTACGGCACACCGCTTTATGTGCTGGATGAGGCCACCCTGCGGGGCACCTGCAGCGCCTACCGCGAGGCCTTGGCCAAGCACTACCCCGGCGAAGCCCTGGCCCTCTATGCATCGAAGGCCAACAGCTCCCTGGCGATAACCGCCTTGGTGGCTGCCGAGGGCCTGGGGCTGGATGCGGTGTCGGCCGGTGAACTGCTCACGGCTCTCCAGGGCGGCATGCCCGCGCAGCGAATCGTGTTGCACGGCAACAACAAAAGCCGCGAAGAGCTGGCCCTGGCGGCCGAGCGGGGCGTCACCGTGGTGGCCGACAACTGGCGCGATCTGGAGTTGCTGGCGGAGCTGGCGCCTGGATTGGCGGAGCCCGTGCGGCTGATGCTGCGCTTCACGCCGGGCATCGAGTGCCACACCCATGAGTACATCCGCACCGGCCACCTCGACAGCAAGTTTGGCTTCGATCCCGACCAACTGGAGGGGGTGTTGCAGCACCTGACGGGCTGCCCTTGGGCCCGCCTCACGGGCCTGCATGCCCACATTGGCTCCCAGATCTTCGAGCTGCAGCCCCACCGCGACCTGGCCGGTGTGATGGCTGATGCCCTGGCCCTGGCCCGTTCGATGGGCCACCCGGTGGTGGATCTCAATGTGGGCGGCGGACTGGGCATCCGCTATGTCGCCAGCGACGATCCGCCGAGCATTGATGGTTGGGTGAGCACCGTGGCCGGTGCGGTGGTGGCGGCTTGCCAGGAGCGGGGGCTGGCGTTGCCCCGGCTGCTGTGTGAGCCCGGCCGCTCCCTGGTGGCCACCGCCGGCGTCACCGTCTACGCGATCGGCAGTCGCAAGGACATCCCCGGCCTGCGCACCTACCTGTCGGTGGACGGCGGCATGAGCGATAACCCCCGGCCGATCACCTATCAATCGCAGTACACGGCGGTGCTGGCCGATCGCCCCACCGCCGAGGCCAGCGAAACCGTCACCGTGGCGGGCAAGCACTGCGAATCCGGCGATGTGCTGCTCAAGGACGTCGCTCTGCCGCCGGCCACCAGCGGCGACGTGCTGGCGGTGTTTGCCACCGGTGCTTACAACGCCTCGATGAGCTCCAACTACAACCGCATCCCACGGCCCGCCGCGGTGCTGGTGCACGACGGGTTGGCCGACCTGGTGCAGCGCCGGGAGCAGCCGGAGGACTTACTGCGCTACGACGTGCTGCCGGCTCGCCTGCGCTCGGTAGGCTGAGTTGATCGATTGGGTGGGTTGTGACCGGGCCGCAACTGGGTGAGTTGCTTCGGCTGATCGATCCGCGCCTGGTCTTGGATTTGCTGTTTGCCACCGGCTTGGGCGTGTTGGTGCTCGGCCGGGTGACCGAAGCGCGCACCCTGTGGTTGCTGCGCGGCTACCTGCTGCTGGTGGCTCTGGCCTGGGTGGTGCAGCGCTACGCCAACCTGCCGCTCACCAGCAAGCTGGTGGACGCCTTGGTGCTGGCCTGCAGCCTGGCCCTGGCGATCCTGTGGCAGGGGGAGCTGCGCCGGCTGATGGAGCTGCTCGGCACCGGCCGCCTCGGCGTGTTGTTCGGCAGCCGGACCCGCGACCAGCTGGGATCCGGCTCGGTGGCCGTGCTCAGTGAGGCTGCCGGGCGCCTCTCCCAGTCCCGTCGCGGGGCGCTGATCGTGGTGGATCTGGGCAGCGACCTGCGGCCCGAGGACTTCCTCAATCCCGGCATCGGCCTCGACGCCAAGCTCACGGTGGACCTGCTGCTCAACCTGTTTGCGGCCGACACCCCCCTGCACGACGGGGCTGTGCTGGTGAAGGCCAACCGGATTGTCGCCGCCGGTGTGATCCTGCCCCTCTCGCGCCAGGGCATCAACCGCTACGGCACCAGACATCTGGCGGCCCTGGGCCTCACCGAACGCTTCGACCAGTGCCTGGCGATCGTGGTGTCGGAGGAAACCGGCACCCTGTCGCTGGCGAGTCAGGGGCGGCTGGAGCGCCCGATCACCAGCAGCCGCTTGCACGATCTGCTCAGCCAGGCCCTGGCCTTGCCCACAGGGCGTAGCGTGGCAAAGGACACGCCGGATTCCCGCGGATGAGTCGCGCCCTGGCGACCACCACTGCGACTGCCCCCCAGGCCCTGTCGCCTGGCCTCGATCCGGCGCGGCTGCCCGGCCATGTGGCCGTGATCATGGACGGCAATGGCCGCTGGGCCAAGCAGCGCAACCTGCCGCGGGTGATGGGCCATCGCGAGGGTGTCGAGGCGCTCAAGCGCACCCTGCGGCTGTGCAGCGACTGGGGCATCGGGGCCCTCACCGCCTACGCCTTCTCCACCGAAAACTGGAGCCGTCCTGGCGAAGAGGTCAGCTTCTTGATGACCCTGTTTGAGCGGGTGCTGGCCCGCGAGCTGCACGCCCTGGAGCAGGAGCAGGTGCGGATCCGTTTTCTGGGGGATCTCGAGCCGCTGCCCGAAGGCCTGAAACGGCTGATTGCCGATGCCACCGAACGCACCGCGGCCAACACCGGCATCCACTTCAACGTGTGCACCAACTACGGCGGCCGGGCCGAGTTGGTGCGGGCTGCCCAGCGGCTGGCCGAGCGCTGCGTGGCCGGTGCGCTCGATCCCCGCGCCATTGATGAGCAAAGCTTTGCCAGTGAGCTCCACACCGCCGGCGAGCCCGATCCCGACCTGCTGATCCGCACCAGCGGTGAGCACCGCATCAGCAACTTCCTGCTCTGGCAGCTGGCCTACGCCGAAATCCACATCACCGATGTGCTCTGGCCCGATTTCGATGAGGCGGCGCTGAGAGGTGCCCTGCTCGACTACCAGGGCCGCCAGCGCCGTTTCGGCGGGGTCGAGCCCCTGGCCTGACCGGTTCTGGCTCCACGTCTGTCTCCACGCTTCCCTGCCACCCTGTCTCCGTTGCTGCCTGTGATCACGCGTCACGATTGGTCCCGTTCTGAAATCCAGGCGCTGCTGGAGCTGCCCCTGATGGAGTTGCTCTGGCAGGCCCAGCAGGTGCACCGTGCCGCCAACCCCGGCTACCACGTGCAACTGGCCTCCCTGCTCAGCGTCAAGACCGGCGGCTGCGAAGAAGACTGCGCCTACTGCCCCCAGTCGCTGCACAACAGCAGCGACGTGACGGGCCGGCCGGAGCTCGAGGTGGAACCTGTGCTGGCGCGGGCGCGGGCGGCCAAGCAGGCCGGGGCCCATCGCTTCTGCATGGGCTGGGCCTGGCGCGAGATCCGCGACGGGGCGCCGTTTGAGGCGATGCTGGTGATGGTGCGGGGTGTGCGGGAGCTGGGGCTGGAGGCCTGCGTGACCGCGGGGATGCTCAGCGATGCCCAGGCCGAGCGCCTGGCCGAGGCGGGGCTCACCGCCTACAACCACAACCTCGACACCAGCCCGGAGCACTACGACCGGATCATCACCACCCGCACCTACCAGGAGCGGCTCGAAACCCTGCAGCGGGTGCGCAGCGCCGGGATTTCGATGTGCTGCGGCGGCATCATCGGCATGGGCGAAAGCCCCAGCGATCGCGCCGGACTGCTGGAGGTGCTGGCCAACCTCGATCCCCATCCTGAAAGCGTCCCGATCAATGCCCTGGTGGCGGTGGAGGGCACGCCCTTGGAAGCGCTGCCTCCGGTGGACCCGCTGGAGCTGGTGCGGATGGTGGCTGTCGCCCGCATCCTGATGCCCATCGCGCGGGTGCGGCTCAGCGCTGGCCGCGAGCAGCTCAACCGGGAGGCCCAGATCCTGTGCCTGCTGGCCGGGGCCGATTCGATCTTTTATGGCGACACCTTGCTCACCACGGGCAATCCGGCGGTCGAGGCCGACCGGGAGCTGCTGGCAGCTGCGGGTGTGCAGGTGAGATGAGCGTGCTGGTGGCGGCGTCTTACCGCTTTGCTGCCCTGGAGGCGTTGCCGGCCCTGCGCCGCGAGCTGCTGCAGCTGGGCGACGCCGCTGGCGTGCGCGGCACGATCCTGCTGGCTGGCGAGGGGGTGAACGGCACCATCTCGGGCCCCGATGCCGGCGTGCAGGCGGTGCTGCAGCGGCTGCGGCAGGTGGCGGGGCTGGAGCAGCTGCAGGCCAAGTTCAGCCGGGCCGGGGAGCAGGCGTTTCACCGCCTCAAGGTGCGGCTCAAACGCGAGATCGTTTCCCTTGGCCAGCCCGAGGTGCAGCCCTATCTGGCCTCGGCGGTGGGCACCCACGTGCCACCCGAGCAGTGGGATTCCCTGATCGCCGACCCCGACACCCTGGTGATCGACACCCGCAACGCCTACGAGGTGGCGATCGGCACCTTTGCTGGGGCGATCGATCCGGGCACCGAGAGCTTTCGCGAGTTTCCCCAGTGGGTGGAGCGCGAGCTCAGGCCGTTGGTGGCGGAGCGCCAGCCCAAGGCGATCGCGATGTTCTGCACCGGCGGCATCCGCTGCGAGAAGGCCACGGCCTACCTGCAGCAGCAGGGTTTTGCCGGGGTGCATCATCTGCAGGGCGGCATCCTGCGCTACCTCGAGGAGATCCCCGAGCAGGGCAGCAGCTGGCGCGGTGAGTGTTTCGTGTTTGACCAGCGGGTGGCGGTGAACCACCAGCTCGAGCCCGGCGAGCACAGCCTCTGCCACGCCTGCGGTCTGCCGCTTTCACCGGCCGACCGCCAGCTCCCCAGCTACGTGGCAGGCGTGAGCTGTCGCCACTGCCGCGATCGCTTCAGCGATGCCGATCGGGCGCGCTTCGCGGAGCGCCAACGCCAGATGGAGCGGGCCCGAGGACGGGGTGAGCGCCATCTCGGTGAACGCCAACTCCGTGAAGGCCAACTCGGTGAGCGCAGCGGTGGCTGACGCGCGGCCGGTTCTCTACAGCTTCCGCCGCTGCCCCTATGCCATCCGGGCGCGGCTTGCCCTGGTGGCGGCGGGGTTTCGGCCGGGGGAGACGTTGGAGCTGCGGGAGGTGAGCCTCAAGGCCAAGCCGCCTGAGCTGTTGGCGGCCTCGGCCAAGGGCACGGTGCCGGTGCTGGTGGGGGCGGCTGCTGGGCCCGAGGAGGAGCCGGTGCTGGAGGAAAGCCTGGCGATCATGGGCTGGGCCCTGGCGCGCTGCGATCCCCACGGCTGGCTGGCGGGTTGGAGTGGGGCGCAGGTGGCGGAGATGGAGGGTCTGATCACCGAAAATGACGGCCCCTTCAAGCACCACCTCGACCGCTTCAAATATCCCGATCGCTATCTGAGCGAGCCGTGGGAGGTGCATCGTCTCGCCGGGCTCGCGATTCTGCGCCGCTGGAACGACCGCCTGGAGGCGGGGGGCTGGCTGCTGGGCGAGCGGCCATCCCTGGCCGACTGGGCTCTACTGCCCTTCGTGCGCCAGTTCCGCCTGGCTGATCCGGCGGGCTTCGATGCGGCGCCGCAGCTGGTGGCCCTGCAGACCTGGCTGGGCCGATGTCTCGGCGGCCCGGAGCTGGCGGCAGCGCTCGCACCCCCCTGGGCGGCGCGGATGCCGTGGCGGTCTCCGCACTGGCTGTATCACCTGGCCTTGCGGCAGGAGTGGCAGGCGGCTCGGGCCGAGGGGATCTACCGCCGTTCCAGCCGCGGCCTGGCGCTCGAGGAGGTGGGTTTCATTCACCTCAGCGCTGCCGATCAGGTGCCAGCCACCGCCGCCCATTTCTATGGCGATTTGCCTGCCGGTGAGGTGCTGCTGCTCAGCATCGATCCCCAGCACCTGGCGTCCGCAGGCCTGGCCGTGCACCACGAACCGGCGGCGCCTCCTGATGGTTCCCCTGGCGGCACCCCTGGCGCGGAGTTGTTCCCGCACCTGTATGGCCCCCTGCCCCTGGAGGCGGTGCGCCTGGCGGAGCCTTGGCGGCCATGACCAACGCAGCGCCAGTGCCGACCCTCGCCGATCTGGAGGCCGAGGCCAGCCGTCAGGGCCTGCTGCTGCGCCTGCAGGTGCGCCGGCCGGCTGGGGTGGCCTGGACCCTGCGGGTGGGGGTGGCGCGACGCCCGCAGCCGGAGGAGGTTTGCGGCGGGCTGCTGTTGCTCGGCGAGCTCAAGGGCTGGGCCTTGGCCACGGCCGATGGCCTGCGGCTCGACACCATGCGGGTGCAGGGTGAGCAGACCGCTGCGGTGGCTCCGTTGATCTGCGCTGCCACCTTCGCCTGGGCCTTGGAGGCCACCCCCTGCCGCCGCGCCACGATCCTGGCGATCCGAGACAGTGAGAAGCAACATCGCCGCTTGGTGCGCTACTTCCGCCAGCTGGGCTTCACGCCCCTGCGCGAGCTCGGTGCCGGCCCGGCCGATCTGGCCCCGCGGCTGCTCTGGGGCGGCGCCGGCCTGCTGATGCGGGCCGATGCCAGCGAAGTTCTGAGGCGCAGTGCGCGGCGGTTGGGCCTCGGGGGGCTGGATGGGCTTTGATCCCCGTCGCTGGCGTCCAGCTCCCGGCAGCCCTGCCGTCACCAGCAACGTGGACGCCCTCCTGGCTGAGAACGATGCCCTGCGTCGGGAGGTACGGGCGCTGAGGCGCCGACTGGAGCAACTGCAGCTGGAGCAACGGCAACACCCCAAGGAGGAGGACACGCGGGTTGCCTTCGGCCTGAGTCCCGATCTGGTGGAGCGCTGGAGCCAGGCCATGGCCCGCCATCCCCGCTGGCAGGCTCTGCGGATCGGACCACCGGCCGGCTTGCGCGGCGTGATCGAGGAGCTGCGCTGTCGCTGGTGGAATCCGGAGCTCAGCCTGGAGCAGGAGCTCGATCGCCGCTCCCCCGGCCTGGGCACTGAGCTGGCTGAGGCGCTTCGGGGGCCCCACAGTCGGGCCCGTTGGGCTGTGCGGGCGGCCTTTGCCCTCTATGGCCAACGGGCGCCGGAGTGGTTGAGCGAGGCGCCCTTGCAGGTGGTGGAGGAGCTCCTGCGCCGCGAGGAGCGCCTCGGCCAGCGCAGCCGTGGCACCCGCACCGAGAACCACTCCCACACCAACCATCAATCCCACGCCAAACGCGAGGCGGCGTCTGCGGATCCCCGCGCTGACTCCCTGCGGCTGCTGGGATTGGACCCCGGTGCCAGTCAGCTGATGATCAAGCGCGCCTATCGCCGCCTGGCCAAGGCCCACCACCCCGATCTGGGCGGTGACGCCAAGGCGTTTCACCAGCTGGAGGCGGCCTACCGGCTGCTGATGGGCTGAGTCAGAACTGCAGCTGCAGTTGCAGGCCGGCGGCCAGGATCGGCTCGGCGATGCTGCCGCTGGGATTGAGGATCAGCTGCAGCACCGGCTGGAGGCTGAGGTTGCTGTTCACCAGCCAGCTGTAGTTGAGCTCCAGCACGGTTTCGCTGCCCTGGCCGGGCGAGAGGGTGGGGCTGAAGCGGCTGCTGCCAACGCCGAGGGCCAGCACATCCAGTGGGCGGCCTGGTACCACCCCCTGCGTCAGCCAGCCGCCACTCAGAAACAGGGGTACGGGATTGGTGTCCCACTCAAAGCCGGCATTCGCCCCGAGCCAGAGGCGGGTGTCGAGACCAACTGACAGAGGAGATACCAGGGTGAGGGTGGCGGTGATGAAGCTGTTGAGCGTGTCGTTGCTGCGGTTGTCCACATAGCCCCCTCCGATTTGGAGCAGGGGCGGCGGCAGCTGCCGCTGGATCAGCTCCTGACCATGGGCAATCGGCCGCCGCAAGGCTTGGGCGCCTGGCAGCGCGTCGTAGCTCCACTGCAGCAACTGGCTATGGCCGTTCAGCGCTGGCTGGTTGGGCTTCACACCAAACAGACTCGCCAAATTGAATTCCGGATCCAGCCAGAAGGCGCCGTAGTGCCATTCCCCCCAGCGGCCCGAGGACTCTGGTCGCCAACGCAGCTTCAATCCCGGTGCGATGTAGGGGTTGATCGGCAGACCGCTCACATACAGGTTGAGGGTGTTGTTGAGTGCGGAGTGCACATAGGCATCCAGCACCGGTGCACTCACAAACCCCGGATCGATCGACAACACTCCGGCCTTGAAGGCCAGAGGGCCGCTACCCATCTGCCGCTCCACACTTGCTTCCGTGAGCCACAGCCCTGTGGGGTCGCTGCTGTTCTGGAGAGGGAAGGCGGCGCCGATGCTCTGGCTGTAGTTGGGATCGCCGCTGAACAGCATCAGCTGCACGTGGCCACGCCAGTGATCCGCTTCTTGCCGCAGCTTCACTGGTTTGGTGTGGCCTGAGCCCACCACAACATCCAGAGTCAACTGCTGCATCCAGCTGGCGCTCTGCTGGGTGCCGCCGCTGGGGTTGCCCAGGGGCTGGGCTTGCAGTTGCAGTTGCAGATCAAGCCATTCAGGTGGCTTGATCCATCCGTTTAGGGAAGAACCATTGGTTTGAATGCGTTGTGCTGGCTCCTCTGGCTGAGGCTTGGGCGCCGTGGTCTCATCACTGGACTGACAAAACCCTGGCAGTTGGCATAAAACGAAAAAACAAACAGCGAACTGCTTCCTCAGATTCCAATGAGGCCATTGGACATTCTTGCCGTGTGCCATTGACCAGCTGGCATAGGACGACCAAGGGTCCCGATTATTGCTGAATATTGAGGTTTTGGCAATCAGGGTTTGGCATGATCGGTTGCCTTCAGTCCAGTTGAATTGTTTGTGATTAAAAACAATCAATCAGTTGATAGTATTTTGTGTCTCTAGCGCTTTGGCGGTTTCGCTGATTCCGCTATCGGAAGGCAGGCCATCAAGGCAGGCCAACGCTTCGCGTGCACCATGTTAATTGAAGATCACCCGTACGCCATGGCGAGATAGAAATCGCTTGGTGTCGAGACACGCGATAAGCATATGGTTGCGCGTGTTGGTGCTCATTTTATCACTTAATCTTGCTAGGCCTTGCGGTTGACGCAGGGTTGTCTTAATTTGCGCCAATTGCCTGAGCCTCAATGAACGGATCAGAATTGATCAATTTCATGGTCACCACCTTTGCGTTGCTTAACCCGCTCGGTGTGCTGCCGATTTTCATTGGCCTCACAGCACGGGAGAACCGGGGGGTTCAGCGCCTCGTGGCTCTGTTTGTCTCTCTCACGGTGCTGGCCCTGCTGCTAGTCTTTCTGTTTGTTGGCGAGAGCATCCTCCAGTTCCTCGGCGTCTCGATGGATGCCTTTCGCATCGCTGGGGGAATTCTCCTGTTGCTGATGGGATTGAAAATTGTGTCCGGGGATGGAGGCGATTCGGATATTCAGGCGTCAGGGGCTGGCGCTGAAGTGGGCGAGCTGAAAGAGGCGGAAACGGTGTTTCAGAAGATTGTGATTCCCTTGGCGATGCCCTTGCTGGTGGGCCCTGGTGTGATCGCCAACGTGATCTTGTATGCCGCTAAAGATCGTGCTGATCAAGATGGTGCTGCGCTGGTGCTGGGTACGCTCCTGCTCTCTGTTGTTGTGTTGGCAATTTTTCTTGCTGGCCGTTGGCTGAAGGCCGTTGTGGGTCCGATCGGGCTCAACATCTTGATGCGGGTGATGGGTTTGATGGTGGCCGCGATGGGAGTTCAGTTCATGGTCACCGGCGTGAGCCAGATCTTCATCACCCAACTTGCGCCAGCGATTCGGTGAGCCCTGTTTCCTTGTGGTAATGGATTCCCCTCGGGTCTTCATACCTTGCAGTTCTTACATTGTGCTGAGCGCTCTTTTATTGCATTGCAATAACAATGTGACGAACCAAGCGAAACCCTTGGTTCGTCATCACGGCCAAGGTTTGGAACTGATCACGGCGCATGCAGTGGGGCTGAAAAGATCTAAGAGGCGGCGTGATAGCTGCTGCGCACCAGCGGCCCGCTGCGCACCCGGCTGAATCCCAGTTCACGAGCGATAGCCCCCAGCTGCTCGAATTCCGCCGGACTCCAGTAGCGGGCAACCGGGATGTGCGCGAGCGATGGGCGCAAGTA
This sequence comes from Cyanobium sp. Alchichica 3B3-8F6, assembly GCF_024346435.1. NCBI lineage: Bacteria > Bacillati > Cyanobacteriota > Cyanophyceae > Synechococcales > Prochlorococcaceae > Cyanobium > Cyanobium sp. Alchichica 3B3-8F6. Next base: position 290,353 of record NZ_JAGQCZ010000001.1, on the reverse strand, counting down.
TTGCCCCAGGGTGAGCCGCTGGCAATCAACGCTGCGGAGGTCGCGCAGCGTTTGCACCACCTCCGCGTGGGTTTCACCCAGCCCCAGCATCAGGCCGCTCTTGGTGGGGGTCTGGGGGGCCAGCTCGCGGGCGGCCGCCAGTAGCCCCAGGGAGCGCGTGTAGGTGGCGCCACGGCGCACCTCGCCCTGGAGGCGCTCCACGGTTTCCAGGTTGTGGTTGAAGCAGGCCGGTTCGGCGGCGAGCACTGCGGCGAGCCGTTGGCGTTGGGCGGCCAACCCCTCCTGTTCGTTGCGATGGCCGCCCCAGAAGTCGGGGGTGAGCACTTCGATGCCAATTCCGGGCGTGCGGCGCCGGATGGCGGCCATGGTGGTGGTGAACAGGCTAGTGCCGTGGTCGGCCCGGTCATCGCGGGCGACGGCCGTCAGCACCACATAGGAGAGCCCCAGGGTGGCCACCGCTTCGGCCACCCGTTCCGCTTCACCGGCGTCCACGGGGTGGGGAGCCTGACCCTTCTCCACCTGGCAGAAGGCACAGCTGCGGGTGCAGATCGGGCCGCCCAGCAGGAAGGTGGCGGTGCCGGCGGCGTAGCACTCGGCCCGGTTGGGGCAGCGGCCCTCCTCGCAGATGGTGTGCAGCCGCTGCTGCTTCACCAACCCCTGCACCGTCTCCAACGCGGAGGCGTTGCCAACGGGACGCTGCAGCCACTCAGGTAGCCGTTCAGCAGGGGGGATGGCGCTGTAGCGCGACATGGGAGCTACTCGACCCGGCGCCGTCCCTCGAAGGCCCGGGCCAGGGTGACTTCGTCGGCGTATTCGAGCTCGCTGCCCACGGGCAGGCCGTAGGCGATCCGGCTCACTGCAGTGAAGGGCTTGAGCAGGCGGGCCAGGTAGAGGCTGGTGGTGTCGCCCTCGACGCTCGGGGTGAGGGCAAGGATCACTTCGCTGATGCCCTCCGCATCCACGCGGTGCACCAGCGGTTGGATCTGGAGCAGCTCCGGCCCGATGCCATCCATCGGCGAGATCAGGCCGCCAAGCACGTGGTAGTGCCCTTTGAACTCCCGGGTGCGCTCCATGGCGAGCAGGTCGCGGGAATCGGCCACCACGCACAGCTGGCCGTTGCCGCGCTCGCTGTTGCGGCAGATCTCGCAGACGGGCTCCGCTGATAGATGGAAGCAGCGCTGACACTGGCCCACCTGGCTGCGGGCGTCCAGCAGGGCGTCGGCGAAGCTGCGGATCTGTTCTTCGGGCTGGCGCAGCAGGTGCAGGGCCAGTCGCTGGGCTGTGCGGGGACCGATGCCGGGCAGCCGCTCGAATTGGTCGATCAGCCGGGCCAACGGGCGCGTGAAGCCGCTCAGCGTTCCGCTCCAAGTGGTTTGAATTGTGGCAGGCCTGCCCGTCAGGCGGGATGGGTGCTGGCGGCCTCCAGGTGGGTGCCGCTGAGTTCAGCACCCTCCAGTTGGGCTCCTGTCAGGTCCGCCCCGTCCAAGTTGGCGTCGCGCAGATTCGCCCCACGCAGATTGGCGTCCTGCAGATCGCAGCCGCGCAGGTTGGCACCGCGCAGATCGCTGCCGGCCAGGTTGGCCTGGCGCAGCACGCTGTTTTCCAGATTCACCTCCTGCCAGTCGCCGTGGGGGGCCTGCAGGTTGTGCAGATCGAAGCCGGCGAGCTGCTGGCCGGCGAGTGAGAGGCCTGCACTGTTGAGGCTCTCGAGGGCGTGGATGCGACCCATCAACCAGCGTGCCCCGGAGGCGTTGCAGGTTTGCAACAGGTCATAGGCCTCCATGTTTTCGCGCTGGCGTCGCTTGTGGCCTTCCAGCAGATAGAGAAAGGCTGCGGTCACGATGCTGAGCGACTCCACATTGCCGACGCTGATCAGGGCCTCGGCATCTCGAAACAGGCAGCCCTGGCTCCAGTTTTGGTTGCGGCAGGTGGCGTAGCTGTTCACCACCAGCAGCAGGGCCAGGGCACTGCCGGCCGACAGCGCGAGGCGAAAGGCAAAGGAGCCGTCGAGCAGCCGGAACAAACGCGAGTCGTGACGCCGTTGCTGCCGTTGGGCCCAGTTTTGTGGCCGTGGGCCATCGGGCTGTGGCCGACGGGCCGAACGTTGCTGGCGGGGCATCACTGCGATGGGTGGATCGGGCCCATGCTGATGGCCCAGCAGAATGGCGCCACGCATCGTGCCCTGAGCCATGGCTGTTTCCCGCAATCTGGCCGTTCTCCGCAACCTTTTGCCGCGCTTCATTGCTGTGCTGTTGGCGGGGGTGCTGGTGTCCTGCAGCGCCGCTGCAGCTGGGCTCAACAGCTTCCAGAGCCCCGATGGCCGCTACGCCTTTCTCTATCCCACCGGCTGGACCCGGGTGCAGGTGAGTGGCGGCCCCCAGGTTGTGTTTCACGACCTGATCAACAGCGATGAAACCCTCAGCCTGGTCATCTCAGAGGTCAATCCCACCAATGATCTGGAGAAGCTGGGCAGCGCCGTGGCTGTGGGCGAGCAGTTGCGCCGCACGGTGATTGCTCCCGAGGGCAGCGGCCGGGCCGCTGAGCTGGTGGAAGCGTCGGAGCGTCAGGAGGGACCTCGCACCTTCTACGACCTGGAATACGCGGTGCACCTCGACGACCGCGACCGCCACGAGCTGGCCACCGTGGTGCTCGACCGCGGCCGCCTCTACACCTTCGCTGCCAGCACCAATGAGATCCGCTGGGCCAAGGTGAAGGACATGTTCCACCAGGTGGTCACCTCGTTCACTCTGTTGGTGTGACGGCCGCTCCCCTCGCCGCCGATGTGGTGATCGTTGGCGGTGGGGTGGCTGGTGGCCTGCTGGCCCTGGACTTGCGGGAGCTCGGGGCATCGGTGACCGTGGTCGATGCCACCTCTCCAACCTCAGCTCAAGCTGGCCTGCGCTCAGCGTCGGCGATCAGCTATGGCGCCCTGCCCGGCTGGCCCCTGGCCCCCACACCCCTGGCGCGCTTGGCGGCGGGAGCATCCCGGCGCTGGCGCCGGCTGCAGCGGCGCCATGGTGCGTTGGGCTGGCGGCCCTGCCGCTTGCGGCTGCACGGCGGGGTCGCCGGGTTGGGGGCGCTGAGTGCCTGGTGGCCGCTGCCGTTTGCCCAGGTGGATTCCGCGGTGTTGGTCGCGCGCCTGCCGCTGGTGCTGGCCGCGGCGGGTGTGACGTGCCAAGCGGCCCGTGTGGAGCGCCTGGATCCCCAACCAACCGCTGGCTGGGCGCTGCACCTCAGCGATGGCACCAGCCTGCAGACCCCGAAGCTGGTGTTGGCGGCTGGTGCCCACTGCCGCCAGCTCTGGCCGGGCCTGCCTTCGCGGCTGCGCAGCAGCTGGGCCGGGGTGCTGGAGCTGCCGTCCTACCCGGCGCTCCTGGGCCAAGCCGCCGCCTGGCTGCCGGTGAGCTTTGGGCGGGCCGCCCTCGAGCGCCGCGCCGCCAGCCTGAGCGAGCCGGAGTGGCTGGTGGATGGCGGCCTGATGCCCTGGGGTGCAGGGGCCCTGGTGGGCCAGCACACCCTGGTGCGGCCGGGCCTGGAATTGGGAGTACCGCCGCCGTCTGCGGAGGTGGAGCAGCAATTGCGCCAAGGGCTGGCGGGCCAGTCCTGGGGGGCGCCCCTCGCGGTGCTGCCGGGCCAGCTGCACCAGGCGGCCGTGGCCTTCTGCAGCGAGGGGGTGCCCCTGGTGGGTCCGCTGGCGGAGGCGCCTGGCTTGTGGATGTTCACTGGCTTCAGTGCGGGGTTCAGCCAGGTGCCGGTGTTGGCGCCACTGCTGGCCCAGGCCCTGGTGTCGGGCGGAGCACAGGCGGAAGCGGCGACGCGGCGCCTGCTCCAACTGGGCCTGGGGCGGCCCGATCATGTGGGGGCTGACAGGTGTCGCTGAATCCTGCAAGCTGGGCTCCATGACCCAGGCCACCCCCGCCCCTGCCCAGCCGTGGCCACGCCGGCAATGGCAGCAGATGCAGACGCGCTGGCAGGGGCTGAGCGATCACAACCAGGTGGGCGTGAGCCTGGCGGGGGTGGGCGGTGTGCTGGTGCTGTGGGCCCTGGTCTGGCCCGTGCCCACAGAGGTGGAAGGCATGGGCGTGATGATTTACCCCAACAACGCCGGCATCCTCAACGCCCGTGCTGGCGGCCAGGTGAGGGAGGTGTTCGTCAAGGAGGGTGAGTCGGTGGCGCGCGGCCAGGTGCTGATGCAGCTCTATCTGCCCGTGCTGGAGCGCCAGCTCGACCAGCAGCGCGGCAACCTGCGCCAACTGCAGCGGCACAACGCCATGCTCGATGAGCGGGATGCCCTGCGGCTGCTGACCGAGAAGCGGGCCCTGGACACGTCCCTGGCCAAGTATTCCGACGATCGCCGTCGCTACGGCGAACTGCAGTCCACGTACGCCAGCAAACTGCGCAATCTCGACTTCCTGGCCCAGCGCGAGGTGGTGGCGCCGCTGTCTTCTGAGGTGGTGTCGGCGGAGCAGGGGCTCACCAGCACCAGCGTGAATCTCGATGACGTGAAGATCAACGAGAAGAACGTGGTGACCAACTACCAGCAGGTGAAGCTCACCATCGAAACCCAGGCCCTGCAACGCCGCTACCAGATCGACGATCTCAAGCGTCAGATCCAGGTGACCGAAGCCAAGATCGGCTACGACGGCAAGGTGCATGCCGATCGGGACGGCACGGTGTTGGATCTGCAGGTGATCGCCGGCCAGACCGTGGGCACCGGCCAGCGGCTGGGCACGATCGGCCGGCCTGAGCAACCCAGCGCTAAAGACCGCCCGCTGCGGGTGGTGTCCTACTTCGCACCCGCTGATGCCCGCCGCCTGCCCCTTGGGCTGCCCGTGGAGGTGGTGCCGCAGTGGAACCAGCGCGGCCGTTTCGGCGGCATCGTCGGCAAGGTGACGCAGGTGCTCACCCTGCCCGCCACCGAAGCCGACATCTCCACCACCACCGGCAACGCGCAGCTGGCCCAGGCGCTGACCAAGAACGGTCCGGTGATGCGCAGTGAAATCGAGCTGGAGCGGGATCCCTCCAGCGTGGATGGCTACCGCTGGACCCTCTCGGGGGGCAGCGGCGTGTTCCCGATCCGCGATGGCCTCACGGTGTCGACCCATGCCTACGTGGAGTGGCGCTCGCCGATCAGTTATGTGATTCCGGGCCTGCGCTCCCTCACCGGCGGCTTCCGCACCCCTTGGATCGATCTGCGCTGGAACCTGCCCTCCCTGCGCCAGCCCAACACTGTGTCGTGACCCGCCCCGTGGACGCCAAGCCCCGTTTCCAGATCCGCAACCCCCTGCTGCGCCAAGAGTTCCCCTGGCTGGTCAGCGAGGTGGTGTTGCTGCTGATCCTGTTCAACGCCAACCCGCCGGAGCTGTGGTTCTGGCTGGTGGTGCTGGTGGTGGTGCTGCTCTATCGCGTCGAGCGCTGGTGGTCGTCGCGCCCCAACGCCTGATCCCTCAGCTCACAGGGCTGTTGAACTCAAGACGGCGCGCCATTGGCGCTCGGTGCTCGCGATGGTGTGGTCCATGCGGTTGAGCACCATCCATTGCGCGGCCACCCATTGGAGTTGCTTGGGGCTGAGCTGCTGGTAGGCGGCTCGGGATTCGGGCGACTGCAGGGCCTCTAGGGGCAGCGTCGGCTGGGGTTGGCTCGGCGGTGGCTGCAGCCGGGAGGAACTGCCCAGCTGCTGTTGCCAGCCGAGCAGCCGCTGGCTCACCGCCTGAACAAAGGCCTCGCCGGCGTCGTAGTCGGCCTGAAGCCCCCAACTCTGCCACTCGGGATGGGGCAGGCGCCGCAGCTCATCGAGATCGAGAATCAGGGCTTCACAGGCCTGGTCGAACAGCACCCACAGCTGTGCCAGCGGATGCTTGCTCGCCAGGCTGCCCAGTTCCAGCAGGGCGCCCTGGCGTTGGTCACGCAGGCCCTGCAGGGTGCTGCGCAGGCTGCGGATCTGTTGCCCCAGATCCCGGCGGCGTTGCGTCTGGGGCTGGAGGTCTTCAGGCGCGTGCTGCACCACCTGGAGCAGGGTGTGCCCCAGATCCACCAGCAGCTGCAGCAGGCCCTCGTTCTGCTGGAGCCGGGCCTGGGACGGCCAGAACAGCCGCAGGCTGAGCAGGGCCATCAGGATGCCGAAGGCGGTCCAGGCCAAGCGCATGGGAATCCAGCTGTCGAGCTGCTGCTCATGGGTGAGCCAGCCCATCACCACCACGAAGCAACACACCCCGTAGCCCACGGTGAGCCGCAAGGAGCCGGCGAGCAGCCGGGCCAGCAGCACGGCAAGTGGCAGGGCCACCATCAGCGGCAGGTGGCCCCAGGCCCGGTAGCCGAAGAACGCCACAATGGCGCCAACGGCGGTACCGATCAGCCGTTGCCGGCCCAGTTCAAGGGTGTTGCCGTAGGTGCCCACGGTCACGCTTACCACCGCCAGGGAGGCATAAAACCCGAAGGGAAGGCCCGTGAGGCTGGTGAAGCCATTCACCACGGTCACGGTGGCGGCGAGGCGCAGGGTGTCCCGCAGGGCAGCGCTGTTCATCGCTGCAACGCCGTGAGCCGCGCCAGTGCGGCGTTGAGTAGGGCCCGGCTGCGGAGAAGCTGGTGCAGCTCCTGACATTGCTGGCCGATGGCCAGCAGCAGGGGCTGGGGGGCGCCCAGGCTGCCGGCTTGCTCCAGCCAGAGCTGAGCTGTGCCCGCGTTGCTTGGCTCAACGTTGTTGGGCTCCGCGTTGCTCAGATCCGCAGCCAGGCTGGGCTGCACCTGCAGACGCTCGGCGAGATCGGTGAGCGTGCTGTGGAGCAGGGGCTGGGGGGCGTCGTCTAGCAGGGGGGTGGCCAGCTGGCGCAGCAGCGGCTCCAGCAGCAACCACTGGCGCAACACTTGCCGCCAGAGGCTGCCGGCCTGGGCCCAGCGGGAGAGCAGCCGTTTGGTGTGGGCGGGCATGGCGACGCCCTGATCTTGGTCGCGCAGCTGTTGCAGCTGCTGGATGCTCGGCAGCAGATCCTGCGAGCGCAGGACCGCTGGCGGCGTGCCGCCGCTGCCCAACCACTGCTGCAGGGCCCGGATCTGGGTCTCAAGCTGGCTGGCGATCCGGGCTTCCAGGGCAGGCAGTCGCTGCAGGGGCCGGCGTGGCCAGAGGGCCCAGGTGGCCATCTGGGCCATCAGGATCCCCACCACCGCCGCAAAGGCCAGATCGAAGATCACCCCCCAGTTCACCTGGTTGCCCCGGTGCATCAGATCAAGGGCCCAACAGCCCAGGTAGCCCGTGCCCAGGCCCTTGAGCAGTCCGAGGATGCGTATCAGCACACCGGTGAGTAGCAGGGCGATCCCGAGCACCACCCAGTTGGTGGAGAGCTCGTGCAACACGGTGGCGGTGAGGATGCCGATCAGGGCCCCGGCCAGCAGCTGGCCGATGCTGCGGGCGGGGGTGAAGTCGTTTTATTCACGAATAGCACCGCCATCACCAGCGCCACCCCCAGCGCCTGTTCACGCCCCGACCAGAGCAGAATCCCGATCGAGAGGGTGGTGGCCAGCCAGATCCGCAGGCTGTTGCGCCAAAGGGGGCTCAGCACAGGCAGGGCGAAGGCCATGGTGGTGTGCCGGCTCAGGGTTGACCCGTGGCGCTGCTGAGCTGCAGCTGGGTGAGTTGCAATTGGGGCTGGATCGGCGCGTTGGGATCCCGGGGCATCGGCAGCAGCTCCTTCAACAACTTGGCGTAGGTGATGTTGACGGCCACCGTGGCGTTGAGCCGCTGCACCAGGGAGTTGATCAGACGGTCCTGGGTGTTGGAGACATTGAGCTCGCTGTCGAGGCCGGTGAGATAGCGCAGCCGCACATCACGGAAGGCCTCCAGGGCTGCGGCCACCCCGCGGCGGGCCGAGCTGAGCTTGGCGAGGCTGGCCTCGTGGTTGAAGAAGGCCTGCTCGATCCGCAGGCGGATGTCGTTGCGCGTGGCGGCGTACTGCTGGGCCGTGGCCGCCTCCCGCTTGGCCAGGGCCCGGGCCTGCCCTGCGGTGGTGCCGGCATCAAACAGCAGCCAGGTGAGGGTGAGTCCTGCAGACCAGTCCCAGCCGTTGGTGGTGCTCAGGGGCAGGTCGGTGGCGCCGCAGCAGCCCCCTCCGCCAATCTCGAAGTTGGTCAGGCTGGTTTGGGAGCTGCTGCCACCGCCGCTGGCAAACAGGGAGAGTTTCGGCAGCAGACCTGCCGCAGTGGCCTGGCTCTGCTGGGCCAGGGCCGTGCGGGTGGCCAGGATTGCTTCCAGTTCGGGATTGCCCCGGTAGGCCGCCAGCAGGCTGGCATCCAGATCGAGGGGCCAGCGGGGCTGCACCACGATCGGGTCGCTGGGGCTGGGGGTCACGCTGGCGGGCAGGTTGAGCAGCACCGCCAGCTGCCGGCGAGCCACTGCCCGGTCGGCTAGGGCCTGGATCAGTGATTCTTCGTCGGCTGCCTGAATGGCCCGGCGCCGCAGCACATCGAGCCTGGGCACCAGGCCAGCCTGCTTGAGGTCGAGTGTGTCCTGCAGGATCACCAGGTCGTTGCGCAGGTTGGCGTCGTAGACGCGCACCAGCTGCTCGTCCTGCTGGAGCTGGTAGTAGGCCTCACTCACCTGCAGCTGCAGGGAGCGCAGTTGGTTGGCATAGGTGTTGCGCTGCTGCTCCAGGCTGGCGCGGGCCGCTTTCACCGTGGGCGTGCGGGCGAAGTCGAGCAGGGCGTAGTTGAGCTGCAGGCCCGCCTCAACGCCCCATTCCCCGGAGGTGTCCGCCGCGGATCCGCCGTTGGGCACATAGAAGGGGCCGGCGGTGGGTTGTCCGGCGGAGTCGAGTAGCCCCGCAGGGTCAAACAGCGGGCCAAAGCCCAGGTTGTCGTTCGGCTTGTTGGAAGTGGTGGTGCTGCGGCTGCCCTCGTAGCCGCCGTTGGCAAAGGCGCTGATGGTGGGCCAGTAGCTGCCCATGGCGGCCTGGAGGCTGGCCAGGGCGGCGGCCACCTGCTCGCGCTGGGCTTGCAGGGTGGCGCTGTTGGCAAAGGCGATGGCCAGGGCCTGCTCCAGGCTGAGGCTGGCGACGCCGCCGGCCTGAAGCTGCTGGGGGGTGGGCAGATCCAGGGGCGGACCGGCCACGGCGTCGGCGGGTTGGATCGGACCGCTGGCGGGTTGGTTGGCCCGGATCAGATTGGCGGGCAGCTCCGGTGTGCTGAGCACGTCGCCCACCGGAGGCTCGGGCTCGCTGGGGAGCAGCCGATCGAGCGCCCGCAGCTCCGCATCCAGCCGCTGCCAGCTGCGCTCCAGCAGCTCTGTGTTCTGGGCTAGCGCGGCCGGGGCCAGCTGGGCCGGGATCAGCCCCAGCCACAACAGGGCTAGGGCGCGGTTGCGCATTGCCACGGTGATGCGGATCAGCGCCTGGGTAGACGCAGTTTGATTCGCGCAGCAGCTTTTTGGCCCCGGGGGTGTTCAGCTTCCGGGGCGGCAGCGGGTTGACTCGGCGTGACCACCACCTCCTGATTGCCCAGCACCCTTGGTTTTCCCAGCACCCCGGCAATCAGGATGGCCACATAGAGCTGGCCCACGATCGTGATCCCCACGCTGGCGGTGAGGCTGGTGAGGCTGCCGCTTTTCAGCACCGGGCTGCCGACGGTGGTGAGACTGGCGAAGGCGGCGCCCAGCATGGTGGGTGCATGGGCGATGCCATCGGGCAGGGTGTGGCCATGGGGCGGCAGGTTGAAGGCCGCCGGGTCGAGCACCAGCAGCGAATTGAGCACGATGCCGCCGGTGAAGCCCACCAGCAGATACCCGGCTGCGGCCCCCATCAGCAGGTCGCCGTTGAACACCGGTTCTTCGGCCAGGGCATTCACCAGGCTCCACAGCAGCACCAGCATCAGCCCCAGCCACACCACCAGATGGAGCACGCTCAGGCGCACGGCCAAGCTGGGGTTGAGCATCAGGGCGGCCTGCCATAGCAGTTCCACGGCCAGGGCCACGATCCAGAAGATCATCTGGTGCTGCCGGCCCAGCAGCACCCGCTGCACCCGCTGTCCGAGGGCGCTGGGCATCGCCTGCACGGCTGAGGGATCCAGGCGGTTCTGGCGAAGCAGCGGAGAGTCCATCAGCACGGCCACAGCGGAGATTACCAGGTGCATCACGCTCACCAGCCGTGATGCCTGCTGGAGGCCGCGCAGTCCCACCAGGGCCACCACCTCCACCGCCAGAAGGCCGCGGTAGAGGGCATGCCGCTGTTGCAGCAGGCTGCTCACAATGGACATCGTCATTGGCGTGATGCGGTCATCTGCGTGATGCGGTGATTGGCGTGATTCAGGCCCGGGCCAGAATTGCCACCCAGTTTGCTTCGGCCGAGCGGATGGCCTGCTCGGCCTGGCTGCAGAGCATCAGCCGGCTGGCGATCCGCTCCAGCCTTTCCAGGGAAGCTGAGTTGGCGGTGGGGTTGTTGAGCTCCTGGCCCAGCTCGTGCCAGCTGCGCGGCAGCTGAAGTTCGGTTTCGGGTGGTTTGGGCAGCCCCCGGCGACCACGAATCTGCTGTTCCCACTGGCCCAGATGGCCAGCCATGGCTTGCAGCAACTCCGCTTCGGCCCGATGCAGCTGCACCACCAGCTGGGGATCCTGGAGGGTGGGGGGCTCGCGCACCAGGCCCCCCACCAGGGTGATCAGGCGGGAGCTGGTGGCCTCGAAGTTGGCCATCAGCAGTGTGGCTGGATGGCGCTCCGGCAGCGAACCCAGCTCCTGCAGCAGTGCTGGCCGTTGCCGCCGGATGGCAACGAGCTGGTTGCGCAGGGCCCGGTAGCGGCCGATCCCCACCGGATTGGCCACCTGGCCCGTCATGGCGGGATCAACCCGCGCCGCCAGGTCGCGGAAGCAGCTCTGCAGCTGGACGAGCAGATCGGCGACCTGGGTCAGGTTGCTGTCGAGTCCGCGGGCAGGCCAGAACAGCCGTAAGCCCAGCAGGGTGATCAGCACCCCGAAGCAGGTCCAGAGGAAGCGGATCGGGATCCAGCTGGCCAGGCCGCCCTCGTGCACGAGCCAGCCCATCACGATGATCATTCCGCCCACCTTGTAGCCCACCTGCAGTTTCAGCAGGCCGCCCAGCAGGCGCAGGGCGCCGAGGGTGATGGCGATCCCCAACGGCATCGGCAGGAGGCGCAACCCCTCGTAGCCGATCAGCAGCAGCACCGAGCCGAGCACGGTGCCCAGCAGCCTCTGCCTCCCCAGGGAAAGTGCGCCGCCGTAGGTGCCGCTGGATACCGCCAACACCGACAGGGCCACGTACTGGCTGTCGGCCAACCCCGACAGGCTGGCGAAGGCGTTGCCGAGCCCGGCGGTGAAGGCGGTGCGCAGGGCGTTGCGGTTGCTCACGGCGGGGCCATCCGGTTCAGCCCGCCCAGGCAGGCATGCAGCGGACGCCCTTCCTCCGCCAGGGCCAGCAGCGGCAGCAGCGGCAGTTGAAGCTGCTGGGCCAGCTGCTGCCAGCGCTGGGGTTGCCGCGGCGGTGTTGGTGTGGGCTCTTCGCTGAGCTGACGCTGCAGGTCCCCGACGGCATGCCTCAGCGGATCGGCCTTCAGGCTCTGCTGCTCCGGCAGCCCGGCCAGCAGCCGCTCCCAGGCAATCCAGTGAAAGTGGGCCAGCTGCCAGAGCCGCAGCCGTTGCTCCCAGCCGCTGCGTTTAAGGGCCTGATGGCGGGGGCCGCTGCGCTCCTGGGCCACCAGCTGCTCCATGCGCTGCAGGGCGTTGGTGAGCGGTGCCGGATCGAGCGGCTCAGGGCGACTGCGACGCTGGCCCAGCCAGTCGCTGTAGGCCTGCAGTTGGGCCTGCAGCAACCGGCGTAGGAGGCGATCGGCAGCTGTGAGTTCACTGCTGCTGTTCTGCGGCCAGAACAGCAGCCCCACCACGATGGCCACCACGCAGCCCACCACGGTGTCGAGGCCGCGGTTGAACACGTAATCCCAATTGAGAGAGGCGTGGCTGGGAATCATCAGAAACATCACGGCGGTGAGCCCGGCGGTGCCCAGGGCGCTTTGCCAGCCCAGCCGTTGCAGCACTGGGATCATCACCAGCAACGACACCAGCACGCCGATCCAGCCGCTCAGCATCGTGTGCACCAGGAAGGTGATCAGGCCCCCGATCACCGTGCCAAGGATGCGGCTTGTGGCAGCCTGAACGGTGTGATCATCGTTGTCATCCACAACGATCACCACTGCCATCAGCGGATACCAGAGAAACTGGATGCGCTCGGTCCAGGAAGCGATTGCCGCGGTGATGAACACGGCCACGAACAACTTGAGGCTGTTGCGCAGCAGCAGGTTCTGCACGGGCCGCGGCAACGCTTAGTTGCCAGGAGCTTATGGGGAACAGCCATGCTGCGCTTGGCTGTTGTGAGGGGGCGGCCATGAGCTGGCTGCCGGCGCTCACCCCCGACTTGCAGATCCTGCTGCGCCTGGGTCTGGCGGTGCTGTGCGGTTTGGCGGTGGGCATCAACCGCGCCCACCACGGCACCACCACCCACCCCAACCGCCTGCGGGTGCATGTGTTGGTGGGGCTGAGTGCTTGTCTGATGGTGCTGGCGGCCGGTCCCGATCCCGAGTCCCGCAGCCGGGTGATTCAGGGGGTGGCCACGGGCGTGGGCTTCCTCGGCGCCGGAGAGATCCTGGTGCCTCCTGGTGGCCTGAAGAAAGGCCGGCCCGAGGTGCACGGACTCACAAGTGCCGCTTCGATCTGGTTTACGGCTGCCCTCGGGGTGACCGTGGCCGCCTCCACCCCCTTGCTGGCGGGTGTGGCTTTGGCGCTGGCCTTGATCACCCTGTCCCAGCGCAGCAACGGCGGGCCAACGCCCGCCGTTGATCCGGCGGCGGATCAGAAGAGGAAGCGGAAGCGGCCGTCGTCCCCGGAGCCATAGCCGGCCGAGCTGTCCAATACAGGCTGGGGCCAGTCGGCCTCCCAGTAGCTGATGTTGTTGCGGTAGAAGGGCCGACCGCCCAGCCGCTTGGTCTCAAGCTGGGTCGTGCCCATGGCGGTGATCAGCCCGCCCAGTTCCATGGGGCCCAGATCGGTTTTGAGGTCCTTGCCGGCTGCTGCCAGCAGCACCGGTAGTCGCACCAGATGCTCAGGCCGGGTGAGCTTGCGGAACAGGGCCTGCAGGGCCAGCTGCTGGCGCTCCAGGCGGCCGATGTCGCCCATTGCATCGTGGCGGAAGCGCAGGAATCCCTCCAGGTCGCGGCCCTTGAGGGTCTGCAGGCCCGGTTGCAGATCGATGGTGAGCCCCTGGCTGTGGTCGGTGTAGGCCATCCGTTTGGGCACATCCACCTCGATGCCGCCCAGGGCATCGGCCATGCGCCGGATCGCCGCCAGGTTCACCACCACGTGGTGGGTGATCGGCCGGCCCAGCTTGCGGGCCAGTTCCCGTTTCACGAGGTCGGTGCCCCCCAGGCTGTAGAGGGCATTGATTTTGTGGGGGCCGTAGCCCTCAGCTTCGATGTAGGTGTCGCGGGGCACCTGGGTGATTCGTGTGATGCCGCCATCCACCCGCAGGCTGGCGATCACATCGGTGTTGCCACCGCCCACATCGGTGCCGAGCAGCAGGATGTCCAGGTTGGTGATGCCACTCCAGGCGGCAAAGGGATTGGTGATGGCGTTGTTGGTGGCCGCGCCGTTCTCGCTGAGCAGCTCCCAGAGCGGCCCCGCCAGCAGCAGTCCCCCGCCCAAGCCCACGCAGATCGCCACCAGCACGGAGCCGCGTCGGCTGCGCTTGCGGGGGCCTTTGGCCTGAGGGGTTCTCATCCCCCAAAACCTATTGCACGATCAGGGCTCAGAGTCGCAGGGGTTCGCCGCTGCGCAGACCGGCCTGCACCCGCCAGAGGTTGGCATAGGCCCCATCGGCAGCGATCAGCTGGTCGTGGCGGCCGCTTTCCACGATCTGGCCCTGCTCCAGCACCACGATCCGATCGGCGTGGCGCACGGTGGAGAGCCGGTGGGCGATCACCAGGGTGGTGCGCTCGGCGGTGATCAGATCGAGGGAGCGCTGGATGGCGGCTTCGGTGTCGTTGTCGACCGCCGCCGTGGCTTCATCGAGGATCAGCACCGGAGGGTTTTTGAGGATGGCGCGGGCCAGGGCGATGCGCTGGCGCTGGCCGCCGCTGAGCCGTTGGCCCCGCTCGCCCACCACCGTGTCGTAACCCTGGGGTAGGGCCTCGATGAAACTCGACGCCTCTGCCAATTGGGCAGCCCGTTCGATCGCGGCCCGGGGTGCCTCGAAGCTGCCGTAGCCGATGTTTTCGGCCACGGTGCCGTGAAACAAAAACACCTCCTGGCTCACCAGGCCGATGGCGCGGCGCAGGTCGTCGAGCTGCAGGCTGTGGAGGGGAATGCCATCGAGCAGGATGCGGCCCTCCTGGATGGCGTAGAGCCGCAGCAGCAGTTTCACCAGGGTGCTCTTGCCTGAGCCCGTGGCACCCACGATGCCGAGGGTGCTGCCGGCGGGGATCGTCAGGTTGAAGTGGCGCAGCAGAGGCTCGCGACCGGCGTAGCCAAAACTGACGCCCTCAAAGCGGAGCTCTCCCTTCACCTGGCCCAAAGGCAGTCTCTGTTGGCCGCTGGCGATGGCGATCGGGGTGTCGAGCAGGTTGAGCACCCGGTTGGTGGAGGCCATGGCCCGCTGGTAGTCGTCGAGGGTGCGGCCCAGGGTGGTGAGGGGCCACAGCAGCCGCTGGGTGATGAACACCAGGAAGCTGTAGGTGCCCACCGCGATGGCACCGCGCCAGGCCTGCAAGCCGCCGATCACCAGGATCGCCAGGAAGGCGAACAGGATCGCGAAGCGAATCAGGGGAATGAAGGCTGCCGAGAGCCGGATGGCCCGGGCATTGCTGCTGCGGTAAGCCTGGCTCTGCTCGCTGAGCCGTGCGGTTTCCCAGGTCTCCGCCGTGTAGCTCTTGATCGTGAGCATGCCGCCGAGGTTGTTGGCCAGGCGACTGGCCAGATCCCCCGCCCGCTCGCGCACCTCGGCGTAACGGGGGGCCAGCCGCTTTTGGAAGCGCAGCGACCCCCAGAGGATGACGGGAATCGGCAGGAACGACACCCCCGCCACCAGTGGCGAGAGCCACAGCATCGCGGCGCCCACCGCCAGCACCGTGGTGAGCAGCTGCAGGATCTCGTTGGCGCCGTGGTCGAGAAAGCGCTCCAGCTGGTTGATGTCGTCGTTGAGGATCGTGAGCAGCCTGCCGCTGCTGCTGGCTTCAAAGAAGCCCATCTCCAGCTGCTGCAGATGGGCGTAGGCCTCAAGCCGCAGCTCGTGCTGCACCGTTTGGGCCAGGTTGCGCCAGAGCAGGGCGTAGAGGTATTCGAACAGGGATTCGGCGCTCCAGATCACAAACGAAAGCCCCGCCAGCACACCCAGCTGGCCTGGCACGGAGGTGACGCCCAGGGCCGCCAGCCAGGAGGTGTCCTGCTGCACCACCACATCCACCGCCAAGCCGATCAGCACCGGTGGGGCCAGGTCGAAGAGTTTGTTGAGCACCGAGCAGCTGGTGGCTAGCCACACCCGGCGTCGGTGCGGCCGGAGGGTGCGCAACAGCCGCTGCAGGGTGGTGGGGCTGGTGGCGGTCTGGGGCGACATGGCCGGCTGGGGAACAACTTGGTGACGATGTTGCCCCCCGATGCTGATCCGTGCGATCTCGGCCAGCAAAAAACCACTGGCCGTGGGGTGATCCACGGCCAGGGGTCCAGGGTCAGGGCTGGTCGGATGACTTACCAGCGGTTGCCGCCGCCGCCGTAGCCGCCGCCACCACCACCGCCATAGCCTCCGCCGCCGCCACGGTTTCCACCGCCGCCGCCGCCGCCGCCGTAGCCGCCGCGGCCGCCACCACCACCACCGCCGCCGCCTTCACGGGGGGTGGCTTTGTTGACGCGAATCATGCGGCCCATCCATTCGACGTCCTGGAGGTCGTCGATGGCTTTCTGTTCAGCTGCATCGTCAGCCAGTTCGACAAAGGCGAAGCCGCGCTTGCGACCGGTTTCCCGGTCAAGGGGCAGGCTGCACTGGCGCACCTCTCCGTATTGGCCGAAGAGATCAAGCAGGTCCTCGCGTTCAGCTTGGAACGAGAGGTTGCCAACGTAAATGGTCATTAATGGAGCAAATCCTGGAACTGATTCGGTTGGTGCTGCGCTTCCTCGGGAATGCCAGTGGGAACTGAGCGCGCCGATGGGAGCCTGAACGCCTTGGAATCACCCTCAAGCCTACCGGTTTGTTGGGCCTGACCACGGCGTGAGAGCGGGAATCATGGAGAACCGTGAAGCCCTTCTGAAGAGACTCTGGAGTTCCCTGGGCGATCCCCAGTAACGTTCCATTGTCAGCAAATCCTGATCAACTGCGACCCCGTGATGACGGCCCCTGTCCCTTGGAGCCTCGCCTGGCGCGAGGATGGAGAGCTGGCTCCCCAGGATCGTTTCGACCTGCTGCAGACCCTGGTGACCAGCGAAAGCTTGGACGTTCAGGTCTCGCTGATCGCCGCTGTCGAAAGGCTCTCGGTGCCTGGGTTAACCAGTGTGAGTGTGGGAGACGTGACCAGTCTCTGCGCCTGAGGGCGCCCACACACCACGTGGGCATCCTCCACGTCGCTGCCTTGGGCGACTCGCTCCCCAACGCAACCACAGGTGCGATCCAGCTGCGCCAGCGAGACATTTTTGCCCTGCTTTTGCAGATCAGCTTGATAGGCCGATAGGCAGAAGGCTTTCACCACCTCCGAGACGCTGATGCCCCGGCTGGATGGCCCCAGCCCGGCCAGCCCCAGCCCCAGGCACAGCAGGCCAACGGGGACGATTCGCACAGGACTGGGCGACATGGAGCAGGGTCGGGCGGTGGGCATGTCTGGCGCCCGAGACGGTTAACCCTGCAGCCGGGAGAGCTGGAGTGGTTTGTTCATCACCCGCAGCTGCCTCAGGCCCTGGAAGACCTCATCGGGCATGCCCTTGGGCAGGTCCACGGTGCTGTGGGTGTCGAAGATCTGGATGCGGCCGATCGAGCGACCGTTCAGACCCGCCTCATTGGCTATGGCACCCACGATGTTGCCGGGCTTGATCCGGTCGCGCCAGCCCACTTCGACGCGGAAGCGCTCCATGTGATCTTCCGGCGGTCCCATGGGCCGCTCACCCCGGGGACCCCGAACCCCATCGCGTCCCAGCTCGCGCCCCCGACCCCGATCGCGCCCGAAGTCCCGTCCTCCATCCCGTCCGCCATCCCGACCGGGACCACTCGGACGCACCTGGTGGAAATTCTCTTCGCCCTGGAGCAGCAGCGGTTTGCCCGCCAGGCTCAGCTCGAGAGCGGCCAGTGCCAGCTGCTCGGGGCTCGAGCCCAGCTCCTGGGCCACCCGTTGCAGGATTTCGCTGAGCAGGGCCCGTTCCTGATCGCTGCTGGAGGGTGTTTGCAGACAGCAGGTCAGTTTGGTGCGCATCCGGTCCAGCCGGTTCTGGTTGATGGTGGCGTTGCTGGGCACCTCCATCTCTTCGATCGGTTTGCCCACGGCCCGCTCGAGGCTGCCCAGGAAGCGCCGCTCGCGGGGGGTGAGAAACAGAATGGCGTCGCCGCTGCGGCCCGCCCGCCCCGTGCGACCGATCCGGTGCACGTAGGCCTCGGAGTCGAAGGGAATGTCGTAGTTGATTACCAGGCCGATGCGCTCCACATCGAGGCCGCGGGCGGCCACGTCGGTGGCCACCAGCACATCCACCTGGCCGCTCTTGAGGCGTTCGATGGTGCGCTCCCGCTGGGCCTGGGGCACGTCGCCGTTGAGCACCGCCACGTCGTAGCCGTGTTGCTCCAGCGATTCGGCCACGGTGATCGTGATCGCCTTGGTGCGGGCAAAGATGATCACCCCTTCGCTGGTTTCGGCCTCGAGCACCCGCTCCAGCGCAGCCAGTTTGTGGGGCGCATGCACCATCAGGAAGCGCTGACGGATGAGGCTGGCATCGGCGGCCTTCTGTTTGATCGTGATCTCGGCGGGCGCGTTGAGATATTTCTGCGAGATCCGCCGGATTTCGGCCGGCATGGTGGCGGAAAACAGCACCACCTGACGCTTTTCAGGTAGCTGCTCGAGCACCCATTCGACGTCGTCGATGAAGCCCATGCGCAGCATTTCATCGGCCTCGTCGAGCACCAGAGCTCGCAGATTGGAGAGGTCGAGGGTCCCCTGGCGCATGTGGTCCATCACCCGACCGGGGGTGCCCACCACGATCTGAACGCCACGCTTGAGCTGGTGTATTTGTTCGCGGAAGTCGGCGCCGCCGTAGATCGCCAGGGTGCGCACCCCGCTCAGGTGGGTGGCATAGCTGTTGAAGGCGTCGGCCACCTGCAGGGCCAGCTCCCGGGTGGGGGCGAGCACCAGCACTTGGGGCTTGCGTTCGGCGGGATCGAGGGCGGCCAGCATCGGCAGGGCGAATGCTGCGGTTTTGCCGGTGCCCGTTTGGGCTTGGCCCACCAGGTCGCGACCGAGCAGCAGCTCGGGGATGGCGGCCTTCTGGATCGGTGAGGGCTCCTGATAGCCAATGGCCTCAAGGGCCTTCAGCAGCTCGGGCCCGAAGCCAAAGCGGGCAAAGCCCTGGCTGGCCTTCGACTCCTCTTGGGCCGAAGCAGTAGCGGTGGGCGTCTCGATCGGGGTGTCGGAGACGTCGTTGGATGGATCGACGCAGGTCTGCGCGGACGCTTCCGTCGACGCCTCTACAGACGCATTGATTTCGACGGAGCAGGTGAAACTGCCGCCGTTGGAAAGTTCGGTCACTGGATTCAATTCGGCCTGGTGAAGCAGAACTTGGTGAAGTCCTGGCTGGTGAGGTCCTTCAACGCAGGCCGGCAGAAACCCAATGGAGGCAAGAAAGACTGATTCGATGGGCAGTGGCGGAGCAACAAAACGCTGCACTGCCGAACCCGGTAATCAGTTGCTCTGGCCCGCACCTAACAAAACTGCCCTGCCCTTGAAAAAGGCTGAACCAAAACTTTATCACTCGCAATGGCTCGCCATTCACAGCCGCCCAAAATCGTCGGCCAGTCGTTCGATGTCGGTTTCGCTAAGCCAGGCGCCGCGTTGCACCTCGACGATCTCCAGATCTTCGCTGCCGCCCTGGGCCCGGTGAAGCGCCCCCTGGGGGATGAACACGCTGATTCCTGGCACCGCCGCGATCACAGCGTCGACCACCTGCAGCTCGCCCGTGCCCGCCACCACCACCCAGTGCTCGCAACGGTGCTGGTGGCGCTGCAGGCTCAGCCTCTGGCCGCTGTGGATCAGCAGCCGTTTCACCCGATACTGCTCACCGCTGGCCAAGGTTTCGAACCAGCCCCAGGGGCGCTCCACCCGGCCTTCCGGGTTGTGGGGGTTGGGGTGGATCACGCCATCAGGCTGGCGCTGTCGGACGGGGCCCGCAAGGGGGTGATCAGCTGGGCCTGCCGCCGGGCCCGGGTGATGGCGGTGTAGAGCAGGCGCCGTTGGGGGCGGCCGGTGTCGGGCATCAGCACCCACACCTCATCGGCCTCGCTGCCCTGGGCTTTGTGCACGGTGAGGGCCAGGGCCGGTTCTGCATCGGGCAACTGGGCGGGGTGAATCCAGAGCGGCTGGGGGCTGCCGGGCGTGTTGAACAGCAGCCGGCGCTCCCCACGGGTGACCCCTGGGCCCTCCACCACCAGGCCCACGTCGCCGTTGGCGAGGCCCAGTTCCGTCAGGTTGTGGCGACACAGCACCGGTGTGCCCAGCGGCCAGTGCTGGGGCAAGCGCCCGGTGGCCTCCCCCAGCAGGGCCTGGTGGATCGCCTCCACCCCCCAGCGGCCGCGGCGCAGCGGGGTGAGCACCAGGCAGGCGTCGAGGGCGGCCAACAGGCTGGCCGCCGTGGCGGGATCGTTGGGGTCGTTCTGGCGACAGAGCTGCTCGAGCTGTTGCTGGTGCCGCCGCAGCCGCTCCAGCAGCGTGGCTGGCAGCATCCGCGGCCCCGCCTGGATCCAGGCCAGGTTGGCGTCTGGATCCAGGGGCTCGAGCAGGCCTGTCAGCAGGGGTTCGAGGGGCTGGTCGCCGTCGCGCAGGGCGGCGGCCACGGCGGCGATGGTGCCGTTGTTGCGGTAGGTGGTGCGCAGGGTGATGGCCGCAGGCCCCAGGGCCCGGCGGCGCTCAGGGGCCTGCAGGTCGAGCAGCACGCTGCCGGGGCCCACCGGCGGCAGCTGGGCGGCGTCGCCCACCAGCACCAGCCGGCAGCTGGCCGGCAGGGCGTCGAGCAGGGCCTCCATCAAGGGCAGGTCGACCATCGACACCTCATCCACCACCAGCAGGTCGAGGGCCAGGGGGTGGTGGCGATTGCGGCCAAACCGCTCGCCGCGGCTCTCCAGCAGCCGGTGCAGGGTGCTGCAAGGCAGCTGCAGCTCGGCATTGGCCAGGGCGGCCCGCAGCCGGGCGGCGGCCTTGCCGGTGGGAGCGGCCAGGTGGATGCGGCTGCCGGGTTGCTGGGCCTGCACCGCCGCCAGCATGCGGGCCACGGTGCTGGTTTTGCCGGTGCCGGGGCCGCCCTCGAGCAGCACCAGCCCATGCCGCAGCACCGCCGCTACGGCCCGTTGTTGGTCGGCATCGAGCCCGCTGCTGTCCTCGATCTCGACGGCGGGCGCTGGTGTGGCTGAATCGAGCGGCCGTTGGGCCCGGTTGATCAGGGCCTGAAGCACGCCCTCGCGCTGGCGCTGCCAGCGCCGCCACAGCAGCCGATCGCCCTCCAGGGCCAGGGGGCCATTGGGCTCGGCGCTGAGCGGTGAGGCCTCCAGGGCCTGGCGATGCTCCGGGCTGGGCACGGCGATCTCCAGCTGGCCCTCCGCCAGGGCTGCAGCCAGGGCCTCGATCAGCTCGCCCACGAGGGGATCGGGGCTGGTGGCGTGCAGCCGCGGCAAGGCTTCGCTCAGGGCTGCGGCCAGGGCCTGCAGCCACGCGGGTTGATCGGCAACGGGGCTGGTGCTCATGGCGTGCCCCCGAGGGCCCGGTCGAGCTGCAGCAACCGCGCCAGCGGCGGTTGCTCCACAAACATGCCGGGCACGTCGCCGCCCGTTGCGGTTGGCGGCCGTGGGCCGGGCACCCCCCGCAGGAACACATAGACGTAGCCGCCCAGGTGCTGGTCGGGGCGGTAGCCGGGCAGGCGCCAGCGCAGGTAGCGGTGCAGGGCCACCAGATACAGGTGGGCCTGCAGCGGGTAGTGGTTGGTGGCCATCAGCGCGGCCATTGCTGGCGAGGTGTAGTGCCGCGGACCGCAGTGCAGCGGTTGGCCCTGGGCGTCGCGCTCGCCCAGCCAGTTGCTCTTCCAGTCGGCCACCCACCAGCGCTCACCGTGGCGGAACACCAGGTCGATCGAGCCGGTGAGGAAGCCCTGGCTGGCCACGTCCAGCTGGGCCAGCTGCTCGGCGTAGGCCGTCCCAAACCACCCTTCGGGGTGGTCGGCAAATGGACGCGCCAGGGCCCGGGCCCGCACCAGGCTCAGCGGCAGATCGAAATTCATCTCGTTGAGGCGATCGCCGTGCTCCAGCTCGGCCAGCTGAAAGCTCCCCAGGGCGCCCCCCAGGGGGGTCTGCCGCAGTTGCTCCAACCCCAGCACCGCCGCCGCGCCGTGCTGCTCGGCGATGCCGGCCCGCTGCAGTTCCCGGGCACAGAGCTCCGCCTGGGCCGCCACGGGTTGGCGGTAGTCGAGCTGCTCGAGGATGCGGTGCAGGCAATCGCCCGCTTGGGCCCCCCAAGGAAACGCCGCCAATGGCCCGTCATCCGGCCAGGGCTGCGGCGCCTCGCCGCCGGGCTCGGCTGAGGCGTCGAGTTCGGCCACCAGGGCATCGGTTTCGCGGCCCTCCTCCAGCGCCGCGGGAGCAGCGCTGTGGCTGCCCTGGGTCCAGCTGGTGTAGCTGCTGCGGCCCCAGGTGGTGTCGAAGGGGGCGCGGGGCACGGGCCCCCGCGCCAAGGGCGCGTTGCTGCTGTCGTGGCAGGCCAGCAGCCGGATGCGTTCGCCGGGGGTGGGGGGATCCAGCAGGGTGAGGGGCAGGCGTCGGCGGCCTAGAGCCTGCTGCAACCGCTCGCGCCAGTCGGCATCGCTGCGGCCTGCGTAGGGGTCGTGATCGGCGGCGGGGGGCTCGTCTTGGTCAAACAGCCAGGGGTGGAGGGGGTTGCCCTGCTGCCCTTGGGCCGGCCCCCAGGCCAGCACCAGCAGCAGCCGCGCTCGGGTGGCGGCCACGTAGGCGAGGCGTTCCCGCTCCTGCAGCTCAGCCTGCAACTGATGCTGCCGGGCGGCAAACCCAGCCCGCCAGTGGCCGTTCAGATGCAGATCGAGCACGGGATCGCTGCCGCCGGGCTGCCAGCGCACGCCGATCCGCTGGGGCCCGCGGCCGTCTCCCGGGGCTTGCCAGAGGTAGGGGCAGATCACCACCGGGTATTCCAGGCCCTTGCTGCGGTGCACCGTCACCACCGACACCGCCGCATCGACCACGTCGCTGTGGGGCTGGTGGGCTTCGGGTACGTCCCGGTCGGGCTCGAGCCGCCGGCGCCGTAGCCAGTCGGCCGCTGCCGCCGGCCCCAGCTTGTCGGCGTGGAGGCGCTCCGCCACCAACGCGGCGCACTGCTGCAGATCGGCCAGCAACCGCCCCCCCAGGGAGAGCCGGGCCAAGCCCCGCTGCTCCAGCAGGCTGGCCAGCACCCCGAGCAGTCCGCGGCGCGGCAGCTGCTGGGCCAGCTGGGCCAGGCGCGCCGCCAGGGTGCTCCAGTCCTCCGGGCTGGCGCCGGCGATCTGCGCGGCGCTCCAACCCAGCAGGGGGGAGGCGGCCAGCAGCCGTAGCCGGTTGGCCCGGCCCGGCTCGGCCAGGGCATCCAGCAGCCGCTGCAGCGCCGTGGCCCCGGCGCTGTCCAGCACATCCCCCTGGCTCACCAGGCGGCTGGCGATGCCGCAGGCCTCCAGCTCGCCGCGCAGGGTTTCGGCCTGGCGGTGGGTGCTGACCAGCAGGCAGATGTCGTTCGGGTTCAGGGGGCGGCTGCCGTTGGGACGCTGCTCGACCAGCCCCCGGTTGAGCAGCGCGGCTGTGAAGCTGGCGATCTGGCCGGGGAGTTGCCGCTCTAGGGCGCTGCGGCTCGGCGGTTTCTGGCCGGCCTGACGCTTCCCGCCCAGCCAGAGCAACTGCAGGGGGTGCTGGCCCGCGGGCAGCACCAGGCCGGCGTCCCCCATCCGGGGATGCACCTGCGGCACCGCCAGGCCGCTGCGGCGCAGGCCCGGGTGCATCAGGGCATTCAGCCCGCTGATCAGGGCTTCGCTGGAGCGGTAGTTGTCGGTGAGGCTGCTGATTCCGCCGGCCTGGCTTGCCGTGGCCCGGGCGCGCAGGTAGGTGGCCAGCTCGCCGCCTCGGAAGCGGTAGATCGCCTGCTTGGGATCGCCCACCATCACCAGCCGGTGCCGTTCGGGCTGAAACGCCCGCGACAGGATCCGCCACTGGATCGGGTCGGTGTCCTGAAATTCATCGATCAGGGCCACCGCATAGCGGTCTCCCACCGCCTGAAGCAGCGGTGTGCTGGCCAGGTCCCCCGGGTCGAGACCCTCCAGCAGCTGGGCGAAGCCGAGGCGTCCGCTCTGGCGGCGGCGACGGTTGAGTTCGCCCCGGCCCCAGTGGCAGGCGTGCAGCAGCAGGGCCTCCGCCGGCCCATCCAGCAGCTGGGCGATCGCCTCCAGCAGGGGGCGCTCCGGCAGGGATGGCTCCGGGCCCTCGCTGCTGCTGTCCAGGCCCCGGGCCAGCTTGAGGAAGCTGCCTGGATGGAAGTAGTCGCGCAGCAACCCCCCGGCTCCGCCGCTGCGGCCCGCCGTGGCGCCGTAGTCGCCGCCGGGGGGCTGGGCGGCAATCCAGGCCTCCACCAGGGCGCAGCGGTCCTTGGTGGGTTTGGGGCTGTAGGGGGTGGTGGTTTTGACGCCCTGCCCGCGCCACTGGGCGGCCGCCGCGCAGAACGCCGCCTCCAGGGTCCGACCGCGTTCGGACCAGAGCTGTTGAAACCCACCCCAGGCCTCCGCCCAGAGGGCCGTGAGCTGGGGGGCCAGGGGGGCATCGGCCTGCAGCGGGGGCGGCAGGGGGTCGAGTTGCAGGGCCGGATCGCCATCGAGCTGGCGCAGCAGCTGCTCCAGCAGCTCGGGGCCCTGGACCCGCTGCTGCAGCCCCGCCAGCAGGTGGCTGTCCAGGGGCAGCACCTGCCGCTGCCAGTAGTCGTGGGCCACCTGCCGCGCCAGGGTGTTCTGGTCGTCTTCGAGTTGCAGCTCGGGGGGAAGCCCGGCCTCCAGGGCCTGGCGCTGCAGGGTGCGGCGGCAGAAGCCGTGGATGGTGGTGATATCGGCGGCATCGAGCTCCTCGAGGGCCAGCAGCAGCCGGGCCCGCAGGCTGTCGGCCCGGGGCCGCTGCCGCTCCAGCCAGGTGGCCAGGGTGGGATCGGGTGCTTCCCAGGCCGGATCCTCCAGGCCAGAGAGGGCCAGCTGCAGCCGCTGGCCGATGCGATCGCGCAACTCGGCGGCGGCGGCTTCGGTGAAGGTCACCACCAGGAGCTGGCGCAGGCCCAGCTCCGCCTCGCCCACGTAGCGCAGCACCAGCTGGGCCAGGGCAAAGGTTTTGCCGGTGCCGGCGCTGGCTTCCAGCAGCCGGATGCCGGGCTCCAGGGGAAAGCCATTGGCCTCAAAAGGCTGCTCGCGCTTGGGGGTGTGCGTCATGCCAGCCGCTCCCGCAGCGGGCCCAGCAACACCGCCGCCTGCTCGGCCACCAGGCCGCTGGCCAGTAGGGCGCTGCCGCTGAGGTCGGCGCCGAAGCAGAGCGTCTGCTCGGGCTCCTGGCGTTCGCCGGGCACCAGCGCATTGCCCTCCCAGGTGTCGATTGCCCGCCCTTCCCCCTTCTCCAGCAGCATCCAGCCCGTTTCCGGGGGCACCGGCCAGCAGCGCTGGCGCCAGTGCTCGCGCAGGTCCGCCAGGCGCTCCAGCTCCGCTCGGGCGGTGTCGCGATCCGGGGCCTTCAGGCGCAGGGCCACGCTGAACTCCTGGTCACTGCGGGCCACCAGAACCCCGTCAGCCGGGGCCTGGTCGGCGGCTGAGGCCAGCAGCAGGGCCAGCCACAGCTCCAGCCGCTGGCGGTAGCGGGCCCGGGCCGTGTGCAGCAGCAGCAGCGAGGAGCCCCGCCACAGCAACTCCTGCTGCCAGGTCTGCCAGGTGGCCAGCAGGCGGCGCTCAGGCCCCAGGGTCGCGAGGCTCTCCTGCAGGCTGCGCCAGCGCTGGCTGAGGCCGCGGGCTTCCAGCTCCCCGGCCGCCAGGGGCGGCAGCAGGCCCTGACCCCGGTGGCGCTCCAACCAGCTGCCCGGCTCCTCCAGGGGTGCGCCTGCCGGTTGGTCGAGGGCCTGGCGCAGCAGCGCCGCCCGATGGCGTTCGTCGAGGCTGAGGGGCTCGAGATCGTCGAGGCTGTCGGCCCATTCCCGCGGCCGCAGCCCCAGGCTCGCCAGCCAGCTGGCCTGGGGGGCTTGCAGCCAGTCGCGCAGGTCGCTGTAGGCGTCAGCCTCCTCGTCGGGTGTGTCGCCAGGGGCAACGCTCGCGGCGAGGGGGCAGGGTGCCTGCAGCGTGCCGCCCCCCGGTTGATCGAGCTGTTGATCGAGCAGTTGCCGGGCCTCCAGCAGGCGCCGGTCGCAGCTGCCGGGCGGCCGCTCGCCGATGGGCTGGAAATTGGCCCGGTCGAGCGGGTTGGCGGGGTGCTCCACCACCAGCCCCTGGCCCTGGCAGGGCAGTTGCCCCTGCAGCCATTCGAGCCACTGACGCACCGGTGTGGCCGGCGGCAGCTCCTCCCCCTTGCGCGGGTCGCGGCTGCTCCAGGTCACCAGCAGGTGGTCGCGGGCCGAGAGCAGGGCCTCCAGCAGCACGTAGCGGTCCTGGTCGGCCGGGTTGGGGTCGCCCAGCTGCCGCTGCTGCTCCAGCAGGTGGAAGCCGGGCCGCTGGCGTTGGCGCGGGTAGGCGCCCGCATCCAGCCCCATCAACACCACCACCCGGTGGGGAATGGCCCGCATCGGCTCCAGGGCGCTGATGGTGAGGGCGCCGCTGCGGTGACCGAAGCGGCCCGAATCGGCCGCCAGCCGTTCATCGAGCACGGCCGCCACCACCGGTGCGGCGAGCTCCAGCGCGCAGCCGGCGGCGGCCTGCTGCCAGGCGTCGATGGCGGCCAGCACCAGGGGCAGCTCCCAGGCCTGATCGCCGCCCTCACCAAACAGGTCGGTGAGCAGGGCCCGCAGGCAGCTGGCCCAGGCCTCGCAGCGCCGCGGCCGCCGCAGCTCCATGAGCCAGTGGCGCAGCCGGGTGAGCAGGTGCAGCCAGCGGCCCAACAGCTCCAGCCCTTCGCCGCAGGCCAGGGGGGCGGTGTCGGCTGGGGCCAGGCCGGACTCCTCGGGCAGCACCAGCCCCAGCAGCAACCGGTCGATGGCCCAGGCCAGGCTGCCGCTGGCCAGCCCGCCGCGCTCTTCGGCATCGAGGCCCCAGCGGAAGCCGCAGCGCTGCAGCAGCGGATGCAGGGCCGCCATCTCGGCGCCGCTGAGCTGGAAGTGCTCCTGCAACGCCGGACTCTCCAGCAGGGTTTCCAGCGCCGAGGCGGTGAACCGCTCCCCCGCCAGCGCCAGCAGCTCCAGCAGGCTGCGGCTGAGGCTCGCCTCGCTCTGCTGGCTGCGGTCGGTGAGTCGCCACGGCAGGTCCACCCCGGTGGCCTCGTTGTCGCCAAATACAGCCGCCACCAGCGGCGCCAGGCCATCCACCTGGGGGGTCATCACCAGCACATCCCGGGGTTGGAGCGTGGCGTCGGCCGCCATCAGCTGCAGGATCCGGTCGCGCACGATCTGCACCTGGCGCAGGGGGCCGGGGCAGCGATGGAACTCCAAGGAGCGATCTCCTGTGGCCCGCTGCAGCCGGGGTTGTTCAGCCGGATCCGCCAATTGTTGCTGCAGCTGATGCAGCAGGGGCGCCGGCTCCGGGCCGCCATGGGCCGCGGCGGGCGCGAAAAATAGGTCCTTTTCCGCCCACTGCCCCTGGTGGCTCTCGCCGCTGCCCTCGAGCAACTGCTGGAATTCGCCGCCCAGTCGGCCAAAGCGGGCTTCCAGTCCCGAGGCCTGCAGCAGCCAGTCGCCATCGAGGGGCTGGCGCAGGGCGATGGCGTCGCTGAGCAGCTGACGGCGGCTGGTGCAGCGCTGCCATAGATCGCGGCACGGGGTGAGCAGATACAGGTCCACCTGGGTGTGCAGGCCCAGGGCCTGGAGCAGCTCCACCTGGATCGGCGCCAGGCTGCTGAGCCCAAACAGGCGCAAGGGGTCGGGCAGGCTTCCCGCTGGTGGTGGTCCCTGCTGCAGTTGGGTGATGGCGTCGCGCACCCGCAGGCCAAAGGGCTTCACCTCCAGTCGCTCGCGCAACAACGTCACCAGTCGCCGTTGCCAGGCCTGCTCGGGGGGCAGGGGAGGGCGCTCCTCCCCGTGCCACCAGGCCGCCAGCAGGTCGGGCCGATAGAGGGCCGCGTCGTCGAGGGCATCGGCGATGCTGCGGCCCAGCTGCCACTGGGCCAGGTTCAGGTGCTGGCTGCTGCCCTGGCGGCGGCTCCACCAGTGGCGCAGGGCCTCGGCCTCGGGCTGCTCGAGCAACTCGGGCAGCAGCTCCAACACGGGCCACACCAGTTGGTTGGCGCGCCAGGGATCCTCGTCGCCGGGGGCATCGCCCAGCACGGCATTGACGATCTGGCGCAGCTGGCTGCCCGGAAACGGGTAGCGGATGTTGGCGGCGATCCCCCCCAGGTGCACGGCCAGTTGTTCGCCCAGCCAGCGGCTGGTGGGCCAGGTGTTGACCACCACCTGCACCGACGCGAAGGGGTCTGGCGGGTTCAGCCGCAGCTGGGCAGCCAGCAGTTCGGCCAGGTGTTCAGCCCGGTTGCCCCGGAAAACGGTGAGCAAGGATTGGGCTCAGCGGGGGGGCATCAGGGCAGACAGCCCGCCAGCTGCTTGCTGAAGGGCGTGAGCCTGCGGTCGCGCAGGCCTGGCACGGCATGGATGGCGCCGGTTTCGGGGCAGTAGGCGGAGAGTTCGCCGCCGTAGCAGGCGCCGGTGTCGACCATCACGATCTGCCCGAGGCGCCGCACCTGGGGGCCGGGGGTGTGGCCGATCACCACCTCGCCGAAGCGGCCGTCATAGGACTGCCAGAAGGGCATGCGGATGCTTAGATCCGGCTCCCAGGTGGCGGGATCGAAGCCGGCGTGGGTGGCCACCCAGCCAGGGCCGCCGTAGCTGCAGGGGAGCTGCTCCAGGCGTTCCTGCCAGAGACGGGTGTGGCGATCGCCGAGCTGGCGATAGGTGTCGCAGCCGGCCAGGGCCCGGTGGGCCATCCAGTTGCCCTGACGTAGGGCTTCCACCAGATCGGCCTCATGGTTGCCCTTGAGCCACACGGCCCGGCCGGAGTCCACCAGACCCCAGGCCAGCTCCATGGTGCGGCGGATCTGGGGGCCGCGGTTGATCACATCGCCGCACAGCACCAGCCGGTCGCGGGCCGGCAGCTTGGCCACCAACCGTTCCAGGGAGTCAGCACAGCCATGGACGTCCCCGATCACCCAGTGGTGGCAGGTCCGTGAGGGGGACGTCATCAGTCCATCGCGTTATGCCCAGTCTTGCCTCCCCACCCGCTTCTTGTCAGCCCCCCTGAACCGGCCACCCACCGGCCACCTACCGATCAACGCTGGTACGGTCGCTCCAGCGAGGTGTCCAGCCGATGAACCCAGCGTCCTTATCGGTGGGGCAGCGGGTGAATGCCCTGGTCAAGGCTCTCAACGGGGCCAAGCGCACCAATGAGGCCCTGGCGCGGTGCGGCAACGGCGAGGAGATGCTCGATGTGTTGCTTGATGCCTCCGCCAAGCTCGGCCTGGGACTCACCCGCCAGCAACTGGCCAACACCCCACCAATCCGCGACTGGGTGTGGTGGAAGAACAAGGAAGCCCTGCTCACCATTGGCGACGACAAACCCCGCTACCAGCAGGACGGCGGTCGAGGAGCCACCGATGACGCGCCGCGTAAACGCTTCCTGGGGCTCTTTTAGGCCGCGCCGGCCAGGGCGTCGGGGATTGAGGCACTAGGGGCTTCAAAGCGACCGGTGGCCACAAATTCAAGCCGCAGCTTGAGGAAGGTGATGAATTTCTCATCAGTGGACACCACCGCTGCTGCCGGCCGTGGGATGGCGCTGGCGATCGGTTCCAGTTCGGGGGCCTCCAGGAAAGCCGGCCGTTTCACCAGCCAGAAATCAATGGCCTTGCCCTGCTCGCCGTAATGGCGCACCCGCTCCCGCAGCACCTCCTCGAGCGGCTCCTCGACGGTGAGGAACGCTTCGCTAGCGGCAATGAAGTGGTGGGTGGTCATGGCTGGCGGCTGCCGAACAGGGGGTCGCGGCGCGGATTCTGAATCAACGCCTTCATCTGCCGCACCGCCGCCTCCAATCCCACCGCCAGGGCCCGGGCCACGATCGTGTGGCCGATGTTCAGCTCCTCCATCCCCTCGATCGCTGCCACTGGCTCCACGTTCTGATACGTGAGGCCGTGGCCGGCGTTAACGCGCAGACCCAGGCTGCGGGCGATGAAGCTGCCCTCGCTCAGCCGGGCCAGCTCGCGCGGCTGGGAGTCCCAACCGGCTTCGGCGTAGGCGCCGGTGTGCAGTTCCACCCAGCGGGCGCCGGTGGCGCGGCAGGCTTCGAGCTGGGTGGTGTCGGCATCCACAAACAGGCTCACGCCGATGCCGGCTCCCTGCAGCCGGCCCACCAGGTTGGTGAGGGCGGCCTGCTGGCCGGCCACATCCAGGCCGCCCTCCGTGGTCACCTCCTGGCGCTTCTCCGGCACCAGGGTCACCATGTCGGGCTGGATCCGCAGGGCGATCGCCTCCATCTCCGGTGTGGCGGCCATCTCCAGGTTGAGGCGGCTGCGCACGGTGGCCCGCAGCAGCTCCACGTCGCGGTCCTGGATGTGGCGGCGGTCTTCGCGCAGGTGCACGGTGATGCCATCGGCGCCGCCCAGCTCGGCCAGCAGGGCAAAGCTCACCGGATCGGGCTCCACCGTGCGGCGGGCCTGGCGCACATTGGCGATGTGGTCGATGTTGACGCCGAGGCTGGCCATGGCTGAGGGATCGGGTAAGCGGGAAGACTGCGTCGAAATCCTATGGAGGGCCCTGGACCGGTGGTTCCTGGACGCCGGCCTAACTGCCCGCAGCCAGGCCGGGGTGGCAACCGCTGCCCCTAACGTCAAAGTTCCTCTCCTTAACGCGGTTGTTGGCGGCGCAGTCGGCCCCTTCGGTTTCTCTCCACCAGGTGCGGGAACGGGGGCTCTGCAACGGCATCAGCCCCTGGCTGTCGCCGCTGGCCATGGTGGTCAGCCAGGACATCGCCCTGGGCCTGTTTTTTCGCGGCATTCAGGTGCTGGGCCGGGAGCACCTGCCGACCTCCGGGCCCGTGCTGCTGGCTCCCACCCATCGGGCCCGCTGGGACGCCTTCTTGCTGCCCCATGCCGCCGGCCGCCGCGTCACCGGCCGGGATTGCCGCTTCATGGTCACCGTGGATGAGATGCGCGGCCTGCAGGGCTGGTTTCTGCATCGGCTGGGCTGCTTTCCGGTGAACCAGACCCGCCCCTCCATGGCCAGCCTGCGCTACGCCGTCGACCTGCTTGCCGGCGGGCAGCAGCTGGTGGTGTTTCCCGAGGGACGCATCCAACGGGAATCCTCGTCCTTGCGCCTGCACCAGGGCCTGGCCCGCCTGGCCCTACTGGCGGCAGGGCAGGGGGTGGTGGTGCCGGTGGTGCCTGTGGGCATCGCCTACAGCCACAGCCTGCCCCGTTGGCGCGACCGGGCGGTGCTCTGCTTCGGCCCACCGCTCACCTTGAAGGGTCAGGGACGGGAGGCGGCGATCGCCTTCACCGATCACCTCACCGCTGCGCTGCAGCAGGCCGAAACCCAGGCGCGGGGTCGCGTTGGTCTCGCGCCGTAGAGTTTTTAGGTCTGTGTTGACTGGTTGTGCGTAGGCCGTCCCGCCTGATCTGCGGTTCCGTTCTGGCTTTGATGGCCCTGGCCGCCCCCCTGGCGCCGGTGGGGGGGCAGGCCCAGCAGGAGCCCCAGAAGGCCCTGGAGTCATCGGGCAGTCCGTTCAATCTGGATGCGGTGCGCACCCTGCTGGCCCGGGGTGATGCCGCCGCCGCCAGCGGCAACCTGGCCGAGGCCCGCAAGCTCTACGACCAGGCCCGCGACGCCTGCCGCCGTCTGCTGGGTTTCTACCGCGACCTGAGTGGCTCGTTCCGGGGCCTGGACGCGCGCATACCCCGAGAGATGGATCAGAAGGGCCGCGAGGCTCTGGAAACCATGGCCCAGGCCAACCTGCGCCTGGCAGCTGTGTTCCGTCGCCAGAACCAGCCCGAAGTGGCTGTGCCGCTGCTGGTGGAAGTGGTGAAGGTGATGACCCCGGCCAATCCGGAGGGCCGCAAGGCCTACCAGAGCCTGGTTGAAATCGGCTTTGCCACCACCCCTTACACCGCCGGGGCCGCGGCGACAGCTGGCAACTGAGGCCTTTAGATTCGCGGTTATTCGCTGCAACACCGGCTCGATGGTGCATCCCGACCAGGTGAAAGCTGCTATCTCCCAGGCCCTACCCGACGCCTGCGTGGACGTGGAGGACCTGACCGGTGGTGGTGATCACCTCCAAGTGACGGTTGTGTCCTCGGCGTTCAACGGCCTCACCCGGGTGAAGCAGCACCAACTCGTCTACGGCGCCCTGCGCCAGGAATTGGCCAGCGAAGCGATCCACGCCCTGGCCCTGCAAACCTCCACTCCCGCCTGAGTCCATGGACGCCACCACCCGCCAACGCATCGAGGAGCTGCTGGCCAGCAGTCTTGTTTTCGTGTTTATGAAGGGCAACAAGCTGATGCCCCAGTGCGGCTTCTCCAACAACGTCGTGCAGATCCTGCACGCGGCGGGTGTGCCGTTTGAAACCTTCGACGTGCTCTCCGACGGGGACATCCGTCAGGGCATCAAGGAGTTTTCCGAGTGGCCCACGATTCCCCAGGTGTATGTCAAAGGGGAATTCATCGGCGGCTCCGACATCCTGATCGAGATGTACAACTCGGGCGAGTTGCGCGAAAAGCTCGAGATCGCCCTGGCCAGTTGAGCAGTGCCGGAGCTCAGCTCGCTGCTGTTGATCAGTAGCGGCCCGATTCGTAGAGGCTGCGGGGATCGCCATCCGGTCCAACGAAGCTGGAGGGATCCTGGATCCAGCGGTCGATCAGCTCCTCAAGCCGACGCTGGGTGAGGGAATCCAGTACGGCGGTGCGCCGCAGGGCGTGCAGATAGCCATCGGCGTAGAGACGCAGTTCCGCTGGACTGTGGAAACGATGGGCCAGTTCCTGGCAGGCATCGCACAGCGATTGGAAGTGGCGGATGGCTTCGGGGTGCTGGAGCGCGGTCATGGGGTCATCAACCCTCTAACCATTCTGGCCCTTGAGGCCAGGGGGTGTGATCGGAAGAACAACCGCATCGCCTGATACGTGGCTCTCTTGGCCGGCACGGTTAGCCTTAGGGCCATTAACAACTGTCACCCCATCAGCTCAACCCCTTCGCCACCGCCATCCAGCCTGTCAACGAGCCAGCCAGCCAGCCCCAAGGCGCCCCAGTCTGGAACGCAGCCCCATCGGGTGCTGGTGGTTGATCCGCACGCCACCTTGCGCACGGTGCTGGCACAACGCTTGCGGCAGGACGGCCTCCTGGCGGCGGCCGTGGCCACCGCCCGCGAAGCCCTGGAGGTCTGCCAGGACCAATCACCCGATCTGCTGATCAGCGCCGAACTGTTGGATGAGAGCTCGGCCCTGCGCTTGGCGGCCCAGCTGCGCTGCCCGGTGATGGTGCTCACCGCCCGCACTGGCTCCGAGCCGGTGGTGACCCTGCTCGATGCCGGCGCCGACGACGTGCTGCGCAAGCCCTTTGGCCTCGAGGAGCTGGCGGCCCGCTGCCGCACCCTGCTGCGCCGCAGCGGCACGGGGTTGCAGGAGCGGGTCTGCGTCGGGCCGCTGGAGGTGCGTGTGTTGTTGCGC
The DNA here is from genome assembly GCF_024346435.1 of Cyanobium sp. Alchichica 3B3-8F6. NCBI lineage: Bacteria > Bacillati > Cyanobacteriota > Cyanophyceae > Synechococcales > Prochlorococcaceae > Cyanobium > Cyanobium sp. Alchichica 3B3-8F6. The sequence continues at coordinate 257,260 of NZ_JAGQCZ010000001.1, read as the reverse complement.
CAGGTGACCCTGCGTGACCAGCCAGTGGAGCTGAGCCCTCGGGAATTTGCCCTGCTCTGCGCCCTGTTGATGCCGCCAGGGGTGGTGCGCAGCCGTCAGGAGCTGTTGCGGATGGCGTGGCCGCCGTTCAGCGGTGGGCCCCGTTCGGTCGACACCCAGGTGCTGACCCTGCGCCGCAAGCTTGAGCAGGCTGGCTTGGGTGAGGGCGGCGGCATCGAAACGATGCGCCAGCAGGGATATCGCTTCAGTCTTGAAACCCTGCCCGAGCCTGCTGCCGAAGAAGAGCCGGCCCGCCAGCCGCTCAACAGCGTGGTCTGATCGGCCGCCCAACGTCTCAGCTGCTCAGCGTCCCTGATCAGCGCTGCGCCAGGCCCCAGGCCAGCTCTCCCAGCACCATGGCCCCGCTGAGCCCGGCCAGGAGCTGGTAGGTCCAGGGCGGGCTGATCCGGCCGATGGCGCTGGTGTCAAGGCCCGTTTCCCGGTTGAAGCGGCCCAGAAACTCGTCGAAGGCGGCAACCCGTTGCGGCAGCAGGAAGGCCGATCCATTTTCGCTCCGCACATAAAACACCCGGCCCCCTTGGCTGGTGGCCACGGGTGTGAGTCTGCGGATCGAGCCCCAGGGCAGGCTCCAGCCGCGCCGCAGCAGCCAGCGGCACCAGTCGGGGTGGCCAACGCGAATTCCCTCGGCGTTCAGTTCCACCGCTTCACTGGTGGCGGCCAGCACGAGGGCGAGCCCGAGGGGTAGGGCCAGCCAGAGGGCCAGTTTCAGCTCTGGTGGTGCCAGCCAGGGGAGGGGCGCCACCAGGGCGAAGTAGAGCGCGATCAGCGTGAAGCGGATCAGCGGCGCCATCGGGTAGCGGTCGCTGGCGCCGGGTTCGCCGCCGCTGCTCATCGGTCTTCGGGGGAGCCGGGCAGGGGTTCGATCAACGCCGAGGGCTGATAGCGACCGCTGAACACCTCCTGCTCGCGGCCCTTCCAGAATTCGCCGAGGCGCATCAGGTCGGCATGGGCTTCCTGCAGGCTGGCCAGGTAGGCGTCGGGATCCATCGTGTCTTTGGCCTCCTTCAGCTTGGTGAGCCGCAGCAGCTGCAGCATCCAGGGTTTGCCGAGCTCACCCCGCTGCTCCAGATAGCGGGCAAGGTCTGCCGAGCTGGGGGTGGGGGAGTTAGGCATCAAGCAGGGAAACGACCGCTCAACAAGGTTATGCAGCGACTCGGGGGAGCGTGGGGCGGTGATCCGTCATCGCTCAGGCCGGTAGCGACACCTGACCTCAGGCCGGCAATGCCCAGGGGTTGAGGCCCAGATCGGCGCCGATGCGGTGGGCGCAGGCGAAGCCGCTGAAGGCCACCGCATTCAGCCCCTGACCCGGGAAGCAGGAATCACCCACGCAATACAGGTGCTGAAGGCCGGTGCGGTTGAAGGGCATCGGCAGCAGGCCTGGCAGCCGCAGCGCCGGAATCGGGCCGTAGCTGCCGCCCATACGGCCGAGGAAGCGGCGGTGGGAGCGGGGGGTGCCCACCTCCTGGTGGCGGATGGCGCCCTTCAGGCCCGGCAGGATCGCCTCGAGGCGGGTGATGAGCCGCGCCGCGTCAGCCTCCTTCTTGGCGCGGTAAGCAGAGGGGGAGAGCCCCTGCCAGTGCTCCATGGAGCTGGGGGTGAAGCTGTGCAGGATGTGGCGGCCTGCTGGGGCCAGGGAGGGATCGAGCAGGGTGGGCATCGACACGAACACCACCCCCTGCTCGGCCTCCATCTCGGCCCAGTTTTCCAGCAGCAGGTGGTGACAGTGGAACCCTTCGGGCACAACGGCCGCGTCGATGCCCAGGTGCAGCGACAGAAACGAGGGTGAGGGTTTGTAGCGGCGCCGCCAGGTGGTTTCGCTCTTGGGGGTGTGGGCTTCATCCACCAGCGGCCGCGCCACGGAGCCCTCGCTGCCGCCCTCTCCTGCAAAGGTGTCCCAGCGGGTGGCGTTGCTCACCACCCGCTGGGCGCGCAAGGCCTCACCGCTGGCCAGCTTCACGCCCACGGCCGCGCCGTTCTCGATCAGCACCTCGGTGACGCGCGCGCCGTAGCGAATCGCGCCGCCATGGATCTCCAGCCCCGCCACCAGCTTCTCGGCGATCACCCCAACGCCGCCCTTGGGGTAGTTGATGCCGCCGGCATGGCGATCGGAGAACACCATCCCCGCGTTGATCATCGGCGTGAGATTCGCCGGCATCACGCTCCAGCAGAAACACTCCATGTCGATGAACTTGAGCAGGGCCGGATCCTTGATGTGGGAGCGGGCCACATCGCCCACATTCACCGGCAGCCAGCGGGCCAGGCCCAGGCAGGCCAGCGGCGCCCGGAAGAACACCTTGGCCAGGTAGGCCGGATCCTCGAGCGACAGCAGCGGCATCGCATCGAGGCAGTTGAACACCTGCCAGCAGGTGTCGTAGAAGGCGCGGATGCCCGTGGCCTCGTGGGGGAAGCGGGCGGTGAGATCGGCGAGGAAGCGCTCGTAATCGCGGTCGACGGCCACATTGAGGCCGCCGGGCAGGTGGTATTCGAGCTGGGCGGGATCGGGCGCCGTGTCGCAGTGCTGGCCCACATCGGCCAGGGCCCGGGTGAGCAGGTTGGTGTGACCCTCCTCGCCGAAGCCGAAGATCATCGAGGCGCCCACATCAAAGGTGTAGCCCTCGCGCTTGAAGCTTCCCCCCGAGCCCCCGGGAATCAGGTAGCGCTCCAGCACCAGCACCTTGGCGCCCTTGGCGGCCAGCTGAGAGGCGGTGACCAGGCCGCCGATGCCCGAGCCGATCACGATCACATCCCAGGTGGGGGCGGGGGTGGTGGTCACCGGTGCGGTTGGTGTGGCTGCGGCGACCCTAGGAGCCAGGGCTGCTGCCCAGCTGGTGCTGCTTCAGGGCAGCTCCACCGGGATCGTGGGGGAGACCGACGCCGGATCCTGCGGACCCATGGGGATCAGCAGCAGCTGGGAGCCGGCCGCCTGGAGCGCCGCCCGCAGGTCGAGGGTTCTCACGCGTTGATCGCCATAGGTTTTCCAGTTGAACTGCAGGTTGCGCAGGTCGGCCACGCTGGTCCAGGTGGTGAAGCCCGGCAGTCCTTCCCCGCTGCCGGCCGGCGGCTTGGCCACGCCAAAGGGGATGTCGAAGTTGTTGAGGATGTGGAACAGGCTGGCGACGGCCGCCTTGGCGTTGGGTGTGGGCGCAGCGTTCTGGGTGAAATACACCATGCGCACAAAGCGCGAGGGCGGCGTGAAGTCACCCGGCAGGCCGAGCCCGCCAGCACCCATGCCGAAGGGCTGGAGGGTGAGCCGACCGCTGTCGCTCTGGCCCAGGGTGCGGGCCGTTGGGTAGGCGTTGCTGAGCGGAACGTAGTTGTTGAGGTTGGTGCTGTGCCAGCTGAAGTCGGGCGCGTTGGTGAGCACCCGGGTGGGGTTGTCATGCACCACGAGCTTGCCGCCGCGTGGTTCGATCACGATGCTCTTGCCGCTGGCGTCCTGCACCTTGAAGTGCACGTCGGGCACGATCCCCAGCAACGGCAGCACCTGGGCGGTGAGATCCACGTCGTTCACCGCAGCCCGCACCTCTTCAACGGTGGCGAAGTTGGCCAAGAGCCAGGAGCCGAGCTGGGCTGGGGCCAGGGTGCGGTTGCGCCGGGCCCGGTTGGCTGGGGTGTATTCGGCATAGCCCGGGAAATAGAACAGCCCGACGTTGAGCCCTTTCACATTGAGCCCATCGAGGATCAGGTCGGCGCTTGTGGCCACGGTGGCCCCCACAAAGCCGTAGCGGGAGCGGTAGCGCAGCCCAGGCCCCTCGCCGGCGCTGCCGGTGAACGCGCTACCGGCGGGCCAGATGGCCACTTGGGAATCAAGGGGCTTGCCGAATTCCAGCGTGCGCCCCACCACCACGGCCCCGTCGCTGGCGGTGAGGGCTCCACCGGTGCAGGCGCTGGTGGGCAGTGGTCCCGCCAGCAGGCCCAGGCTCAGCCCGACAAGGCCCGTCAGCCCTAGACAACAGAGCCCCGTGGTGGTGGCAAGCAGGCGTTGGTGGGGCATCCGTGGTTCCTGTCCATTCCCCTATGGATAGGCAGGGGCGGTGGCGGCGTCAACGGCTGATCGGCGCGTGAAGGGCTCCAGATCGGCCAGGGCCCGGTCGCGGTAGGCGCCGTAGCGCTCCCGCTTGCCCTGGATGCGCTCGGCCAGCTCGGGTAGCAGGCCAAAGGTGGGCGGCATCGGTTGGAAGCCCCCCCGTTTGCCCTTGCCGCCGCAGGGGGCCTCGGCGATGAAGTGGGTGAGGGCGCCGATCATCGTGGAGGGCGGCAGGCTGAGCGGCTCCTGGCCCTTCGCCAGCCGGGCGGCATTGGTGCCAGCCAGCCAGCCGCCAGCCACCGCCGCCGCGTAGCCCTCGGTGCCGGTGATCTGGCCCGCCGCCAGCAGCGAGGGCTGGCTGCGGAACTGCAGGGTGGCATCGAGTAGCTGGGGCGATTCCAGGAAGGTGTTGCGGTGCATCACGCCGAAGCGCACGAACTCGGCGTTCTCCAGCCCCGGGATCAGCCGCAGCACCCGTTTCTGCTCGCCCCACTTGAGGTTGGTCTGGAAGCCCACCAGGTTCCAGAGGCGGCCGTCCTTGTCTTCCTGGCGCAGTTGCACCACGGCGTAGGCCCGCTTGGCGCGGCGCACCTCTCGATCGTTGAGGTCGCCCCAGCGGGGATCCCAGAGGCCGATCGGCTTAAGCGGGCCGTAGCGCATCGTGTCTTCGCCGCGGCGGGCAAGTTCCTCGATCGGTAGGCAGCCCTCGAAGAAGGTGGCGTTCTCCTTTTCGAAATCCTTGAGTTCGGCCTGCTCGGCGTTGAGGAGCTCCTGCCGAAAGGCCAGGAATTGATCCCGGTCCATGGGGCAGTTGATGTAGTCGGCGTCGCCCTTGTCGTAGCGGGAGGCGCGAAAGGCCACCGAGAGGTCGATGCTCTCCCCTTCAACGATCGGACTGGCCGCATCAAAGAAGTGGCAGTCGGCACGACCGGTGAAGGCCCGCAGCTGTTCGGCCAGGGGCTCACTGGTGAGCGGACCGGTGGCGAGCACGGCGATCTCGCCGGGGCCGGGCAACTCGGTGTGCTCGCGCCGCTCCACGCTCACCAGCAGATGCTGCTCAAGGGCGGCGGTGAGGGCGGCGCTGTAGCGGCCCCGGTCCACCGCCAGGGCACCGCCGGCGGGCACCGCATGGGCATCGGCGGTGCGGATCACCAGGGAGCCCAAGCGCCGCAGCTCCTCCTGCAGCAGCCCGGCGGCCCGGTCGCTGCTCAGGGAGCCAAAACTGTTGCTGCACACCAGCTCGGCGAACTCAGCGCTGTGGTGGGCGGGTGAGCGGCGCACGGGCCGCATCTCCACCAGCCGCACCGCGATGCCGGCCTGGGCGATCTGCCAGGCCGCCTCAGTGCCGGCGAGGCCGGCACCGACCACTAACACCATGGGCTTGCAGATCGCCTCAGGGGGAACAGGTTCAGGCGCGGGCGCGCTTGAGCATCAGCTGCAGTTGACCCACGGCGGCGCGGCCGATGTGGAACACGGCCCAGCTAGCGGCCAGAAGGATGGGAGCGGCAACCAGCACCAGCCGTGCGTCCATGGAAGGCAGAGAAACAAGATCACGCGATCTTAAGGAGTTCGCTCTGTCTGCGGTTCGCCAGGCCCTGGATTTGTCGTCATCCGTTTCCCCGTGCGGTCCGGGCATGGGCTTCAGCCAGCTGTCGGTAGCGGCGGGCATGCTGGCGTTGCTCCGCCTGGGCTTCGGGGCTGAGGTCCCGTTTCAGCTGGGCCGGCGCCCCCATTACCAGGGCCCCTGGGGGCACGTCGCGGGTCACCACTGAGCCCGCGGCCACCAGGGCTCCTGCTCCCACGGTCACCCCGTTCAGCACGATGGCGCCGATGCCGATCAGGCAGCCGTCTTCGAGGGTGGCGCCGTGCACCACCGCCCTGTGACCAATGGTGACATCGGCGCCGATGGTCACCGGCTGGCCTGGATCGCCGTGCAGCACTGCGCCGTCCTGCACGTTGCTGCCCTCGCCCACCACGATCGGGCAGACATCACCGCGGGCCACGGCGGTGGGCCAGAGGCTGGCACCGGCCGCGAGCTGCACATCGCCGATCACCACGGCGGAGTCGGCCACCCAGGCCCCGGGATCGATGCGGGGCTCGGGCCAACTGGTGCACCAGGGATCGCTGCTCATCCGTCGTACCAGCACGTTCGGGCATTCTCCCGGCTGATCCCTGCCCCTTGGAGGAGGTTGCCGCTGGGTGATACGTTCCATAGGTGCCCAACGGGCGCGGGTCGCTAGCTCAGCGGTAGAGCACTCGGCTTTTAACCGATTGGTCCTGAGTTCGAATCTCAGGCGACCCATCTCAACAGGGCGGTTCTTGCCGGTCTGACGGTCGCCCACACGGCGGCTGAATGGCTTCAGGTCTGGCGGTGAAGCATGCCCCCAGCAGCAGAGCGGGCCGCTTCATGAAGTTGGATCTTCATTGGTGAAGAGCCGTTGCTGCCACGCCTCCCGGGGTTGTCAGGGGCTGCTGACGGCGCGAAGGTGTGTGCATCGGGATTCGGAGGCTCCACAGATGGAAGACACCCCCCCTGAGCAGTCATCAGGAGCGCGCTGACGATCCGGCCCCTGCTCCAACACTCTCGATGGATCTCTGACGTCCTTTGGCTTGACGCCTCCACTGCACCGCTTCAGGTGCCCCGGATGCAAACGGGACGTCCCACTTGTCACCTGGCCCCAGGTGCCAGCGCCGGCAGCTCCGATTACAACTGAAGATTCTCAGATCGCCTGATCTGAATTCCAAGCAAAAACCTCGCGCAGCTGCGCCCGCACCCCCGAGGGTCGGCACCACGGCTGAGCAGACAATCGCCCGGGGCCCACGCTCCGGGCGTTGTTGCGTTGGGGGTTTTTGTGTTGGCGAGTGTTGTGTCAGCTGGGGCCGGCCAGCGTTCCTAGCGTCAGGGCAGCCAGGGAGGGATCCCGTGCCGGCGTCGCCAGAGGGGGGAGCTGAAGCGATCGAGCGCCGGGCCCGGGATCTGTTGGCCCAGCTCAGCAGCGCTGAGAAGCTGGCTCTGCTGGAGGGTGACACCGACTTCTGGCCAGGCATGGCCGATATCGCCAGCCGCGATGCCTCCCACGTGCATCCTTGGCCGGCGGGCGCTGTTCCCCGGCTGGGGCTGACAGGGCTGCAGTTTGTTGATGGCCCCCGAGGGGTGGTGCTCAAGGGCGGAGCCACCACCTTCCCGCCTCCGATCGCCCGCGGCGCCTGCTGGGACGTCGACCTCGAGGAGCGGATCGGCGCGGCTATGGCGCGGGAAGCCCGGGCTTTTGGCGCCAACTGGCTAGCTGCCGTGTGTGTCAACCTGCTGCGCCATCCCGGCTGGGGCCGGGCCCAGGAGACCTACGGCGAAGACCCGGTGCTGCTCGGCGCCCTTGGCGCGGCGATGACCCGCGGCATCCAGCGCCATGCGGTGGCCTGCGTCAAGCATTTCGCCCTCAACTCGATCGACAGCTCCCGCTTCCTGGTGGATGTGCAGGTGAGTGAGCGGGTGCTGCATGAGCTCTACCTGCCCCATTTCCGTGATTGCGTCGAGGCCGGGGCGGGCTCGGTGATGAGCGCCTACAACCAGGTGAACGGCATGTGGTGCGGTCAGCACCCGCAGCTGCTCACGGCGATCCTCAAGCGCCGCTGGGGGTTTCGCGGTTTCGTGGTGACCGACTTCATCTTCGGGGTGCGAGATGGGCTGGCGGCGGTGCTGGCGGGCCAGGACCTGGAGATGCCCTTCCGGATGATCTTTGCGGGATGCCTCGAGGCGGCCCTGGCCGATGGCCAGCTGCCGCTCGATCGGCTCGATGACGCCGTGCTGCGCCAGCTGCGGGTGCAGCTGGCCGTGCCGGAGGGCAACTACCCCGCCAGCCTGCGGGGCTGCGCGGAGCACCGGGCCCTGGCGCGGGAGGCGGCCACCAAGGCGATCGTGCTGCTCAAAAACGACCCGGCCCTGCTCCCGCTGGATCCGGGTCGGTCGCTGGCGGTGATCGGCCCGTTGGCCGCCGTGGCCAACCTGGGTGATCGCGGCTCCTCCGACACCCGGCCTGAGCCGGGGGTGGTGGTGACGCCCCTGCAGGGCTTGCGGGCCGCCGCCGCACCCGGCGCCGTGCGTCATGCCAGCGGTGAGCGCCTCCAGGAGGCCGTGGCCGTGGCCGCCGACTGTGACGCGGCGCTGCTGGTGCTCGGCCTCGACTGGCGCCTGGAGGGGGAGCACATCCACCCCGGCGACATTGCGCCGATTTTGCGCCAGATGCCCCCACCCCACCCGTTGCTGCAGCGCTGGTGGCCGCCGGTGGCCCGTGCGATTGCGGCTGTTACCAGCTACGGCTCGGCCCGCCAGGGGGGCGACTTCGCCGCCGGCGATCGCACCGAGCTCGCCCTGCCCGCCGAGCAGGTGGCCCTGATCCAGGCCGTGCTGGCGGCGAACCCCCGCACGGTGGTGGTGCTGATGGGCGGCGGCGCGATCCTGATGGAGGCCTGGCGCCAGGCGGTGCCGGCGATCCTGCTGCTCTGGTATCCGGGCGAGCGGGGCGGGCAGGCCCTGGCCGATGTGGTGTTTGGCCGGGTGTCCCCCTCCGGCCGTCTGCCCTTCGCCATCCCCACCAGCGCCGACCACTGGCCCGCTTTTGAGCCCCGTGCCCGGCAGGTGCGCTACGACCTCTGGCATGGCTACCGCCGCCTGCAACGCGACGGCCATCCCGCCGCCTTCCCCTTTGGCTTCGGCCTCTCCTACACCACGTTTCAGCTCAGCGATGCGGTGGCCGAGCTGGCGGATGGGGGCCCGCTGCAGGTGGCCGTGGTGGTGTCCAATACCGGCGCCGTGGCCAGCGAGGCGGTGGTGCAGGTGTATGTCGAGCCGCCTGGCCTGGCGCTGGAGCGCCCCCGGCGCTCCCTGGTGGGCTTTGGCCGGTTGGCCCTCGAACCCGGCGGCTCCCAGCGGCTCTGCCTCCTGATTCCGCTGCGGCGTTTGGCCTACTTCGATGAGGCCACAAGCCACTTCTGGCTCGAAGCGGGCCTCCACCGGCTGCACGTTGCGCAGCACAGCGAGGATGAGGGGCTGGTGGTGGAGGTGATCTGCGCGGCTACCGATCTGGGCCCCTGATCTGGGCCCAGATCAGGGGCGGGTCAGCAGCTGCTGCAGCCGCAGGCGGTTGTAGCGCTGCACCCACAGGCAGGGCAGATTGAACAGGGTGGCGAAAGCCAGGTTGATCAGCACCCCCGCCGGCGGCAGCCACAGGGGCGTGACCAGCCAGAACAGCCACAGCACCAGGTGCACCCACTCGGCCCGCTTGGTTTCCAGCAGCAGCCGCTCTAGGTTGCGTTGATCGCGCCCCACCAGGCTGGCTTTGGCGACACCGCTCGGCAGGGCTGTGCCGGCATCCGGCAGCCAGGGTTTCCAGCGGCGGATCGCCAGCCGGCCCTCGAAGCTGCGGGCTTGTTCGTGCCAGGGCCGTCGCCAAAACCAGTGGTCGCGCGCCAGCCATCCGGAGGGCAGCCGATTGGCGGTGGCGCCCACGAGCACGCTCCACAGCAGCCAGCCCAGGGTGCTGGTGAGGGCCGCCATGGGGAGTGTGGTGTGCTCCCCCATCACGGCCGCAACAGTTCCTGCGCCAGCGGCGCGATCGCCTGGGGAGAGCGCAGCAACTGGGGATGGGCCCACACCGGCAGCATCTGGATGCGCCCAACCGGCAGCACCGCCCGCCAGCCCGGCAGCACGGCCAGATCGATGGCCGAATAGAAGCTGCAGCAGTCGATCCCTGCCAGGTTGTCGAGGTTGCCGTTGAGCTGCGCCAACAGAGGGCTGCCCCACTTCAGATCGGCAATGCCCGCCAGCAGGCGCCCCGGCCAGGGTTGGGCCGTGAAGGTGCCCTGCTGCGGGCTGCCCACGCTGGTGAAGCGCCGGGTGCGCTGGTGCCCTCCCAGCAGCTGAATCCAGGTGCGGGCGATCACGCCCCCGATTGAAAAGCCCAGCACATCCACGGGTTGGTCGAGCCCGAAGGCGGCTTCGATGTGGCTCCCCAGCAGTTCTGCAGCTTCCGGCACCGGGGTGAGTCCCAGCCGCAGCGGCAGATCGGGAATCAGCAGCGGGTGCCGCCCCTCGCCCAGGGCGCGCTTGAGTCCGTCAACCACCCGGGGGCTGTCCAGCAACCCATGCACCAGCACAAGGGGTACGGCGCTGTCGATGGCGGCTCGCCCCGGAGTTCAACTTCACTCTGGCGGCATTGGCCGGGGTGTTGTTGGCTCAGTCGCTGCTGCGGCCCAGCAGCAGATCTCGGGCGCCATTGACCCGCTGCATCGTGTCGTGGCTGCCGCCGCGATCGGGGTGGTGTTCGGCGGCCGCACTCTTCCAGGCCCGGTTGACGTCGTCGGGCCTGATGCGACCGGCCAGGGGGAGATGCAAGCGCTGCCGGGCCACGATCGCCTCACGGTTGGGATGCTTGCCGAGGGGCCCCCAGTCGGCCTTGCTCAGGGCCGGGCTGCGTTTACGGACGCCCTTGCGCCGGCTGCTGCGGCTCTGCCCCGATCCGCCAAAGCCTTTGCGGCTGCTGCTGCCGAACCCCTCTCCATCTCGCGGGTCCTGCCCCCCGGCAGGGGTGGTGGGCACCAGCCCCATCGGATTGGGTCGCAGGGTCTGGGGCATTGGCTCTGCGGCAATCTTTCCACTCTCGCAAAGCCCCCAGGGGGCACGCAAATGGGTCTAGCCTTGAGAAAAGGAGTGAACAGCTCGCCACGGCTGGCTTCTGTGCGCTTGGCCCACATCCAAGTGAATTCCGCCTAGTGCGCCCGTCCCAGTGCGCTCAGTCCAGTGCGCTCCGTTCATCTTGCGCAGGAGGTTGTATGGGGTCTCTGTTCAGGTGTCGATTTAGTCCGGCGTCCTTCGGGGCAGGGCGGAGCCGGGCGGCTGGGTTGGGTCCTTTTAACCAACGCGAGGGGCAGCGTTGGCCTGTTGAGAAACCCATGGAGGGGTGGTTGCAGTGGGACGGTCGCGCCTTGCCCGCCATCCCTGTGGAGATTGCCAACTTCAGTGCCGGTGGGGTGGCGGTGTGGGTCGCGCCCCAGCTTGATCTGCCCCCAGGGGGCCATGGCGTGTAGATCACCCAGGCCCACGGCCGTGGGTGCGGCTACCGGCACGTGAAGGGCTGTTGGCAGCTCAAGGGCAACGCCGGTTCGTTGGTGGGGTTGGCCTTTGAGCGTTGAACGTTGTGCGTTGAACGTTCAGCGGCGGATCAGCTGTTGGATGCGTCTCGATTGGGAACTGGGAATGGTGGTCTTGCCGGTGCGGCTGAGGGTGGTTTCAGGCAGGCTTCGCGAGGGTTTGACGTCCTTCACCCGCACGGCATACAGGTGCAAGCCAATCGCCACCCCCATCAGGACCAGCAGGCTCATGGCGGTGCGGTAGCCGCCGTCACGGCTGGTCATGGGCCGGGCTTGGGACGAGCGCACGAGTTCAGTCTCTCAGGCCCTCTCTCTCAGGTCCTCAGACGGGGGCGCTCAGGGCTCCTAGGGTTGATTTGAGGCTTTGGGGGTGAAGAGCTGGTGCGGCTGCCCTCCCTGTTGGCGCTATTGGCCCTGGTGGGCTTTGTGATCGTCGAGCTGGTCCTGCGACCGCTCTGAGCTGCAGCGATCAACACCACCGTGTTGGGGCAGGGCTTCTAGGGTCCTGGTCTGGCAGCCCGATGTTCCGTTCGTTCCCATGCTCCACTCCCTTGCCTTTGTGCTCGCCCGGAGCCCGGAGCTTCCAGGCGATGGCGTCGACTGGCAGGCGCTGGTGGCGTCCCAGCAGCTGGGGCCCGATCGGGGCAGGGCGCTGCGGCTGTTCCGCTTGCCCGAGCCATGGGACAGCAGCCTTGATGAATTGGTGAGCAGTGGTTCCGCCACCATTGCGGGAGAGAATCCGATTGGGGGGGCGGGCGACCGTCGCGGCCTGATCTGTGACGCGGTGGTGACCCAGCTGGATGTGGCCAGCCTGTGGATCGGTGTCTATGCCTTGAGCGGCCCGGCTGCTGGAACGACACCGCGGCAGGGGCAGGAGCCACCTCTTCAGGTGCAGACCGTGCAGCTGCTCGATCGCTTCCCATTGGCTGAAGCAGCCAACGAAACCTGCTGGTTTTATCCCACCGAAAACGGCAGCTACCTCTGCTGGGACAACCAGACCTCCCTGACCCTGGCGCCGGGTTGGCTGCCGGAGCAGGGCATTCAGGAGGCTCCGATCGCCTACGACCGCGGCGAGGTGCATGTGCTGTGGTCGCTGATGGCCGATGACGAAGCCCTGACCTGCGTGGGGCTGACCTACCAGCGCCGGCGCATCGAGTGGCCACTGCTCAGCCGGGCTCCCGAACCCAGTGCCACCTGGACCTGGTTTGAGGTCGACACCATGGCCGACCCCAGTTACCGCGAACGCGCCAGCATTGACGTGTTCCCGCAGTGACGGTGCTGAAGTGATTCAGCGCACGAACAGCATCTCCTGGTAGGTGGGCAGGGGCCAGAGGTTGTCGTCGACCAGGGCCTCCAGACCATCCACCACCGCACGCAGTTCCGCCATCAAGGGCACCAGCGTGTCAGCGCTGTAGTGCAAATGGGCTTCGGTGCCGTGGGGGGGATGGTCGATGGCGCTCTGCAGCTGGCCGCTGATGTCCATCAACGACTGGCACAGTCCCGCCACCTCCTTGGAGGTTTCCGGGGACACCTGGATGCCCAGGGAACTCTGCAGTTGCAGAGATTCCGCGAGTTCGCCGAGGTAGCGGATCGCCGCCGGGTAGACCTGGGTGCGGGCGATCTGGACGGCTAGCTTGGCTTCCACATCGATCGCCAGGATGTATTGCTCGGCGTAAACCTCAAAGCGGCTCTGCAGCTCCACGGCCGAGAGAACGCCGGTGCGCTCGAACAACTCGCGGATGGCCGGGCGCTCCAACACCGGTAGGGCATCGGCGGTGGTGCGCAGGTTTTCAAGGCCCCGCTCCTCCACGGCCATGCGGTGCCATTCATCGGAATAGCCGTTGCCGCCAAACACCACGGCGCCGTGCTGTTCGATCAGGGTCTTGAGCACGGCCAGAGCCCCTTCCTCCAGGCCGTAGCCACTGCCCAGCTTGGCCTCCAGTTCGCTGGAGATCCAGGCGAGGGAATCGGCCAGGATGGTGTTGAGGGCCACCAGCGGGCCAGCCACCGATTGGTTGGAGCCGACGGCGCGAAACTCGAAGCGGTTGCCGGTGAAGGCGAAGGGCGAGGTGCGGTTGCGATCGCCGGCGTCTTTGTCGAATTCCGGCAGGGTGTCGACGCCGAAGTTCATCACGCCGCCCAGGGCTGAGCTGGAGAGCCGGCCCTCGCGGATCTGGTTGAACACATCCTCCAGCTGGCTGCCCAGATACACCGAGATGATTGCTGGGGGCGCTTCGTTGGCGCCGAGGCGGTGGTCGTTGCTGGCGGTGGCGATCACGGCCCGCAGCAGGGGGCCATACATGTGCACGCCCCGGATCACCGCTCCGCAGAACATCAGAAACTGCAGGTTTTCATGGGGCGTCTTGCCCGGATCGAGCAGGTTGCCCTGGGTGGCGTTGCCGATCGACCAGTTGACGTGCTTGCCGGAGCCGTTGATGCCGGCGAAGGGCTTCTCGTGCAGCAGGCAGGCCAGACCATGTTTCTTCGCCGTGCTGCGAAGGATGGTCATGGTGAGCTGCTGGTGGTCGGTGGCGACGTTGGCCGCCTCGAAGAACGGCGCAATCTCAAACTGGGAAGGAGCCACCTCGTTGTGGCGGGTTTTGGCCGGAATCCCCAGGCGGTACATCTGCCGCTCCACCTCCTGCATGAACACCTGCACCCGCTCCGGGATGGCGCCGAAGTAGTGGTCGTCAAACTGTTGGCCCTTGGCGGAGGGGTGCCCGAACAGGGTGCGGCCCGCCAGCAGCAGGTCGGGGCGCAGGGGCACGTAGGCGTTGTCGATCAGGAAATATTCCTGCTCGGCGCCGCAGCTGGAGTTGATCGGGGCGATGGTGGTTTCTCCCAGCAGGCTGAGCAGCCTTTGGGCCTGCTTGTTGACCGCGGCGATCGAGCGCAGCAGGGGGGTTTTCTTGTCGAGGGCCTCGCCGGTCCACGACACGAAGACCGTGGGGATGCAGAGGGTGACGCCATTGGGCGTCTCCATCAGCCAGGCGGGGCTGGTGATATCCCAGGCGGTGTAGCCGCGGGCCTCGAAGGTGGAGCGGATGCCGCCGTTAGGGAACGAGGAGCCGTCGGGTTCACCCTGCACCAGCACCTTGCCGGTGAACTCGGTGATGATCGTGCCGTCGCCCTGGGGGGAAATGAAGCCGTCGTGCTTTTCGGCGGTGGAGTTGGTGAGCGGATAAAAAACGTGCGAGTAGTAGAGGGCGCCGCGGGCCGTGGCCCACTCCTTCATCGCCTGAGCCACCACGTTGGCTACCGACACGTCGAGCTTGCTGCCCTCGTTGATGGTGCGCTGCACCGACTTGAAGATCTCCTTCGGCAGCGCCGCCTTCATCTTGTCGAGGCTGAAGACGTCGCCGGCCCAGAGCTCATCGAGCGACTGGGTTGGAGTGGTGCTGGCGATGGGGCGGCTGAGAATCTTTTCGAGGGCTTGCAGACGGGGCTGGGAAGGCATGGGGAAGTTCGCCATGGAACATCACATAAACCCACCCAAAGCCGTTACCCCCCCCGGGCTTTGCCGCGGTTGATACCGCTGGCGCAATTCGTCGGGCTCGCCTGCCCCAGCCCCGTGTCCGGACTCCGTGACCGCGCCCCTGCGCAATTCAGCCGTGGCCTGCAGACTTGCGCTTTGCAGGAAGCCTGGTATGGCCTCAGCCGACAGCCAGGCCCTGGTGGAAGCGATCCAGCGGCATCTCTTCTTCAGCCAGGCCAAATCCAGTTCCCTGGCCACCCGCCACGACCACTACCGCTGCCTGGCGCTGGCGGTGCGGGATCGCTTGCTCAAAAACTGGGTGGACACGGCCGACACCTACACCCGTGAGGGCGTGCGCACGGCCACCTATCTCTCGGCTGAATACCTGCTCGGCCCCCATCTGGAGAACAACCTGGTGAATCTGGGCCTGGTGGACGCGGCCCGGGAGGCGTGCCGCACCCTGGGGCTCGACCTTGAGGAGCTGATCGCCGAAGAGCCCGAACCCGGCCTGGGCAATGGCGGCCTGGGACGGCTGGCAGCCTGTTTCCAGGAATCGATGGCGACGCTGGAGTTGCCGGCGATCGGCTACGGCATCCGCTACGAATTCGGCATCTTCCGCCAGCAGATCACCCCCCACGGCCAGGTGGAGAGCACCGATCCCTGGCTGTCCCATGGCAATCCCTGGGAGGTGATTCGGCCGGAGTGGAGCTATCCGGTGCAGATCGGCGAGCACACGGTGATCGGCGTCGCCTACGACACGCCGATCCTGGGCTACGGCGTTAACACCGCCAACACCCTGCGGCTGTGGTCGGCGGTGGCCCCCGAGGCCTTTGATTTCGCCTCCTTCAACGCTGGCGATTACACCCGGGCCGTGCTGCGCAAGATGCAGGCGGAGACGCTCTCCAAGGTGCTCTATCCCAACGATGAGCTGGAGCAGGGCAAGCGGTTGCGCCTGTCGCAGCAGATCTTCTTCGTGAGCTGCTCCCTGCAGGACATGTTCCGCATCCTGCGGGGCCAGGGCCTGGCGGTGACCGATTTCCACCGCAAATTTGCGGTGCAGCTGAACGACACCCATCCGGCCATCGCCGTGGCGGAGCTGATGCGGCTGCTGATGGATGTGCACGGCGTCGACTGGGACACCGCCTGGTCGATCACCACCGCCAGCATCAGCTACACCAACCACACCCTGCTTCCCGAGGCGCTCGAAACCTGGGGGGTGGAGTTGTTTGAGCAGCTGCTGCCGCGCCAGCTGGAAATCATCTACGAGATCAACACGCGCTTCCTGCGCATGGCCCGGATTCGCTACCCCAGCGATCCCCAGATCCTGCAGCGCATTTCCCTGATTGAGGAGGGGCCCCAGCGGCGCGTGCGCATGGCCCACCTGGCGGTGGTGGGCAGCCACCACGTCAATGGAGTCGCCGAGCTGCACAGCACCCTGCTGAAGCAGAACCTGTTCGCCGATCTGGCCCGGATCTGGCCGGAGCGCTTCACCAACGTCACCAACGGCGTCACACCGCGGCGCTGGCTGGCGGTGGCCAACCCACCCCTGGCGGCCCTGCTCGATGAGGTGATCGGCGATCGCTGGCGCACCCACCTCGAGGAGCTGCAAGGGCTTGCCGCCTTTGCCGACGACCCTGCGTTCCTGGAGCGCTGGCAGGCGGTGCGGGATCTCGGCAAGCAGCGCCTCGCCCAGTACATGCGCCGCGAGCTGGGGGTGCTGGTGGACCACACCTCTCTGTTTGATGTGCAGGTCAAGCGCATCCACGAATACAAGCGCCAGCACCTGGCGGCCCTGCAGATCGTGGAGCGCTATCTGCGCATCCGCGCCGGTGAAGATCTGCCGCCCCGCACCTTCGTGTTTGGCGGCAAGGCGGCCCCGGGCTACGCCCTCGCCAAGCTGATCATCCGCCTGCTGGTGGGTATCGCCGATGTGGTCAACATCGACCCCGCCATGGAGGGTCGCCTCAAGGTGGTGTTCCTGCCCAACTTCAGCGTCAGCCTGGGCCAGCTGGTGTATCCCGCCGTGGATCTCTCCGAGCAGATCTCCACTGCTGGTAAGGAGGCCTCCGGCACCGGCAACATGAAGATGGCTCTCAATGGTGCGGTCACGATTGGCACCCTCGATGGGGCCAACATCGAAATCCACGATTGTGTTGGGGCGGAGAACTTCTTCCTGTTCGGCCACACCGCAGAGCAGATCGAGCAGCTGGGCCACAGCGGTTATCACCCGATGCCTTGGATCGAGCAGGACCCGGCCGTGCGCCAGGCCCTGGAGTTGATCGGCTCGGGCTACTTCAGCGAGGGGGATGGCGAGCTCTTCCACCCCTTGCTGGCCAGCCTCACCAGCCACGATCCCTTCCGGGTGATGGCGGATGTGGCCGACTACCGCCGCGCCCAGAACGCCGTGGATGAAGCCTGGCTCGATCGGGGCCGCTGGGCGCGGATGTCGTTGCACAACACGATGCGCTGTGGCTTCTTCAGCAGCGACCGCTCGATCGCTGACTACGCCGAGCGCATCTGGAAGGTGGGCCGGGTGCCGGTGCAGGCCAGCGCCGGGGCCCCGGCGCCCTAGTCGCTCGGGGGTTCGGGCTTGTCGCTGTCCTGCAGCGAGGGGAAAGTCGCCCGGATCTTCTGGGCCACTTCGCGGCGCACCGTGGTGCGGAAGGCGGCGGCGGCATCGGCAGCGAGCACCGGATAGGTGCGCGCTCCTTCGCTGCGCAGCGGCTTCCAGCTGGTGCTCTCCTGTTGCTTGAGCGCCTGCAGCGGCGCGTCGAAATCGACGCTCAGCTCCCGGCCCTGCGCAGCAACGGCTTCGATCCAGGCCTCCCGTGCCGGCGCCAGTTCCTTCGCTTTGAGGGTGTCGGGCAGCCCCAGCACGGGCTCGTAATGGTCGAGGGCGCGCAGCTCCTCCTCCAGCAGGATCACCCAGGCCGCCTCCTCACCGGGCTGCAGCCCCAGCCGCTCGGCCTCGGACTGGAGGGTGTCGCAGTAGAAGCGCAGCCAGCGGTAGTGCGACTTCTCCTTCAGCGACTTTTTCAGTGAGCCCTTGCCGCTGGCTGCCCGTTTGGGCAGGGCCGCCTCCGCCCGGCGCAGAAACACCCGATCTTCCGGCTCCAGGTTGATGGCGCCCCAACGCTGGCGGTACTCCCAGAGCTCTTCGTACTGGCGCACCTCTTCGGCGGTCCAGCCCAGGGCCAGCAATTCCTCGCCCCTGCTCGCTTCGTCCTTGGCCACCGGCTCGCCTACTGCACTGGGGGGCAGCGTATAGGTCTTAGCGCACCACCAGCACCGGGCAAGCGCTGTGGGTGAGCACCCGGTGGGTTTCGCTGCCCAGCAGCATCCCCTCCAGCCCGCGGCGGCCGTGGGAGGCCATCACGATCAGATCGGCGCCATGGCGGCCGGCGGCCTCCACGATTGCCGCATTGGGCAGGGCGTGCACCACGGTGTCCTGGTCGCAGGGCACCCCCGCGGCCTGGGCCACGGCCGCGGCTTCCGCCAGGATCTGCTGGGCGTTGTCCCGAGCAGCTGTCACCAGTGCATCCACGGTGTGGGGATCCACCAGTTCGCCCACGCCCACCAGAGAGATCGGGAAGTTGGTCTGCACGTGAAAGACGGTGAGTCGCGCCCCGAGGCTTTGGCTTAGCTCCACGGCCTGCTGCAGGGCTTTGCCGGAGAGTTCGGAGCCGTCGGTAGGCACGAGCAGGTGGCGGTAGGGCATCAGCTGCGCAGGGGATCGCTGATCACCAGCGTGGAGCAGTTCAGGCGGCGCAGCAACCGACCCACCCGGTCGCTCGCGGCAATCGGCAGGCCGGCCACAACCCGCCGCTGGGAGCGCAGGATCACCAGGTCGTGGCTGGCGCTGGCTGCCAGCAGATCAGCCTCGATGGCCTGGCTCGGCTGCAGCACGACCTCCACCGGCACCGGCCCTTCGCCCCAGCGCTGCAGGCGGGTGTGGAGCTGATCGCGCTCGGCAGCCGGCAGGTGGGGGTCGTGCAGGTGCAGCACGGTGATCGTCGCTCGAGCCTGGGCTGCCGTGCTGGCTCCGGCTTGGCTTCTGCTGGTGGCGAGGCGCTCGGCCAGCTGGAACTGCTCCAGGGCAGCGGCGCCGAGGTCCTTGAAGGGCACGAGCAGGCGTTGGCTGGCGCAGGGGTCTTGCAGCAGACGGGCCACCACCACCGGGCAGGAGACCAGGCGGCAGGTGGCATCCACCAGATCGCCAAACAGCCAGTCAGCCAAGAGCCGGCGGCCCAGGTGGTCGGGTGCTGCCAGCCCCATCACCACCAGATCTGCGTCCTGCTCGAGGGCCACCCGGGCGATGCCCAGGGCTCCATCACTGTCTACCCGCAGCAGACGCTCGCCCACTGGTTGTGCCTGGGCCTGTTGCAGCCAGGCGCGGCCGGCTGCGGCCCGCTCAGGGGCAACCACCTTGAGCGGCAGCAACCGGCCTGCGGGTGCACGGCCTGCAGGTGCGGTGTCGATCCCAGCCAGCAGGCGGGCCAGCTCCAGCAAACGTCGCTCCTGCTCCGGGTTGGCGATCGGCACCAGCACCGCCAAACCCCTCCGCCGCAAGGCCAGCTGGCCGTCGTTGGCGGGCGTTAAAGCGGCAGCTGCCGCTGCCCCCAACCGGGGCATCGCCTGGGCGGTGAGCCAGGGTCCCAGGCTGGCCGTCACCACCATCAGGGCCAGCACGCTGTTGAGCATCTGCTCATCCAGCAGCCCGCCGCGGAACCCCACGAAAGTGGCGGCCAGGGTGGCAGCCACCTGGGGCAACGACAGCGACCACAGCGTCAGCATCTGGATGCCGTTGTAGCGATAGAGGCGTCCGGCCCACCAGGCAGCGAGCCCCTTGCTGCCGATCAGGATGGCGATCAGCAGCAGGGCAAACAGCGATCCCGCCATGGTGCGGGCAAACACCGGCAGATTCAGCATCAGCCCCAGGTCGATGAAGAAGACCGGGATGAACAGGGTGGCTCCCACCACGATCACCTGCTCCTTCACCCGCCCTTCCGGCAACACCGCATTCACAGCCAGGCCTGCCAGGAAGGCACCCACGATCTTTTCCACGCCGGCCAGTTCGGCGGCGAGGGCCGCCAGAAACACCGCCAGCAGCACCGCCACAAACAACGGGCTGTCGTTGTTGACGTTGCGCTGCACCAGGGCCTTGCCCACGCGGGTGATCACCAGCACCACCAGGACGGCGTACACCACCACCCGCAGCAGTAGGGCTACCACTGCAAATGCGGTCAGATCTCCTCGGGCCAGGCCCATGCACAGGGCCAGCACCACCAGGGCGGCGATGTCGGTCAGGATCGTGCCGCCGATGGCGACGGTGACCGCTTCCTCCCGCATGGCCCCGTAGCTGCGCACGATCGGGTAGCCCAGGGGGGTGTGGGAGGAGAGGATCGAGCCGATCAGCACGGCACTCAGCAGGGAGTAGCCAAAGCCCAGCCCCAGCAGCAAGCCGCCGGCCATCGGCAGAGCAAAGGTGAGCAGACCGAAGCGGAAGGAGCGCAGGCGGATGCGAGCGAATTCAGCCAGGTCAATCTCCAGCCCAGCGATGAACAGCAGGTAGATCACGCCCACATCGGAGAGCAGCTTCACCGTGGGCTCCTCCTGGTTCAGCCAGCCGAGGCCGAAGGGGCCAATGAGCACTCCGGCCATCAGCAGACCCACCAGATCTGGCAGATGGAGCCGACGCACCAGCGGTGGCACCAACACGCTCACCCCCAGCAGCAGGGCAAACACCGCCAGGGGGGTCTCGCTGAGCCAGCTTGCGATCACGCGGCGCGGGGATTAAGGCGTGCCTTTCCAGCCCGCCAGGTGGGAGGCGGCACTGGAGCGGGCCAGGGCCCGGGCGCGGGGCAGGGCGGGCTCGAGCTGCTCGGAGCTGAAGGGCGGCAGGGGGCGGCTGCGCAACCAGGCCCCCCAGCGGAATTCGTGGAAGGGAATCAGCGGGGCGGGTGCCAGCACCCCTTCCTGCTTGAGCTTCCACACCAGGCTGCGGTAGGGGTCGTCCTGCAGACCGGTGAGCATTTCGGGTAGGGCTGAGGGGGCCAGGGGGCCAAGCCCGCGGCCGTCATAGAGGTAGAGCCAGCCGCGGCGGTGCAGGGCCTCGAGCACGTCGTGGTGGTCGTCGGTGTCGAGCTCCAGCACCAGATAGCCAAAGGCGGTGGCCTCCGGCTCCATCTCGATCAGGGCCCGCAGGCGGTGGTGGCGGTCGACCATCCAGACGTCGCCGCGGCGGTTCCGCACCAGGGGCACCGGCTTGCTGCCCAGATAGGAGCGCCGTTCGCGGGCATTTTCAGCGCTGAAATCCCGCAGCCGGCTGTGCACTTCCGCCAGTCCCACGCAGAGCTGGGTCGGCCGCAGCTGGGCGATCGGCACCTCCACCAGCGCCGATCCCGGCTTGGGAGCCGGCAACGGCTTGTAGGGGGGGAGGCGCAGTGCCATGGCGGCGTGGGCGGCCTGAATGTCCCCATCCTGCCCGGTGCCGCCCGTGATGGGCTGCCGGAATAGGGTCGCAACAGGTGTGAACGGCCATGGCTTCCCTTCCCAGCCCCGACCTCAGGGATGGTCCCCATGGACCGATTGGAGTGTTGGTGTGCGGCCATGGCAGCCGCAACCGGCTGGCGGTGGCTGAATTCGCCCATTTGGCCCGGGGCCTACAGGCGCTTCTGCCAGCGGTCCCCGTGGACTACGGCTACCTGGAATTTGCCCGACCGATCCTGCGCGATGGCCTGGAGGCGCTGCGGGCCAGAGGCGTGAGCCACGTGCTGGCGGTGCCGGCGATGCTGTTTGCCGCTGGGCATGCCAAGAACGACATCCCGTCGGTGCTCAACACCTACGCAGCCGAGACGGGCCTGCGCATCGACTACGGCCGGGAGCTCGGGGTCGATCTGAAGATGATTCAGGCGGCTGGAGCCCGGATCCGCGAAGCCCTCGAGCAGGCCGGCGACGCTGTGCCACTGCACGACACCCTGCTGGTGGTGGTGGGACGGGGTTCTTCCGATCCTGATGCCAACTCCAACGTCGCCAAGGTGACGAGGATGCTGGTGGAGGGCTTCGGGTTCGGTTGGGGCGAGACGGTCTATTCGGGCGTCACATTCCCGCTGGTAGAGCCTGGGCTGCGCCATGTGGTGCGGCTGGGCTACCGGCGGGTTGTCGTGTTCCCCTATTTCCTCTTTTCGGGGGTATTGGTGAGCCGGATTCAGCAGCACACCGATCGGGTGGCCCAGGACCATCCCGACGTGGAGTTTGTGAAGGCGTCGTACTTGGCCGATCACCCCTTGGTGCTCGACACCTTTGTGGAACGGGTGGCCGAGGTGGTGCGGGGGGACTCCAACATGAACTGTTCGCTGTGCAAATACCGCGCCCAGGTGCTCGGCTTTGAAACCGAAGTGGGGGCGCCGCAGCACAGCCACCACCACCACGTGGAGGGGCTCACCGACGGCTGTGATCTCTGTGAGCGGGAATGCACCGGCGCCTGTCAGCCCGATGGGGTGCCCATTCCCCTCGGTGGCCATGCTCACAACCACGACCACGGGTCTGGGCACAGCCACGATCACGCGCATCACCATCCGCCCTACCCCCACGCCGACCATCCCCTCGGCCCCCGCACCCTCCGCCCAGGCGGTGCCACCTGAGGGGTGAGGGACTGGTGATCAAGGGCGCCAATTCGGAAGAATTCCGTGGTGTTTCGAGCAGCTCATTGGTCTCGGCGCGGTCAGCGTCTTGCGAGACTCGAGTGCATCAGGCTTGCTGATCTGTCGACGCTTTCCCCATTTGGCCTCTGTTTTCCCCCGTTTTCCTGGGGTTTTTCCCCAGAAACGGGCTCGTTGAGCCCGTTGGGGCCGTGGCTCTGGGGAATATCCGCTTTTGTTCAAGCACGCCTTGACAGTTCCAGCCCGAAGTGGCCTACTTCGCCAGGCGGTGCTGGTTGGGTGCTCCAGGTGTCCGTCAGCACAGGCAATCTCAGGCTGGATTGGCGCGGGGGCGAGCCAGCTGCAGCGCTTTGACGCACCCGCCGTTGGTGTGGCGTACTAGGGGGCCTTCCCCAGCCATTGGTCGTCCTCCATGAGCACCGAGCGCAGTCACTTGGAACGCTGCATCGAGCCGGAGGCATGCTGCATCGAGCCGGAGGCATGTTGCATCAGCCTCGAAGCCGAGGTGCCGGAGGTGCTATTCGAGGGCATGCGGGAGTTCCTCAACGACCATCCCAACTGGGACCAATACCGTCTGATTTCCTCCGCCCTGGCCAGCTTCCTGTTCCAGAACGGCTGCAGCGACCAGGGGGTCACCCAGCACTACCTCAACGGCCTGTTCCTGCGCCGCTGAGGGTTTGCGCGGAATTGGCGCAAAAAAAGCGGAGGGGCCAACCTCCGCCTGAGTTTCCCTTGCCCGACCCTGTGACAGGTCGCATAGTCATTGTGCGCAGCATGTCCAGCGTCGTTTGTGGCGATCGACACCGGATCGTGAGACGACAACTTTTCTGGCCGACGGGGCCCGGATCTCTAGTCGCCCCGGCGCAGGCGGCTGGCGGCGGCTTCACAGGCACGCCAGGTGATCGCCATCTCGGTGAGGGTGGGGCTCTGCCAGCCGGCACGGGGCCAGCAGGCGCCATCCACCACCAGCACGTTGGCCGCCCCCCAGCACTGGTTGAGGGGGTTCACCACGCCGTCCTCGGCGCTGGTGGCCATGCGAGCGCCGCCCAGTTCGTGGATGTAGTAGCCGGGGGGTGGTGCCTCGGGCCTGACCGCCAGGCTGCTGCGGATCCAGGGCTCCAGCAGGGGCAGCACGAACAGGTCTTCGATCGGCCGGATCTGCCCTCCAGCGGCGGCCACCACGGCCGCCATGCGCTGGTGCATGTGGGCCACCAGGCGACGCTCGTTCTCACCCCAGCGGCAGGCGATGTGGGCGGTCGGTAGCCCCCAGGCATCGCGCTGTTCGGTTTTCAGGGTGACCCGGTTGTCGGCGTTGGGCAGCACGTCGCCGTGGCCGATTAGGAAGCCCACCGCCTCGCCGCGGCGGCGTTGCAGCAGGGCGGGTGGATCAAAGCGTTGCAGCGCCGTCCAGAGGCCGTAGCCGCCATGGAACCCGACCTCGCTGCCGGGCTCCAGGTTGACGGTGTTGGGAATGAAGCAGCTGCCCGCCCCTGAAAGCTCCACCGCCCCGCCGGGGGCAGCCACATCGGGGATCGAGAAGAAGCGGCTGCTGGAGATGTGGTCCATCAGGTAGCGGCCGAGGCTGCCCGAGGGGTCGATCAAGCCGCCGCGCTGCTGGCTCTCACTGGAGTGCAGCAGGATCCGCAGCGTTTCGATCGTCGAGGCGCAGAGCACCACCAGTGGCGCGTCGATCCGCTCCTGGGATCCGGTGCGGCCATCCACCAGCACCACACCCCTGGCCTGGTTGCCATCGAGCAGCAGATGGCTCACCACGGCGTTGCTGCGCACCTGGGTGCGGCCGGTGGCGAGGGCCCGGGCCAGGGTGCGGCCCTGGCTGGAGGAGCGGGGCCAGCCCGGGCCCCGGTGCAGGTTGAAGCCCCGGGAGGCGATCAGGGGCAGACCGAGATCGCGGCCGATGCACTCCTGCAGATGCTGCTCTCCCGGGGTGAAGGGCAGGGGCGGCAGAAAGTGGCCATCGGGCAACTGCGGCAGGCCGTCGCAGGCACCATGCACCTCCAGCAGTTGCTCGAGCCGGGTGTAGTAGGGGGCGAGGTCGGCACTGCCGATGGGCCAGCCGGGCCCTTGGCCATCGCGTTCTGCTGCCTGAAATTCGTAGTCGGAGAGGCGCAAGGTGATGCCGCCCCAGGTGAGGCTTTTGCCCCCCACCTGTCGCCCGCGACTCCACAGAAACGGTGCATCGTTGGGAGTGGAGTAGGGGTTGCGCTGCTCATCGACGAACAGGTTGGGGTTGTGTTTCCAGAACCCCGGGTGGTGGCGCTGCAAGCGCTGCTTGCCGCTGGCGATGTGGGCGACGCGCCGGGCCGTGTTCAGCGGTTCACTGCCGAAGGCTTGGCGGGAGGACAGGTCGGGGCCCGCCTCAAGCACCAGCACCTGCAACCCCGCTTCCGCCAGCACCATCGCCGCCACGCCGCCGGTGGCACCGGAGCCCACAACGATGGCGTCCGGTTGGCGCATTGGGGTGGGGGCCTTCATCGGGCGGGGCGGCACAGAGGGTGGATCGGGGCGTGGGCCATCCCCGGGCCAACCAAAACGAAACCCCGACAGGGGGCTGCCGGGGTTTCGAGGATGTGGTGGCGGGGGCGAGATTTGAACTCGCGACCTTCGGGTTATGAGCCCGACGAGCTACCAGACTGCTCTACCCCGCGTCGACTTCCCAACCATACCAGTCGGTGTGGCCCGTCCAGCTGGTTCCGTCAAGCGGGTCAGTCGAAGCGCAGCTCCCCGAGCACCTCGAGGCGCAGATGGGGAGCCGGCTGCAAGAACTGGCTGCGCAGCTCCTCCAGGGTCATCGGCGTCAGCCAGTCGAGTTGCTCCAACAGGTGGAGGGCTACAGCATGTTTGGCCCGGGCGGAGCCGTCCTCCACCTTGATCGCGACCCCCATGCCCTCGCCGACGCGGCTCAGGCACTGGATGCCCTCGGCACCGCCCTTGCTGACCACCTGGCCGTGGCCGCGGCGCATCAATTCAGTGTCGAAGCGCCCCTCACCCGCCACCAGCTCCGGGTGGGCCAGCATGGCCCGGCTGAGCCGTTCCAGGTCGGCCTGGCTGCCGGCACCCAGGTGGGCATAGAGCAGGGCCATCTGGGCCAGCTGCAGCTGCAGGGTGGGGGCGCCGCAGTCGTCGCGGGCGGTGAGCAGCTCGGCGGCGGGCTGGGCGAGCAGATCGCCCACGCGCTTGAGCACCTCCTGCTGCAGGGGGTGCTCCTTCTGCAGGTAGCTCTCGGTGCTCCAGCCCAGGCGGCGGCAGGTGGCCAGAAAGGCCGCGTGCTTGCCGGAGCAGTTGTGCTCCAGGGGGCTGCTGCCGCAGTCGGGCACGGGGCACTGCAGTTGCTCGGCTTCGATCTCCGAACCCCAGAGCAGCTTGAAGGCTTCGCGGGCGTGCATGGCCGTGCCGGCATGGCTGGCGCAGGCGATGGCCAGGCCCCGCTCACCGCAGTTGCACTGCTCCGCCGCGCCGCTGCTCACAAACACGGTGGCCTGGAAGGGCTTGAGCGCGGAGCGCACGAAGCTCAGCTGCTGGGGATCACCGGCCCGCATCAACACCCGGCCCCGGCCGTCGCACACCACGGCATGAACCCGGTGGCGGGATTCGACGATGCCGTTGCGCAGCAGGCGCACCTCCAGGGGAGGGACGCCCCCGCGGGAAGTGCCACCAAAACTGGAGGACAGGGTCACAGAAGCCCGGGAACCGATCTCACAGAGCCTGACAGAGGCTGGCCCCCGCCAAGGCCAGGATCACCGCCAGCGCCGCACCCTGCTGCAGCCGCCGCAGCACGGGCTGCACCTGGTGCTGGGCGACGAGCAGGTCCTGTTGGCGCCAGGCCAGGGGCTTCTCCCACACTTGACCGTCGTACCAACCCGATTCCTCGTATTCGACTCGCTCGGAGACCAGGCGGCGGTGCACGTAATTCCAGCCAAGCCACTGGCGCACGAGCAGCAGCATCGGTAGCGCCACTGCAGCCACCATGCCCGCCAGCACCAGCTGGGCCGGGTGGTGGCGCAATACCCAGCTGCCACTGGCCACCAGGATCGAAACGGGCAGCAGCAGCAGCCAGCTGGTGGCTAGGGGGCGCAACAGACCTGGCAGGTCGTGGGATGGCCAAACAAAAAACCAGGAGGCCAGCAACTGCTCGTATTCCTGCAGGGGCCGTTGCTCGGGCGGCACCGGGCACGGCATGGCGTTCAGGGAGAAACTGTTAGGATAGAGCTTACGAAACGCACCTGTTCGCCGTGACCCCAGAAGGATTCGAGGTCGTAGTAGGTGCGCTCGCTGGGGGTGAGCACGTGGACGATCACTTCGCCGTAGTCGAGCAGCATCCAGCGGCCCTCCTTCTGGCCTTCGCGCCGTAGGGGCAGCCGGCCGGTGGCCTCCTCAATCTGATCCTCAGCCGAGCGGGCGATGGCGCGCACCTGCACGTCGGAGAGGCCGCTGCAGATCACAAACCAATCGGCCAACGACGACACCTCGTCAACGCGAATCAGACGAATGTCCACGGCCTTGCGGTCGTCACAGGCTTCTGCCGCCAGCTTTGCCAGCTGCTCGCTGTCGAGCTCCTGGTGGGTCGTGGACCTGCCAGCGGGGGAATTAGCCATAGACGTTCTCACTGGTGACGGATTGACGCGAGCCCTGCTGCTGGGCCATTTCGGCCCGGGCCTTGCCGGCACTCTTGCGCAGTGCCTCGAGCCGGTCTTCGTAGAAGGCGCGCTTCTTTTTCTTGCGGGTCTGCTCCACCAGCTCCTTAAGGGCGCCGCCCAAGCTCTTGTAGGCATTGGGCAGGGTGTAACCGAAGCGGGTGGCCAGGTCGATGGCCCGCTCATCGGCGGCGATGGCATCCTGCAGCCGCTTTTCGGAATTGTTTTTGAGGTAGAGGCGGTAGCCGGCAAAGCCGGATAGGCCAAGGGCCATCACCAGCAGGAGGCCGTCCTGCACCCACAGCTCACCGATGGCGCCACCCAGGCCGATCGCCAGGGCCGCCATCTCCCAACCGTCGCGGGGCACCGCATCGTTTTGAAGGCGGCCCACCTCGTGCCAAAACAGCAGGTTGCGATGGTCGATCGCCAGCCCGTCCCAGCTTTCCAGGTCGACCTGAATTTCGACTTCATCGCGGCCGATTTCTTCGATGGTGATCAGGGGCGGCTCCACCGAGGCGGCCGCTTCCACAAACACCCAGCTCTGCAATTCAGGTGGCAGCAGCCCTTTCAGGCGCTGGAGCTCACTCATCTGGGGCTTCCGCGTCATCAATCACGTTAGCGATTCCAGCCGCAGCTGCTGCCAGGGGGGCGTGAGAGGCTAGGCAGGTTTGGCTTGCCCACCCCCCATGCCCCGCCGCACGGACCTGAGGCGCATCCTGCTGCTGGGCTCGGGTCCGATCGTGATCGGCCAGGCCTGCGAATTTGATTACTCCGGCACCCAGGCCTGCAAAGCCCTGCGCGCCGAAGGCTTTGAGGTGGTGTTGGTGAATTCCAACCCGGCCTCGATCATGACCGATCCGGACATGGCGGATCGCACCTACATCGAGCCGCTCACCCCCGAGGTGGTGGCTCGGGTGATCGAGATCGAGAAGCCCGATGCCCTGCTGCCCACCATGGGCGGTCAGACCGCCCTCAACCTGGCCGTCGCCCTCGCCCAGAACGGCACCCTGGCTAAGCACGGCGTTGAGCTGATCGGCGCCAACCTTGAGGCCATCCAGAAGGCGGAGGATCGGCTTCTCTTTAAGCAGGCGATGGAGCGCATCGGCGTGGCGGTGTGCCCATCGGGCATCGCCAACACGCTGGAGGAGGCCGAACGGGTGGGCGAGGCCATCGGCAGCTATCCGCGCATCATTCGCCCCGCCTTCACCCTGGGCGGCAGCGGCGGCGGCATCGCTTACAACCCCGAGGAGTTCCGGGCGTTCTGCAAGAGCGGCCTGGAGGCCAGCCCCGTTTCCCAGATCCTGATCGAGCAGTCGCTGCTCGGCTGGAAGGAGTTCGAGCTGGAGGTGATGCGTGACACCGCCGACAACGTGGTGATCGTGTGCAGCATTGAAAACCTCGACCCAATGGGGGTGCACACCGGTGATTCGATCACCGTCGCTCCGGCCCAGACCCTCACCGACCGCGAATACCAGCGGCTGCGCGACCAGTCGATCGCGATCATCCGCGAGATCGGCGTCGACACCGGCGGCAGCAACATTCAGTTCGCCATCAACCCCGCCAACGGCGACGTGGTGGTGATTGAGATGAATCCGCGGGTGAGCCGCTCCTCGGCGCTCGCCTCCAAGGCCACGGGCTTCCCGATTGCCAAGATCGCCGCCCGCCTGGCGGTCGGCTACACGCTTGACGAAATCGTCAACGACATCACCGGTGCCACGCCGGCCTGCTTCGAGCCCACGATCGATTACGTGGTCACGAAGATTCCCCGCTTCGCCTTCGAGAAGTTCCGCGGCAGCCCGGCGGTGCTCACCACCTCGATGAAGTCGGTGGGTGAGGCGATGGCGATCGGCCGTTGCTTTGAGGAGTCGTTTCAGAAGGCGCTGCGCTCCCTGGAAACAGGCCATGCCGGCTGGGGCTGCGACCGGCCCGATGCCAGCTGGGAGCCCACTGAGCTGGAGCGGGCCCTGCGCACCGCCACCCCTGAGCGGATCTTCGCCGTGCGCGCGGCGATGCTCGCCGGCCGCAGCGACGATGAGATCCACCAGCTCAGCGCCATCGATCCCTGGTTTTCGGCCAAGCTGCGCTGCATCCTCGAGGCTGAGCAGCGGCTGCTGCGGGGCCGCCAGCTGCAGCAACTCGATGCCGCCGCCCTGTTGGAGCTCAAACAGCTGGGCTTCTCCGATCGCCAGCTCGCCTGGGCCACCGGCAGCGATGAGCTCACGGTGCGGCGCCACCGCCAGGGGCTGGGCATCAATGCCGTGTTTAAAACCGTCGACACCTGCGCTGCGGAGTTTGCCTCCAGCACCCCGTATCACTACTCCACCTATGAGCGGCCGCTGGAGCGGCTCAACGCTGCCGGTGGGCTGGAGATCGTGCCGCCTGAAAATGAGGTGCAGCCCGAGAGCCGCCGCAAGGTGATGATCCTGGGCGGCGGCCCCAACCGCATCGGCCAGGGCATCGAATTCGACTATTGCTGCGTGCACGCTTCCTTCGCCCTGCAGGCCGAGGGCTTCGCCACCGTGATGGTGAACAGCAACCCGGAAACGGTGTCGACCGACTACGACACCAGCGACCGGCTCTATTTCGAACCGCTCACCCTCGAAGACGTGCTCAACGTGATTGAGGTGGAGCATCCCGAGGGGGTGATCGTGCAGTTCGGCGGCCAAACGCCGCTGAAGCTGGCGATTCCCCTGCTGAATTGGTTGGCCTCCCCCGAGGGCCTGGCCACCGGCACCCGCATCTGGGGCACCTCCCCCGAATCGATCGACGCCGCCGAAGACCGGGAGCAGTTTGAGGCGATCCTGCGCCGCCTGGAGATCCGCCAGCCCCGCAATGGTCTGGCCCGCAGTGAGGCCGAGGCCCGGGCCATCGCCGCGCGCGTGGGCTATCCAGTGGTGGTGCGCCCCAGTTATGTGCTGGGCGGGCGCGCCATGGAGGTTGTCTACGACGAAGCCGAGCTCAACCGCTACATGGTGGAAGCGGTGCAGGTGGAGCCCGACCACCCAGTGCTGATCGATCAATACCTCGATAACGCCATTGAAGTGGATGTGGATGCCCTTTGCGATCGGGAGGGGGTAGTGGTGATTGGCGGTGTGATGGAGCACATCGAACCGGCCGGCATCCATTCGGGCGATTCGGCCTGCTGGCTGCCTTCCGTGAGCCTCAGCCAGGCGGCCCTGGCCACGATCCGCGAGTGGAGCAGTGCCCTGGCCCTGGCCCTCGGGGTGCGCGGCTTGATCAACCTGCAGTTTGCGGTGCAGAACGACCCGGAGCAGGGCGAGCGGGTGTTCATCATCGAGGCCAACCCCCGCGCCTCCCGCACGGTGCCGTTTGTGGCCAAGGCCACCGGCGTGCCCCTGGCCAAGGTGGCCAGCCAGCTGATGGCCGGCCGCACCCTGGCGGAGCTGGGGCTCACGGCCGAGCCCATCCCGCCTCTGCAAACGGTGAAGGAGGCGGTGCTGCCGTTCAAGCGCTTCCCGGGTTCCGACACGTTGCTGGGCCCTGAAATGCGCAGCACTGGCGAGGTAATGGGCATCGCCAGCAGTGCCGGCATGGCCTATGCCAAGGCCGAGTTAGCCGCAGGGGAGGCCCTGCCCACCAGCGGCACGGTGTTTCTCTCCACCCACGACCGCGACAAGCCGGCCCTGCTGCCCGTGGCTGAGCGGCTGGTGGGGTTGGGCTTTGCCCTGATCGCCACCGGTGGCACCGCCGAGGCCCTTCGGGCTGCTGGCCTGCAGGTGGAATCAATCCTCAAGGTGCATGAGGGCCGGCCCAACATTGAAGATGCGATCCGCTCGGCCCGCATTCAGCTGATCATCAACACCCCGATCGGCCGCCAGGCCGCCCACGACGACAAATATCTGCGTCGGGCCGCCCTCGACTACGCCGTGCCGACGGTGACAACCCTGGCCGGGGCTAGGGCCGCTGTCGAGGCGATCACGGCGTTGCAGCAGCAGACCATTGAGGTGAATGCCCTGCAGGACATCCACCCCGGACTCACTCGTTAGGGTTGGGGGCCCGATAGATCCCGCTTTGACAGCCAGCACCCAGGTCAGCAACCAGATCACCTCAGGCAGCGACTGCACGGCGGCTTTCCGGGCCGCCTATGAAAATCGCTACACCTGGGAGCCGGATTTCGGAGGTTATCAGGGCCGCTGCATCTGGGAGCAAGACGAAAAGAAGGTCGAGGGCAGCTTCGTGGTGGGCGCAGACCTCAAGGCCACGGTGACTGGCGTCGCCGATGAGGAGATTCACAAGGCCCTGGCCTCCCAACTGTGGGAGGTGGCGATCCACCGGGTGCGGCGCAGCTTTGAGCAAACCCACGGCGCCAACACCTTCAGCGCCGGCGACACCGACGCGGTGGGCACTGAGGTGATCGTGGGCGGCAAAAACGAAGGCGATCGCTATCGCATCAAGGCAAATGTGGTGACGATGGTGCATCGCCACATTCACGGCACCGTGGTGACGATCTTCACCGAGAGCACAACAGACACCGGCAGCGGCTACCTGAGCCGCAGCTACACCAGCCAGTACGCCGATCCAGCAACTGGCGCAGCCAAGGGGGGCATCAGCCGTTTCACCGACACCTTTGTGCCCCTGGCTCGGGTGGGCCCCTGGGTGCTGAGCGAGCGGGTGGTTGAGACCGCTGCCCATGGCGACACGCCGGCCGGCCGCCAGGTGTTTCGTTTCGAGGATCTTGCCCCCTTGGCTTAAGCCAAGAGGCTGCTGCTAGGCACAATGCAGCCATGTTTTCCCTTTGGATTGGTGCCTACGACCAGGGCTTGGCCTATGCCGGTCTGGCCCTGGGCACCTACCTAACCCTGCGCGTCCTCAACTTCCCAGACCTCACGGTGGACGGGTCCTTTGCCCTGGGTGGTGGCACCGCTGCCGTGTTGATCAGTCAGGGCGCCCCGGTGCCGGTGGCCTTGGGGCTGGCGATCTTGTTTGGCTGCCTGGCGGGCACGGTGACTGGCCTGATTCACACCCGGCTGGGGGTGAATGATCTATTTGCCGGCATCCTCACCACCACCGGCCTTTATTCGATCACCCTGCGGCTGATGGGGCGCTCCAACATCCCCCTGTCTGAAACCCCAGCTGGAATTCTGGCCCTGCCCGACCTGGGCCTGGGCCTAGATGGTCAGTGGGCCGTAGGATTAACCCTGGCGACGCTTGGGATGATCCTGCTGATCTCCTTCCTGCTGGCCACCGATTTCGGCCTGTCTTTGCGCGCCCTGGGCAACAACCCCACCATGGCCCGCGCCAACGGCATCAACCAGCGCCGCGGGCTCACGGTGGGAATCGCTGCTGCCAATGGTCTGGTGGCCCTGGCCGGGGCGCTGGTTGCCACCTATCAGGGCTTTGCCGACGTGACCATGGGCATCGGCTCGCTGATCCTGGGACTAGGCATGGTGATCATTGGCGAATCGGTGCTGCGGCCCCGCTCGCTGCCCTGGGCCCTGCTGGCGGTGTCGGTGGGGGCGATTTTGTTCCGCACCATGATCGCCATCGCCCTGCAGTTGGGCCTCGAACCGGTTGATCTCAAGTTGGCAACGGCCCTGCTGCTGCTGATCGCCCTGGCCTTCGGGCGGCTGCGCATACCTGGGCTTTCGGCAGACCAGGGGAGGCAGGAGCAATGAGTTCTGCCCCTGCTCTCAGCGTCCCGGGCCTCAGCGTTGAGGAGCTCAGCTGGGGCCATCCCCTGCCGGGATCGGGCTGGCGCCAATTATTCAGCGGTTTCTCGCTGAGCTGCCCCCCGGGTCAGTTTCTGGTGGTGATTGGCAGCAACGGCTCCGGCAAGAGCACCCTGCTCAATCTGGTGGCTGGCACCCTGCGCCACAGCGCCGGCCGTATTCACCTGGGCGGCCGCCCCCTGCACCGCCTGCGAGATCACCAGCGGGCCCGCTGGATTGGCCGGGTGATGCAAAACCCTCTGGAGGGCACATGTCCGGGGCTTACCGTGGCTGAAAACCTGCGGCTGGCGGAGCGGCGCAACAGGCCAGCCAGGTTTGCAGCAGGTTTTTTGATTAGTGCCTTTGGTGGCATCCATCCCAATGGCGGCGACCGCAGGCGCTACCGCGAGCTGCTGGGCGAGCTGGGCTTGCCCCTGGCCGACCGGCTCGATGAACCGGTGGGTCAACTTTCCGGAGGACAGCGCCAGAGCCTCAGCCTGGTGATGGCAACCCTGGGTTCCCCGGATCTGCTGCTGCTCGATGAGCACACCGCTGCCCTTGACCCCCGGGCCGAAGCAACGGTGATGGCGCTCACCGACAGGTTGGTGCGCCAGCTGGGCACCACCGCCTTGATGGTGACCCACAGCCTCGAGCAGGCCCTGAGCCACGGCGACCGGTTGGTGATGCTCCATGAGGGTGGCTTGATTGGCGATTGGAATGCTGCCGAGCGTGAACATCTCGACCCGGCCGCATTGCGGTCGATGTATGGCGCCGCCATAGTTGCGCCGCAGTCTTCCAGTGCCCCAGATGGGTCTTCAGCGTCGTGAATTTCTGAGCCTGGTTGGGGCTGGCGCTGTGAGCACGGTGGTGCTCTCCGCCTGCGGCAAGCTCGGTGGTGGCGCCAAGGTGAAAGGCCCCACCATCGGCATGCTGCAGATGGTGGAAGCTCCGCCTCCGACCAACACCCGCAAGGGCTTCGAAGCGGCCCTGGCAGAAGCGGGCTACATATCTGGCAAAACGGTCAACTTCATCCAGAAGGATGCGGCCGGCGAAATGCCCAACACCACCCTGGTGATGAAGCAGTTTGTGGGCGACCAGGTGGACATGATCCTGGCGGTGGGCACCCCGCCCCTGCAGGCCGCCATGAAGGTGGCCCCAGAAACCACTCCGGTGGTGTTCTGCTACTGCTCCAATCCCTGGGGTGCCGGTGCCGGCACGCCCCCGGGTGGCGTGGGGCAGCACAAGCCAAATGTGGTCGGCACGATCGGCACCAACCCGGTGGGCAAGGAGCTCGATTTGGCTCGCCAAATCAACCCTGAGCTCAAAACCGTGGGTCTGATCTTCAACCCCGGCGAGCCCAACTCCGAATACGAGGCCAAGGTGCTCAAGGAGGAGGCGGCCAAACGCAACATCACCGTTGTGGAGCAGTCGGTGGCCAACTCCGGCGAAGTGCTGCAAGCCGCCCAGGTGCTGGCCGACAAGAAGGTCGAGGCCTTCGTGAAGATCGGCGATTACGCCACGATTCAGGGCTTCGGCTCGATTGCCAAGGTGGGTCTCGAGAAGAAGATCCCCGTGTATTCGGTGGATGCCGACGACATCAAGCTGCCCGGCTGCCTGGCCACGATCGGCTGGGCCTACTTCGATGACGGCTACGCAGCAGGTAAGCTGGCGGTGCGGGTATTGAAGGGAGAATCGCCGGCCAAAATGGCCTTCGAGCCCCTCACCAAAACTGAGTTGATGGTGAACAAGGCCACCGCCGCAGCGATTGGGGTGACCCTGCCTGAGGAGCTAATCAAGGAAGCCCAGAAGGTGGTGAGCTAGAGCCCACCCCCATCAGATCAACCCTCTTTTCAGGGAAGGGGGGTGATGTTTTGCAGCTTGTCGTTGAGCTGGCTGGCCATGGCTTGGCGGCCCACGGCAAGCACCTTCAAGGTGTCTTCATGCATGCGCAGCTGGGCGTCAGCAACCTGCATGCCCCGCACCAGCTCCTTCATTTCATCCGGCAAGCCGTTTAGGTCGTAGCGCTTGCCCTCGAAGGTGAGCACGGGCGGCTGGTTATCGGATTGCTGGGCGACGTTGTCCACGAGAGGCAAATTTCTGCAGGTCTCAGGATACGGGTGGCAGGCCAACCGGTCGCTTGAAGAAAAACATCAGCAGGGGCCCCACCTGGGCTGCCTCCACCATCTCCCAATTCTCCTTGCCGAGGGCATTGAGGAAAAATTGCAGCTGCTCCGCCGGGTGGCGTGGCTTGGTGGCGGCAGCGTCGTACTGCTGGGGGAATTCCTGCTTCAGAAACTCCGGGCTGAGGGCGCCGCCCAGCCGCTCACTATCGGCCTCGGGGGAGGGAGGCCCTGGTGGATTGCCGCTTTCCACGTTGATGTGGATCACCCGGTATTCCCACGTCATCACGTCTGCAGATGAATGAACTGGCGCTCGCAGAGCTCGCGGTAGCGGCCTCCCTGCGCCATGAGCGCATTGTGACTGCCTTGCTCCACGATCCGCCCGCCATCGAGCACCAGGATCCGGTTAGCTCCCTGAACGGTGGCGAGGCGGTGGGCGATCACCAGCACGGTGCGTCCCGCCATCGCCTGCTCCAGCCCCCGCTGCACCGCCTCTTCGGCCTCGGCATCCAGGGCGCTGGTGGCTTCATCCAGCAACAGCACGGCGGGGTTGCCCAGCACGGCGCGGGCGATGGCCAGGCGTTGCAGCTGACCGCCGGAGAAGTTGCTGCCCCGCTCTTCGATGCGGCTGGCGTAGCCCTGGGGCAGGGCCTCAATGAACCCAGCGGCGTTGGCCAGCTCGGCGGCCTGCCGGATCGCCGCCTCGCTGGCGGGCCGCCCGAAGGCGATCGCCTCGGCCACGGTGCCCGAAAACACGCTGCTCTGCTGGGGCACCAGGGCCACCGCCCGGCGCAGGTCCCGGGCCCGCAGGTCGGCGAGGTTTTGGCCATCAAGCAGCACCCGGCCCTGCTGGGCGGTGTTGAAGCGCAGCAGCAGCGAAAACAGGGTGCTCTTGCCGGCCCCCGAGGGGCCGACCAAGGCCACCACCTGCCCCGGTTCAACGGCCAGGTTGAGGTCGTGCAGCACAGGCTGGCCAGGGCTGTAGCCGAAGCGCACCTGCTCGAGCACCAGCGCGCCACGCACGGGCCCGAGAGGTTGGGCCGTGGGGCTGTCGGGTGCTTCCACCGGTTCTGTTTCAATGGCCCGCAGCCGACGCAGCGAGGCCTGGCCCTGCTGGAATTCGTTGAAGTTGGTGGTGAGGTGGGAGATCGGATCGATCAGCATCAGCAGCGCCGCCACATAGCTGCTGAACCCCTGGCTGCTGAGGCCACCCACCTGGATGCGGGCGGCGCCGATCAGCAGCACCGTGAGAATGCCGGCGGCCTCCAGGAAGCCCACCACCGGATGCTGCAGGGCCAGCAGCTTCAGGGTGCGGTAGCGGGCTCGGCGGTGCAGGTCGATCTCGGCGTCAAAGCGCTGCTGCAGCCAGGGTTCCGCGGCAAAAGCGCGCACCAGCGGCAGCCCGCCAATCGCCTCACCCAGCAGGCCGGCCAGCTCGCTCACCTGCTTCTGGCTGCGCTCGGCCGCCGCCATCACCCGGGCGCCGAAGCTGCTCACCAACAGCACCACCAGGGGGGCCAGCAGCAGGGTGGCGAGGGCCAGGGGCCAGTCGAGCCACACCATGTAGCCCAGCACCACCACCAATTGCAGGGCGCTGGGGGTGGTGTCTTGGATGGTCTTGTAGATCACCTCGCCAACGCGGTCGGCGTCTTCGGTGAGGCGGTAGGTGAGGTCGCCGGCCGAGAGCTTCTCCAGGGCGCCAAACTCCAGGCGCTGCAGCCGGGCAAACAGCCCACGGCGCAGCTCCTGGCTCACGCGTAGGGCCGGGCCGGCCAGCAGGGTGTCCTGGCCAAACTGGGCCGCCTTCTGCACCAGAAACAAGCCCAAGGCCGCCGCGATCGTGCGCAGCACCACTGGGAAGTTGCCGGCGCCGATGGCGGGGATGAGCTGACCGGCCAGCCAGGCCAGCAGCGGCCAACAGCTCACGTAGATGAGGATGCACAGACCCCCGGCCAGCAGGCGCCTGCCGTAGGGCTTCAGCAGCGGCCAGAGGTGACGGAAGCCGGCCAGCGACGGTGCAAGCATGCAGTCACGGTATCGCCACCGTTGCGGGCTCATCCTTGAAACTCGATCAATTCCTCAAGTACCAGGGCCTGGTGGGCACCGGCGGTGAAGCCAAGCTGCGCATTCAACGGGGGGATGTGCGCGTCAATGGCGCCATCGAAACCCGCCGGGGTCGCCAGCTGGCCCTGGGGGATGCGGTGGCCCTCGATGGCCGCGAGGTGTTGTTCACGCCGCCCCGTGAGGTGCCCAGAGCCCGGCCCTGATCCAGGGTTCAGGGAGTGACCGGCGGCCCATTAGGTTTTGCTGACGTCGTTGGGGTG
This sequence comes from Cyanobium sp. Alchichica 3B3-8F6, assembly GCF_024346435.1. Classification (NCBI taxonomy): domain Bacteria; kingdom Bacillati; phylum Cyanobacteriota; class Cyanophyceae; order Synechococcales; family Prochlorococcaceae; genus Cyanobium; species Cyanobium sp. Alchichica 3B3-8F6. The sequence continues at coordinate 220,126 of NZ_JAGQCZ010000001.1, read as the reverse complement.
GGCCGGTGCGCAAGGCCGTGATCGCGGGCAACTGGAAGATGCACATGACCTGCGCTGAGACGCGGGTGTTTGCGGCCACGTTCCGACCGCTGATTGCCGATCTCACCGACGACCGGGAGGTTGTGATCGCTCCGCCTTTCACCTCGATTCCCACCCTCTGCCGCCACCTCGCGGGGGCCGGGGTGCAGATTGCTGGTCAGAACGTGCACTGGGAGGACCAGGGCGCCTACACCGGCATGATCTCGGCGCCGATGCTGGTGGAGCACGGCGTCAGCCACGCGATCGTGGGCCACAGCGAGCCGCGCAAGTACTACAGCGAGAGTGATGAGCAGATCAATCTGCGGGCCCGCAACGCCCAGATCCATGGCCTGATCCCGATACTCTGCGTGGGCGAGAGCCTCGACCAGCGCGAGTCCAACGAAACCGAGCGGGTGATTCACCGCCAGATCGAGCAGGGGCTGGAGGATGTGGACCCCACTCGGCTGATCGTGGCCTATGAGCCTATCTGGGCGATCGGTACCGGCAAAACCTGTGCCGCCGAGGAGGCCAACCGCATCTGCGGGCTGATCCGCGGCTGGGTGGGCAATGCCAGTGTCACGGTGCAATACGGCGGTTCGGTGAATCCGGCCACCATCGACGACCTGATGGCCCAGAGCGAGATCGACGGCGTGCTGGTGGGTGGTGCTTCCCTCGATGCGGTGAGCTTCGCCCGCATCGCCAACTACGGCCGCTGAGGGGAGTCGCCTGATGGGCGAGCCTCGCTTCCCCTGGGGTGGGCGCACTGCCGTGATGGGGGTGCTTAACCTTACCCCCGACTCCTTCAGTGAAGGCGGGAGGTTGGCCAGTGTGGAGGCCGCAGTGCGACAGGCCGGCCTGATGCTGGTCCAGGGGGCTGATCTGCTCGATCTGGGTGCCCAGAGCACCCGCCCCGGTGCCGAGGAGGTGGGGCCGCAGCGGGAGCTGGAGCGGCTTTTGCCGGCCCTGGCCGCGATTCGCGCTGCCCATCCCAACGCCCTGCTCTCGATCGACACCTTTCACGCCCCCGTGGCCGAGGCCGCCCTGGCGGCTGGGGCCCACTGGATCAACGATGTGAGCGGCGGCCGCCGCGATCCCGCCTTGCTGCGGCTGGCGGCGTCGGCGGGGTGCCCCCTGGTGCTGATGCACAGCCGCGGCGATAGCCGCAGCATGGATCAACTGGCGCACTACGACGATGTGGTGGGGGAGGTGCGCGCTGGCCTGCTTGAGGCCACCGAAACCGCGATCGCGGCGGGCGTGCGCCCCACTCAGGTGATCTGGGATCCGGGTCTGGGCTTTGCCAAGGACACGGGCCACAACCTGGCGCTGCTGCGGGGCCTGGCGCTGTTGGCGGGCGAGGGCTTTCCACTGCTGGTGGGCCCCTCACGCAAGCGCTTCATCGGGGCCGTGCTGAACGAATCCCGGCCTCGGGCGCGGCTCTGGGGCACGGCGGCGGTGTGCGGCTTTGCCATCGCCCAGGGGGCGCGGATCCTGCGGGTGCATGACGTGGGGCCGATCGCGCAGACCGCCCGCATGGCCGATGCCCTTCAGGGCTCCGTGACACCTTCGATCCGGTCTTCGATCTCCTGGTAGATCTCCTGCAGTTGGGCGATGTTCTCGTCGCTGGTTTCCCAGTAGCCGCGGCCGTTCACTTCCAGCAGGGTGCCCACGATGCGGCGGAAGCTGTGGGGGTTGAGCTCCATCAGCCGCTTGCGCATCTCCGGGTCGTTGATGAAGGTGTCGTTGGCTTCCTCATACACGAAGTTGTCCACCGCGCCGCTGGTGGCACTCCAACCCAGGGTGAAGTTGAGCCGCTTGGCGACTTCGCGCACACCCTCATAGCCGCTGTTCAGCATGCCCTCATACCACTTGGGGTTGAGCAGCTTGGTGCGCGAATCGAGCCGAATTGTTTCACTAAGTGAGCGCACCTGGGCATTGGCGGTGGTGGTGTCGGCGATGTAACTCGATGGTGCCTTGCCGTCGTCGCGCAGGCCCCGGATCAGCTTGGTGGGATCGGAATCGAAGTAGTGGCTCACATCGGTGAGTGAGATCTCGGCAGAATCCAGGTTCTGGAAGGTCACATCGGCAGTTTTCATCGCCGATTCGAACACGTCGCGGTTCTGGTTCATCTCGCCGGGATTATCGGCGTTGAAGGCAAAGGTTTTGCGCGAGAGGTACATCTCCTGCAGCTCGTTCTCCTCCTCCCAGGTGCTGTTCTCCACCGCCAGGTTGACGTTGGAGGAATAACTGCCGCTGGCATTGGAGAACACCCGGGTGGCCGCGTCCCGCAGGGAGACGCCCTGGGCTTCGGCCTGCTCCTGGGCGTGACGCCGCACGAAGTTCATCTCCAGGGGCTCATCGGCCTCGGCCGCCATCTTCACGCCCTGGTCGATCAGGCCCATCTGGTTGATGAACAGGTCGCGGAACACGCCGCTGCAATTGACCACCACGTCGATGCGGGGGCGGCCCAGTTCTTCAAGGGAAATCAGTTCGAGCTTGTTCACCCGGCCGAGGGAATCGGGCACGGGCCGCACGCCGATGAACCACAGGATCTGGGCCAGCGATTCGCCGTAGGTCTTGATGTTGTCGGTGCCCCAGAGCACGCAGGCGATGGTTTCGGGCCAGGCGCCCTGCTCCGCCTTCTGGCGCTCGATCAGCCGGTCCACCACCACCTTGGCCGCTGCAATCGCGGCGCGGGTGGGAATCGACTGGGGATCAAGGGCGTGGATGTTCTTGCCGCTGGGCAGCACGCCGGGGTTGCGGATCGGATCGCCGCCCGGGCCGGGCAGCACGTATTCGCCATCGAGGGCCTTGAGCAGGCTCTCCATCTCCATGTCGGCGCAGATCTGCTCGAGGCAGAAGCGCAAGTAACCAAACAATTTGTCGAGCTCGGCTTGATCCACCTCGCCAAAGCCGGCGCTGCGGCAGGCGCTCAGCCAGGGGCTGGGCAGCTTGAAGCCAAACTGCTCGAGCAGCTTGAACAGCCAACCGAAGTTTTCGCGCAGGGTCACCCGGCCATCGGCGCCGGTGACGGCCTTCACCATCGCGCCCACCGCTGCGCGACACACCTCGGTGATGGTGCAGTTGAGCTCCACATCGGCGAGCACGCCCTCGTCGTTGCCCTTGTAGACGTCGGCAATCGTGCGGCCCCGGCTCTCGGCCAGCAGGCCTGGCAGGGAGCGCAGACCGTCTTCCTCGCGCTCGAGAGCAGCGATGTTCACCAGGGTGGCGATTGCCTCTTCGGCGGTGGGAGGCTTGCCGATCGTGTGCAGACCGCAGGGCAGCAGCCGGCTCTCGATCTCCATCAGTTGGCGGTACACCGCCCCCACCACGCCGTCGCGGCCGTCGAGGTCGAGCTCGGAGCCGTCGACGTCGGGCAGCACCACGTCTTTGTCAAGGTTGCACTGGCGCGCCGTTTCCACGATCGCGTTGACGATCTGCACGCCTCTAGAGCCTTCGCGCAGCTGCTGGTAGGAGCCCACCAGCTCACCCAGCTCCTTGAGGCCCTTGTAGAGGCCAGCGTTTTCAGCTGGCGGCGTGAGGTAGCTGATCGTGGAGGCGTAGCCGCGCCGTTTGGCGATCGTGGCCTCGCTCGGGTTGTTGGCGGCGTAGTAATAGAGGTTGGGCAGGGCGCCGATCAGCGAATCGGGGTAGCAGGTTTCGCTCATGCCCATCTGCTTGCCGGGCATGAACTCCAGCGAGCCGTGGGTGCCGAAGTGCAGCACCGCATCGGCCTGCCACACCTTCTCCAGGTAGGTGTAGTAGGCGGCAAAGCCGTGGTGGGGGCTGGCGCTGCGCGAATAGAGCAGCCGCATCGGGTCGCCCTCGTAGCCAAACGTCGGCTGTACGCCGACAAACACGTTGCCGAAGTGGCGGCCGTAGATCAGCAGGTTGGTGCCATCGCTGTTGAGGTTGCCGGGGGGCTTGCCCCAGTTTTCTTCGAGCCGCTCGGAATAGGGAGTGAGCCGCTCGTATTCCTCCACGCTCATGCGGTGGGCGATCGCCAGCTCCGGGGCGCCCTGGAGCGCTTCGGGGTCGTTGATCACCGCCTCCATCAGCGCCTTGGAGTTGTGCGGGAGATCCTGCACGTCGTAGCCCTTGGCCTTCATCTCCTCGAGCACCCGGTGGATCGAGCCGAACACATCGAGGTAGGCGGCGGTGCCCACGTTGCCCTTGTCGGGCGGAAAGCTGAACACGGTGATCGCCAGCTTCTTCTCGGCCCGGGGCTTCACCCGCAGCGAAGCCCAGCGAATCGCCCGCTCGGCGATCGCATCCACCCGGTCCTGCAGGGTGTGGGCCTTGCCGGTGGCGTCATCGCGGCCGCTCAGCACGATCGGCTCGATGGCACCATCGAGTTCGGGGATGGCGATCTGCAGCGCCACCTGCACCGGGTGCAGGCCCAGGTCGCTCTCCTCCCACTCCTGGGTGGTCTGGAACACCAGCGGTAGGGCCACCATGTAGGGGCGGTTGAGCTTTTTCAGCACCTCGATCGCCTTGGGATGGTCCTGACGGGCCGGGCCACCGACCAGGGCAAAGCCGGTGAGCGACACCACCCCATCCACCAGGGGCACGTCCGGGTTGAGCGGGTCGTAGAAGAAGGCATTCACCGGCTTGGTGAAGTCGAGCCCGCCGCAGAACACCGGAATCACGGTGGCGCCGCGGTATTCCAGCTCCTGAATGATCGCCACGTAGTGGGCCTCATCGCCGGTGACAATGTGGCTGCGCTGCAGCACCAAGCCGATCACAGGACCCTTGCGGGCCGCCTCAGATAGCTCGCTGCGGCTGGCGGTCCAGTTGAGGTATTCCTTGAGGTCTTCGAACATCCCCGGCGCCAGGGGGTGCCAGATGCCCAGGTCGGGAAACACCTCGGGCTCGGCCACCACCACGGCGGCGCGGTCGCTGTCGCCCTTCGGGAACACGTATTTGTCGGCCAGCATCAACAGGAAATTCCTGAGGTTGTCTGGCGTGCCGCCCAGCCAATACTGGAAGCTGAGCATGAAGGAGCGGGCGTCTTGAGCCTTCTCCACCGGCAGATATTTGAGAACCGTCGGCAGGGTGTTGAGCAGCTTCAACATCGCGTCCTGGAAGCCGGCGCCGCCAGCCTCCTTGCGCTTTTTCATGAAGCTGGCGATGGCGCTCTTGCTCTGGCCCAGCTGGGCCATCGAGAAGGTGCCGAGCTTGTTGAGCCGCATCACCTCCGGCATGGAGGGGAACACCACCGCCGCCTTGAGCCGGTCGCGGTGGGGGGCCACCGCCTCCACCACTTTCTGAGCCAGGTCCTCAATGAAGATCAGCGAAGCGATGAACACATCGGCTGAGGCCACATCGGCCTGGAAGTCGGCGTAGTTCTGGGGGTCGCGCAGCTCCTCGATCAGGTAGCCGCTCAGCTCGATCGCCAGGGGGCCGTTCTGGGCGTTGAGCGAGGTGGCGGCCTGGGTGAGGGCGTTTTGATATTGGGGTTCGAGCACCACATACACGGCCTTCATCACGGCCCGGCCGTTCACGTCGCCCGGGGTGACGCGGCGGTTGGTGGAGCGGACCTGCGTGAACATGCGCGCGGTGGGAGTGAGCACTGGAAAGGAATCTACGGAGGGAGGCGCCGGGATGCCAGCGCTGCACGCCGTTGAGCCATAGGCTCGCGAACACTGCTACCGCCGCCATGTCCAGCTCTGCCACGCCTCCGCCGGCGCCGATCCCCGTGGTGGTGGCCGGTGCCCTGGGCCGCATGGGCGCCGAAGTGGTGAAGGCGGTGCAGACCGCGGCGGATTGCGCGTTGGTGGGGGCGATCGACACCACGCCGGACAAGGAGGGCACGGATGTGGGCCTCGAACTCGGGCTGGGCGAGCTGGAGGTGGCGATCACTGCCGATTTCGAGGGGGTCCTCTGCCAGGCCAGTCAGGCTGCCCGCCAGGGTGGCGCGGCGGTGCTGGTGGATTTTACCCACCCCTCGGTGGTCTATGAGCACACCCGCGCCGCGATTGCCTACGGGGTGCATCCCGTGATCGGCACCACCGGCCTGAGCCCGCAGCAGCTGACCGATCTTGCCGCCTTTGCCGACAAAGCCTCGGTGGGCGGGGCCGTGATCCCCAACTTCTCGGTGGGCATGGTGCTGCTGCAGCAGGCCGCCGCCGCCGCCGCCCGCTTCTACGACTTCGCTGAGCTCACCGAGCTGCACCACAACCGCAAGGCCGATGCCCCCAGTGGCACCTGCATCAAGACCGCCGAGCTGATGGAAGAGCTGGGCAAATCCTTCAACCGCCAGCAGGTGGAGGAGCACGAAACCCTGGCTGGCTGCCGCGGCGGCCAGCGCGAGAGCGGCCTGCGGCTCCACTCCATCCGCCTGCCCGGTCTGGTGGCCCATCAGGAGGTCATGTTCGGAGCTCCCGGGGAGACCTACACCCTGCGCCACGACACGATTGATCGTTCCGCCTACATGCCTGGCGTGCTGCTCACGGTGCGCAAGGTGCGCCAGCTGGGTGGCCTGGTGTATGGCCTGGAGAGGTTGCTCTGATGTTGATTCCGCTTCGACCGGGTGAACTGCCGCGTTTGATCCCAGCGGTCGCCACTGGACCCCAGTTCAACGCCTGCACCGGCAACCCCCGCAAGGTGCTGCAGCGGGTGCTGATCTCGGTGATCGGCGCCGTGATCACCCTGCTGATCAGCCAGACCTTGTTGTTCACCAGTCAGTTCGGTCCAGTGTTTCTGGTGGTGGGCGTGGTGTTTGCCCTCTACCTGCTCTGGGGGCCGATCCTGGAGGCGGGCCAGAAAAACGCCACCCTGCGCCGCTACCCGGCCGCCGCCCTGTTTGAGGGTGAGGTCGCCGACCTCTACACCCGCGAGATCGTTGAGGAGCGCCGCGAGCAGGCCAACAACAACGGCCGCCTCGAGCTGGTGGAAAACCGGCGCACCTGGCTCACCCTTGAGCTGGCGGATGAGGAGGGCTATCTCGGCAAGGTGCGCTTCCCGTTCGAGAAGAAGCACCAGCAGATCCGGGCCGGCATGGTGGTGCGGGTGCTGGTGCTCAGCGAGCGCAAGGACTTCTCACGGGTGGGGGCGATCAGCGACGCCTGGCTCCCCCAGCTGAAGCTGTGGGTGGGCGAGTACCCGTTCCTGCTGCGGCCGGCCTTTGAAGAGCTCTGCCTGAAGCGGTTCCGCTAACGCCAATGCGTGGCTGGCGCCGCCTGGCGTTGGACGTGTTGGCTGTTTTTGGAAACTGGACGTTGTTCAACAGCCTGTTGAACAAACCGAAATCGCCTATGAGACGGGCTTCTCGCAGTGGGCACCCCGGCTCGCCCGCCACGATGAGCGCGGGACCCGTTATAGGCTGCAATATTGCGTTACAATTCATTTATTGCCACGCCAGAGGCTCCTCGTGACTCAGACCACCCCCTCCATCGAAGCCGCCACTATCCGCGGTGCCACCGTCACCACCGAAGACGGCGGCCGCCTCAACGCCTTTGCTACCGAGCCCCGCATTGAAGTGGTGTCCACCGAGAGCGGCTGGGGCTTCCATGAGCGCGCCGAAAAGCTCAACGGCCGCATGGCCATGCTCGGCTTCATCGCCCTGCTCGCCACCGAATTCGCCCTGGGCGGTGAATCCTTCACCCGCGGTCTGCTCGGCATCGGCTGAGGCTCCTGCTGAGCCATCGCCGCAGCACTTTTGCTGCGGCTTTTTTGTGCCCCTGCCCTGGGCTGCGCTATCTCCCGCCATGGTTCCTTCAAATCCGGTGTTGCGGGCCCAGGTGAACGGGGCGGGACCCACCGGAGCCCTGGCGGCGCTCGCCCTGGCGGATGCCGGCTGGCAGGTGTCCATCAGCGACCCGTTGCTCGCCGCCAGCCTGCTGGAGCGCAACCGGGCCTACGCCTTCACCCACTCCAGCCAGCGCCTGCTTGCGCAGTTAGGGCTGTGGGAGGAGCTCCGAGCGGCCATGGTGCCGTTCCGCTCCCTGCAGCTGCTGGATCTGGCCATCGATCAGCAGGTGCCCTTTGGCCTGGCGGATCTGGGCCGGCGGCTGGCGGCCGCCCCTGGAGCGGCGGTGGGTTGGGTGGCCCTGCACCGTCCCCTGCTCGGCGTGCTTCTGGAGCGCCTGGCCGCCCACCCAGCCATCAGCCTGAAGCTGGGGGTGGGGGCAACAGCGGATCCTGCCCGCCCGGCTGATCTGAGCTCGGCAGATCTGAGCCCGGCTGATCTGAATGCGGCAGATCTGATCGTGGCCGCCGACGGGCCCCATTCCCCCAGCCGCGACGCCCTCGGCATCGGGGTGGTTCAGTGGCCCTACCGCCAGAGCTGCCTCACGGCCCTTGTGCAGCTGCGCGGCAGCGCCGACGACCAGGCCTGGGAGCTGCTGCGTCCGGAAGGGCCGTTTGCAGTGTTGCCCCTGGGGGCAGGGCAGTTTCAGCTGGTGTGGAGTGCGCCGGCTCCGCGTTGCCGTCAGCTCGAGAGCCTGGGCGATGCCGCCTTTCTCGATGCCCTCGCCGGGGCCCTGCCGGATCAGCTCCAACCCGATGCTCTGCTCGACGACCCTCGGGCTTTCCCGGTGTCGTTGTTGCTGGCCCGCCGGCTGCACCGCGGCCGCACGGTGCTGGTGGGGGAAAGTGGCCACCGCTGCCATCCGGTGGGCGGCCAGGGGCTGAATCTGTGCTGGCGCGACGTGGCCCAGCTGCATCGTTTGGCCCGGCGGGTGCGTGCCGGCCGCATGGCTGTGGAGCGGCTGCCAGCGGCCTACGGGCGCCGCCGCTGGCCCGATCTGTTGCTCACCCTGGTGGCTACCGACCTGCTGGTGCGTGTCTTCTCCAACCGCGCGCCACTGCTGCTGGCCCTGCGCCGGTTTGCCCTGCTCCTGCTGGCCCGCCTGGCGCCCCTGCGGCAGCTGTGCCTGGCGGCCATGACCCAAGGCCCTTGCCAGCTGCTGCGGCGTTGATCAGCATGGAGGTGCTCCAAGCGCTCGATCCCCCGCTGAGCTGCCCATGGTGATCAGCACCACCTCCCAGCCGCCGCCGTCGCCAGCCCTGGTGCGGTTGCTGCGCCATCAGTTCGGCCTGAGTGAGAGCGCCCTGGCCCTGGGCCTGCGCCAGGCCCAGCAGGAGCAGGCACCCCTGCCGGTGGTGCTCTGGCGCTTTGGCCTGATCAGCCTCGAGCAGTTCGATGCCCTGCTGGCCTGGCAGGACAGCAACCCCTAGGGCCCGCCCGGCTCAGTTTTCCAGTTCAGCTCAGTTCAGCTGTAGATGATCAGCGACTCCACCGGCTGATCGTCAGGCAGCTTGCGCCGTCCCTCCAGGGCCGCCAACTCGGCCACAAAGCCGAAACCACACAGCTGCCCGCCGGCGGCCGCCACCAGCTCGGCGCAAGCCGCCGCGGTGCCGCCGGTGGCCAGAAGATCGTCGATGATCAGCACCTTGGAGCCATCGGCGAGGGCATCGCTGTGGATCTCCAGGCGGTCGCTGCCGTATTCCAGGGCGTAGTCGACCCCGGTCACGGTGCCCGGCAGCTTGCCGGGCTTGCGCACCGGCACAAAGCCCAGCCGCACGGCCGTGGCCAGAGCGGTGCCCACGATGAAGCCGCGCGATTCGATGCCCACGATCAAGTCGGGCTGCAGCCGCTCACACACGGAGGTGAGCTGGCGGATCACCTCCTGCCAGCCGTCGGGGTCGCGCATCAGGGGTGTCAGGTCGCGAAACAGGATGCCGGGCTTGGGGAAATCAGGCACATCCCGCACGAATTCCCGCAGGTCTGGAGCCATGGACGTGACGGGTGGGTGCACTTGCTGGCATCATCGCAGCCATGCCCCAGGACCCAACCGCGCCGGAATCCAGCGCCCGGCTTCCCCGCCGGGGCCTGGAACGCCTCGACCTGCTCTTGCTCAGCGTGGAGGCCCTCGACCTCAACGGCGGTGAGGCGATGGTGTGGATGAGTGAGCAGATGGGTTTCACCAGCCTCTTCCCCAACCGGGTGGAGCTGTGGAAGCGTCGCTGCACCAACCCCCTGCGCCGCACCACCCGCCGCGGTGCGCTGGAGCCAGCGGAAACCGATGCCCTGATCCGCATCCTCTGCGCCCTGGCCGATCGCCTCTACCCGTTGCTGCGCGGCCTGCTCTCCACGGCCGAGCCGCCCGAGGTGCTGAGCCAGCGCTGGGCCCTGTTTCGCGGCCGCCTGGCCGAATTGATTCGCGAGCGGATGAACCCCCGCCGCAGCGGCGTGCAACTGTTGCTGGATCCAGAGGGCGGCGCCCGCCAGGCGCGGCTGCTGGTGCAGGCCCTCTCGCTGGGTTCCGGTGTGGGCGGCTTTGAGCGCCTGCGGGCCAGCCTCCTCGATGCCCAGTCATGAAGCAGGTCAACCCATGAAGCAGATCCTGCAGTTCGACCAACTCAGCTGCCGTCTCAAGGTGGAGGGCCTGCCGGATGTGTCGGTGGGCCAGAGCGGTGCTGCTCTCGGCATCATCACGGGCTGGTCCTTGCAGTGGGCGGGACGCCCCGAGCTGGAAGGCCGCAAAGAGCACCTGTTGGCGCTGATGCAGGTGGTGCTGCCCTATGCCCGCTACCTGATCAGCGGCGTGCCGCGGCGCTTCGGTGCCGAGCCCCAGCCTGTGGAGATTGGCCCTGCCTCCGAGGGGGGCCACAGCCTGCTGTTGCGCAGCAGCCAGCCCGACACACCGCCCCTGCAGCTCGCCCTCGATGACGCTGAGCTGGCTGATCTGGTGCGGGTGCTCGATCAGCTGCGGCTCGACGCGCGCCTGCAGCTGCCCCTGGAGTTGCCCGCTCCGGTGCCCCTGCGGGCCCGCGAACTGCTGGAGCGGCGCCCCCTTGCCCAGCGCCTGGCGGCGCCGCTGGGCGGTGTGTTGGCCCTGGCCCTGGCCTCGGGCCTGGGTTTGCTGATCCCCGAGCCCAAGCCCGCCGCCGCCCCTGGCCGGCCGGAGTCCAGTCAGCCGGCCCGGGGTGCGACTCCTTCCCCTTGACGTTGCCGGTCGGCTGGCCACACTGAGGGACAAAGAGTCCATGGCGGCGATGACCTGGTCGGAACTGCGGATCCGGGTGGCGCGGCTTGGAGCGGCCCTGGATGTGGTGGTGCGCAGCGATCCGGAGGTCTGTGGACTCAGCGGCGTTGATTTTCGCCTGTCTCTGCACCACGGCGGTCAGGGGGATTGCACCGTGGTTGATCTCTCGTTGATCGATTGCCCCAACGAGCTGGTGTTGATGGAATTTGAGCGCTGGATGCGCGGTGCCGGCTACGCCCTCGAGGTATGACGTCTCCCCGCCGCCGTGCCCTGCAGCTTCCGGCCACCGGCACTTCGACGCGGCGGGTGTTTCGCCGCCGCCGGCGGCCAGTCCGCTGGCGACAGGTCGGCATTGCCCTGCTGTTGGGGGCAGCCGGGGTGGGCTTGCTGATCGCCCTGTTGCAGTTGCCCGAGCGCTTCGACACGTTCCTGGTGCTCAGCACCGCCTTGGCCAACCTGATCGGAGGGGTGCAGCAGGCGCTCTGGGGTTTGCTGCAGTTGCTGGCCGTGGTGCTGCTGGTGCTGGTCGCCATCGCGGCCCTCGGCCTGGTGGCGGCTGGACTGATCCGTTTGGTGCGGGCCTTCTTGCCCCAGCCCTCGCCCCGCCGTTGATCCGGGGCCTAGTCCTCGAGGCGCGCACCTAGCAGTTCATCGCCCCCAACCATTGATGTCAGCTGTGCAGCCGCTGGAACCACAGCCCCGCCAGTTGGTAAGAGCTCCATAGGAAGGCCAGCAGAAACAGCCAGTTCAACCAGGCTGGACGCTGGGGAGACTCGGGGGCCATGGGCGACAGACGGTGGGGCAATGGTGTTCCAGATTCGCACCGCTGGGATCCCATAAAAAAGCAGGGATTCCTCCCTGCCTGATCACCACTCCCTTCATGGCGCTCGATGGCACCGTAGGGAGGGGCTCCGTTGTGGCCAGCGAATCCACCCCTTTTTCACTGGATCACGCACTGTGAAGGCCTGGGCGGGGCAGGCTTGATCCCCCGTAACCTTTGGCCTGCTGACTGATGCGATCGGGGCCTGGCCATGGGGAACCCAATCAGTCGAGAGCTCTTTCTGGAACGGGCGCGATCCCGGTTTGGCGATCAATACGACTACTCGGCCATCGTTTACAAGAGCTACAAGACGCCGATCAAGATCCGCTGCACCAGTCATCCGGTGAAGGAGATCTCCATCACCCCTGAGAAGCATCTCCAAACCACAGGTGGTTGCAAATACTGCCTGCATGAGAAACGCATTCTCAACCTGGAGCGCGAATTGAACCGAGCCAGCGCCGATCGCTCAGCTGAGTTGCCAGGGCTCACGGTCACTCAAAGGATCCAGGCCATCTCCTCCGCCCCAGGAGCTGGCTGTTGAGGCATTGCTGCTCAGAAGCTCGATGGTTTCAGCGCGTTTTCCAGCAAAAAAGCAGCAAGGTTGCTGATTGAGCGACCCTCCCAGCCACTTTTTTGCACCAACTGCTCGTAGGTGGCGTGGGGCAAGGTCACCGATAGCCGTTTGGGTGCTCTGAAGTGTGCATCGATGGCGCTGTGATTCATCTCAGTGGTGCTGGAGTGCATGACCATTCGTGACGATGCTCGCCCCAGCTTGGCTGAATAGATGCCAACAAAGTTGATGCAGATTGAGGCGTTTGCGCATCAAATGCTGGATACGCATAAACGAGGCTGGAGCAAAGCCCTCAATCGCGGTTGCCGATGTTCATGCCCGCGCTCTAATCGACAGAGTCCCTGCCTGCCGCTTCCCTATCCCTCGCTTCCCGAATCGGTTGTCCTGGAATCCGCAGGGTGCGTCGGTGGGGCAGATTGCCAAATTGCTGCCGTGCCAAAGCCAACAGGGCGTCATCACTGAGGTTGGTGTCGTTGATCGTGATCGCAGTCACCCGCTCCAGCAAGTGGGGTTGGTGCTGGCGCAGATGGTTCTGCAGCACCTCCGCCATGTTGCTCTGGCCCTTGCCATGGCCGACCAGCAACACCACCTCCGCCTGCGCGATGGCCTGCTCGATTCGTTTGAGATAGTCGTGGTCGAGGGGCGCCCGTTGGCCGGCGATGTCCCGGTCGTGGCGATGGCTGAGCCGTTGGCCCGTGGCCCAGAGCCCATGGGGGTGCAGGACGGCGTGCTCCACATCCGCGCCAACCAGATGAAAGACATCGCTTTGGTGATGGTCCATTCGCACCACCAGCCGGTGGCTCTGGTCGCCCCGCTGGATGTCTTGGCTCGGTTCGGGATGGTCGGGGCTGATTCCCTGCTGCTCCAAAACGTGGCGCAACCGCATCAACGCCTCGGCATTCAGGGTGTTGCTGCCCGTACCTGAGCCGCAGTGCAGCCAGGTTTCGTCGCCGTGGGGCCAACGCAGTTTCAAGCGATGTTGATCGAGTTGGCTGACCTCTGCTCCCAGCGCTCGGCAGAGTTCGATCACCCGAGACTGGTGCAGGCCCCGCTGGATCGGATGGGCAAACAGCGCATGAAGGGTTTCCTGGTGTTGCCGCTGCATGCCTGAAATCTCGCTCTGTGGTCAACCTATGCAGGTCGGCTGGCTGGGTTGGCTCCTACAGCAGATGGCCCATTGTTTTGCCGCAGGTCATCGGCCAGCACGCAACTGCGGGGCCGGATCGATCGGTACGTTTGATCTCTTGTGCGCTTTGAGAGCACGATTTGCCACAGCTGCCCTCGCCGCGAGCGGAACAGGCCTGCACAGGAGAGCAAGTAGTAACGCCAGAGCCGCTGAAATTCAGAGCTCAGGTGATGTGACAGATCGGGCCAGGCGCGCTCAAAGTTGGCATGCCAGGCCATCAGGGTTTTGTCGTAGTCCGCGCCGAAGTTCTCCCAGTCCTCCAGAACAAACCAGGGCTCCCAGCCCCGGCACAACTGCATGGCGGAGGGCAGGCGTCCGTTCGGAAAGATATAGACGTCGATCCACGGATCGAACCAATCGCAGGTTGTGGCGCTGCCGATTGTCTGCAGCAGGCAGAGCCCGTCGTCCTGGAGTATGCCGTCAAGGGTGGCGAACAGGGTGCGGTCGTTGCGGCGCCCGACGTGCTCGAACATCCCCACCGACACCACCCGATCGAACGGGCCCGCGTTTTGGATCAGCGGTGAGCGGTAGTCGGCCAGATGCACCTCCACCGGCAGTCCCATGGCCTGGGTGCGGCAAGCCTCGGCCTGCTGCTCTGACACGGTGACGCCCAGCACCGATACCCCGTAGTGCTGGGCGGCGAACACCGCCAGGCCTCCCCAGCCGCAGCCCAGATCAAGCAGCCGCTGGCCGGCTGACAGTTCCAGTTTTTCGCAGATCAGCCGCAGCTTGTGCTCCTGGGCCTCCTCCAGGGCCCCCTCTGCCAGGAAAGTTGACGCCTCTCCAACCCGACCACTTTTTTCACCAGGGGGCTTGATGGAGCAGGGCAATGCGTCGTTACAGCGAGGCCTTTAAGGCTGATGTGAGGAGGCGTATGACTCCGCCGAACCGCCAGAGCGTTTCCCAGATTTCAGCAGAGCTGGGCATTCACGTGGCCAGCCTCTACAACTGGAGAAAGGCCTGGCGGTTGCAAGGAGAGGTGGTGCCGGCATCCGAAAAGGAACCAGAGGGATGGGATTCCACCGACAAGTTCACGGTGGTGCTGGAAACCGCTGGGTTGAATGCCACCGAGCTGAGCGCTTATTGCCGTGAGCGGGGCCTCTATCCGGAACAGGTGGACCGCTGGCGTCAAGCATCCCAGGATGCCAACGAAAAGCCAGTGCTCACCTTGACAGAGCAGAAGGATCTAGACCGACGCCATCAGCAGGACCAGCGTGAAATCAAACAGCTCAAACAAGAGCTGCGCCGTAAGGAGAAGGCCCTGGCAGAAGCAGCGGCACTGCTGTTGGCAGCAAAAAAGATCCAGGCCTTCTGGGGAGAGGACGCGGACGACTGACCTCGCCCGACGCCCGCCAGAAGGCTTTGCAGATCATGGATGAGGGGATTGCCGCTGGTGCTCGTGCCAGACAACTGGCCCTGCTGTTGGGTATTGGCCTCACCACGCTGCAGCGCTGGCGCCGCCAGTTTGCCGGTGAAGGCGGCGGTGTGGACTGCCGCAAAGGCAGTTACCGCAATGTGTCACACCGCCTCAGCGAAGAAGAGCGCCAGCGCATTCTGCTCACCTGCAACGAGCCGGAATTCGCTGCGCTGCCCCCCGGGCAGATCGTGCCGATCCTTGCGGACCGGGGCCTGTTCATTGGCTCAGAGCGCAGCTTCTACCGGGTGTTGCACGCCCATGGCCAGGCGAATCGCCGCGGTCGCGCCCGACCACCACAGGAGCCGAGGCCAGTGCCACGGCTGCGGGCCGCAGGCCCGAATCAGGTGTGGAGCTGGGAGATCACCTACCTGCCAACAACAGTGCGTGGCGTGTGGCTCTATCTCTATCTGGTGATCGACGTGTGGAGCCGCAAGGTGGTGGCCTGGGATGTCGCTGAGCGAGAAGACCCAGCAATTGCAGCCGATCTGGTGAGCAGAGCCTGCCTGCGCGAGCGGATCAGCAAGGGGCGCCAGATACCCTTGACCCTCCACGCCGATAACGGCAACGCCATGCGTGCCGCCACGCTGGAATCACGGCTGGAGGAGCTGGGCGTGCTGCGGTCGTTCTCAAGGCCGAGGGTGTCAAACGACAACCCCTACTCAGAATCGCTGTTCCGAACCGCAAAGTACCGGCCTGATTACCCGAGGCGGCCATTCGCCAGCGTGCAGGAGGCATGCCAGTGGGTGGCGGCGTTCGTGGACTGGTACAACCACCGACACCGGCACAGCGGCATCAAGTTCGTCACGCCCCATCAGCGCCACAACGGTGAGGCTGTGGAGATCTGCCGCCACCGTGCTGTCGTCTACGAACAAGCACGCCAACGGCATCCCCGCCGGTGGTCACGATCGACGCGTTGCTGGCGTCAGCCGGAAGAGGTCTGGATCAACCCACCGCCACCAGAAATCGAGCCAGATCCAGCTACGTTGATGTTGGGTGCCTGAATGGCAGCAGAGGCGTCATCTTTTCTGGCAGCTACCGGGGTCTGGGCTTGTTGCCAGTAGCCGCGGCTGTAGATGCGCCGGGCATCGAGCATCGCTGCATACACCCGTGGATCCACGTCGTAATGCCGGCGTCCCACCTGATGGGCTCTTTGGGGTGATTGCCGATTGAGGAGCTGATCCTTGCAAGCCTGCAGCTTGCGACGGATCGGCGCCGTGGCATCCAGCCCGTGCACGGCACGTTCGCCGCCGTTCTGGTGCAACAGCCTGGTGAAGAGACCATCGAGCTGGTCGCAGTTCCAGCGCCCCTGCACGTAACCCTCCCCCAGGGCCAAACTGCCCCTGCGAATCAGATCGCTGTAGAGGCCTGGATCGTGCACCTGCGGATCCCAGGGCTGCGGGCCGTTGAGCTCGATCCCGGCAGCTTCGAAATGGCGAACGATTTTGGCGTGGGCCATCGAGGTGCAAGCAAGGGAGGGATTGCGGCTGGCCCATCACTCGACCGGGATTTGCACCACGCTGGTTTGTGTTTCGCTGGATTTAGGGATCTCCACCTCTAACAGTCCGTCGTGAAAGTGGGCCTTGAGCTGCTGGGCATCCACGTTGTTGGGCAGGGTGAAGCTGCGGATGAAATTGCCGTAGCAGCGCTCGACCCTGTGGAAGCGCAATCCGTGTTCCTCCTGTTCCTGGTGCCGTTCCCCTTGAAGGGTGAGCACGCCGTTGTCCAGCGTTACTTTGACGTCCTCTTTGCACACGCCTGATACTTCAGCCTTGATCTGAAAAGCTGTATCCGTTTCACTGATATCCACCCGAGGATTCCATTCGCCATTGGCCAGGTGTTCTGATGCACGGTTGAGCTCGGATGAGCGCAAAACAGGTGTGCTGAGCGTTCGGCTGTAGCGCTCAACAATGTCTTCGATATCCCGCAGTGGATCCCACTTGATCAGGGCCATTGGACGATAGATGCAACACGACTCAAGCAAGGTATGGCTGGTTCAGGACTGCCGTTTGCCGCAGCTGCAGGTGTGCAGCTCATCAGCGTTGTCTCTCATCGTTGCATTTCATCAGTGGGTTGGATGCCCGGGGCAGGGCTGTTTCAGGATTCCCCCAACGGATTTGTTCTGGGTCACTGTCGCTGCAGTCATGCCCCAACTGTGCAGCCTGCCGCTGCTCGCAGCACGGAGGAATGGTCTGCTGATGGCGATGCCGTGATGTCACGTTCAGCGATGCAATCCTTTCCCGTCACGACCCAGTGCTATGCCAATCGGCTGGCTGTTCTGCAGGTTCTGCTGCTGGAAACCCTGGCCCATCGCCAGGACCCAGAATGCACCTCCGAGCTGGCTGACTGCTTCGACCATGAGGCACGCCGCCTGCAGGCCTCGATCTGGGCGATGCACGCCGAGGTGGAACAGAGCTGAATCAAAAATGAATCAAAACTGAATCAACGGAGAGGGTGGGATTCGAACCCACGGTGCCTTTCGGCACGCCGGTTTTCAAGACCGGAGCCATCAACCACTCGACCACCTCTCCAGGTGCAAGGTGCGGCTGCTGCCGCACCTCTTTCTATTTTCCCATGGTGGGAGGTCTGGACTCGCTCAGTTGTTGCTGGGCTTGGCCAGGGGCAGCAGGCACTTGTCGGAGTCGCAGCCGGCCGGACCAGCTTCCACCAATTCGCCGCGGTCGTAGCGCTGCAGGGCTTCGAAGAAGCAATCGGTGCGCCGCCGCGCTGCTACCTCGGCATTGAGGCGCAGGTAGGTGGCGTGGTCGATCGGTTCAAACGGCAGCCGCGGGAAGGTGGCGTTGGCATCAAACCGGGCTAGCAGCGCTGCGGAGATGTAGCCCTCGCCGTTGTCGATCGCTTGGTGGATGGCCTCGGCCAGAGGCTCGATCTCATTTTCGCGGAACTCCACCGTGGCACTGGTGTTGTGGGCTGTGTAGTGCTTCTGCACCTGCATGTAGAAATCGAACTGGGCCAGGGCGGAGAAGTTGTTGATCTCCACCGCATCAGCGCCGGGGATGTTGGCCCAGCTCACTTCCGTTGGGATCTCCACCAGCCACTCGGTGCAGCGGGGATCGAACGGATCGTCCAGCAGGCGGCCCTGCTCGTCTTTGTCGCTCTGGCTCGGCACGATCGTGTAGCCGTAGTCCATGCAGGCCAGCGCCACCGGATCGTTCTTGCGGAAGGTGATGCGGCGGATGAAACGCTGGGCCTTGGGGGGGTGCCAGCCGGGGGAGGCGCCGGTGAGCAGGCTCTTGGTGCCGGCCGGCTGCACGGTGGTGCAGCGGTTGGGGCGCCGTAGGCCGTGGCGATCGCAGTAATCCCACACGGCCTCGTTGACGATCTCCTTCCAGCGGCTGAGGAATTCGGCCTCCTTGGCCTTGAAGGCCAGGCCCGCTTCCGTGTTGGGGCGGCCCGCTTCCCACCACTGCAGCCAGGGGGTGCCGAAGGCGTGCACGAAGAAGTCGAACAGACCGGTGAAGCTCACGCCCACGATCGGGTCCCAGGCGCGGCTCTGGCGGTAGCGCTCCACCTCGAAGCGGTGGTTGAGCAGGCAGGCCACGGCCAGGCCGCCGGCGCGGAAGGCCTCCTCCTGGGCGACCAGGTCGGCTGGATCGATCTGGTTGAGGTGAATCTCCGCCAGGTTGCAGTGGAAGTCGGCGCCGAGGATTTCGCCGCAGGGGTTGAGGCCGTAGCGCCCCAGGCGGTGCTCCAGCTCAGCGGCGCTGATGTCGGGGTGGTGGGTTGTGAGCCAGCGGCCGGCTTGCTCGCGGCCCTGGTCGCAGTAGATGCCGATGAACTCCGTGCGCAGTTCGGGGGTGGTCAGCAGGTCGGCGTTGGAGCGGGCAATGGCCTCAGGCGCGAACTGGATTGCGCCCTCCCCGCTCTGGAACTGCTTGATCACGGCCTCCAGCACCGTCTCCCGTGAGGGGCGGCTGTGGAAGACACGGGTGTGGTTGGCCATGCGCAGGGCGTCGCGTTCTGGATCGATGCTCCAGTTGCCCTCGCTGTCCTGCTGCCAGAGGTTCTCCTTGGCGCCGGCGGCGGAGTTGTCTTCAGCACTGAATTGGCGCATGCCGGCGCTGCGACGGATGTTGCCGGCCACGATCGTGACGGCGGCCTCATCGATCAGCAGGCAGCACTCCACCGAGGTGAGCTGGCGGCCCTGGGCCTTGTTGAGGATCTGGGCCACCCGGCCGTAGAGATCCTTCAGCTTCACCGGGTTGGCCATGCCGCCGAAGCCCTTGAGGGTTTCGCCGACCGGGCGCACATCAGAGAGATCAACGGCGATCTCAATCGGACTGTTGGCGTCGAAGCGCGCGTCGCTGCAGAGGTTGAGCAGCAGCTGGTAGCTGTCCACCCAGCCGCGACGGGTGTCGCCCACCTTGATCGCCACCCGGTTGCCCTCGATGGTGTGGCTGGTGTGGTCCTGGCGCTGATCCGCTGGGGTGGCACCGATGTCGGTGACGCCGGTGACGCTGAGGCGATTGCGGACCGCCGGCAGACGGTTGATCAGATGGGGCTCAATGATGGCGCCGGTGCCGCAGCCCATCATCGCCAGGTCCATCATTAACCCGAAGGCTTCCCAGTCCACCAGGTTGGTGGAGGTGCAGTTGTAGGAGCCGGAGAAGTTTTCGCTGCGCTCGATCCATTCAGTGCCACCGATCCACAGCCAGCGGCCGGAGGGCAGGGCCTTCTGCTGCTGCTGCATGCGGCGCAGCAGGTCCACTTCCGCATCGTTCAGATCACCCAGGCGGCGCAGTCCGCCGAGGTTGCGCTCGGCCACCTGATGCCAGCTCTCCCGGCCAGTTTCGGTTTTGCGGCTGTAGGTGCGATAGAAGACCGGATTGGCTGCAGGAGCGGTGGCCGGAAAGTCTTGGGCTGCGCCCGCCGGTCTGCCGCTGGGGGCGGCAAAGGCCTTCTCAGCACTGGCGGCTGTGGGGGGCGTAGCGGAGAGGGTCACAGGTGGTATGGCCTGATGGTGAGCCGAACCATAACGCCACCAGTGGGGTGTGCAAGACAGCGTTGACACCAGCAACAGTGCGCGGCCCCGCCGGCGCCCCCAGACTGGCAAGGCAGGTGTGGTGTGCCGATGCAGCGAATCCCCGAGCCGGAATTGATGGATGGGGCCGACCAGGTGCAGGCCTATGGCGCCGCCGATTTCGACGCCTCCGACCAGGCGATGCTGGATCGCCTATCGGCGCTCTGCGGCGGTGATCCCGGCGGGCGGCTGGTGGATCTGGGCTGCGGCCCCGGCAACATCAGCCTCCGCCTGGCTCGGCGCTGGCCGCTGGCGCGCGTGCTCGGACTCGATGGCGCGCCGCGGATGCTGGCCCTGGCCCAGGAGCGGCTTGCGGCTGAGCCTGGGCTGGCAGAACGGCTGCAGTTTCAGCAGGCACTGCTGCCCCTGGCCGAGCCGGGCTCCCTGGCCGCTGCCTTCTCGGCGGTGGTGAGCAACAGCCTGTTGCACCATCTGCATGATCCGGGGGGGCTTTGGCGGGCCGTGGCCCAGCTGGCAGCACCAGGGGCCTTTGTGGTTGTGCAGGATCTGCGCCGCCCTGCCAGCCCCGCGGCGGTGGAGGCCCTGGTGGCCGAGCAGATGGGGGGTGCCCCGGAGGTGTTGCGCCACGACTACCGGGCCTCCCTGCATGCCGCCTTCACGCCTGAGGAGGTGGTGGGGCAGCTTGAGCAGGCGGGATTGGCGGGACAGCTGCAGGTGGCGCCGCGGCAGCAGCGCTACCTGGAGGTGTGGGGGCGCATCGCGTGAATGGCCTGGCAGGCTGACCCCATGACGAGCTCTCCCGAACTGGCGGCCTTGGCCGAGGCCGTGGCCCGGCGCCGCAATTTCGCAATCATTTCCCACCCGGACGCGGGCAAGACCACCCTCACCGAAAAGCTGCTGCTTTACGGCGGTGCCATCCAGCAAGCCGGTGCCGTGAAGGCCAAGGGGGAGCAGCGGAAGGTGACCTCCGACTGGATGGAGCTGGAGAAACAGCGCGGCATCTCGATCACCTCCACCGTGCTGCAGTTCGACTACTCGGGCAGCACGGTCAACCTGCTCGACACCCCAGGCCACCAGGACTTCTCCGAAGACACCTATCGCACCCTTGCGGCCGCCGACAACGCGGTGATGCTCGAGGACGCGGCCAAGGGGCTCGAGCCCCAGACCCGCAAATTGTTTGAGGTGTGCCGGATGCGGAGCATCCCGATCTTCACCTTCATCAACAAGATGGACCGGCCGGGCCGGGAGCCGCTCGAACTGATCGATGAGATCGAGCAGCAGCTGGGCCTGGCCTGCTTGCCGGTGAACTGGCCGATCGGCAGCGGCGATCGCTTCCGCGGTGTGATCGACCGGCGCAGCCATGACGTGATCCTGTTTGAGCGGGCCGAGCGGGGACGCCAGAGCGAGGAAAAGGTGCTGTCGGTGGAGGAGGCCCGCGACTCAGGTGCCGTGGAGCCGGAACTGCTGGCTCAGGCTCTGGAGGAACTGGAGTTGCTGGAGGGGGCTGGGGCCGACCTCGACCTGGAGCTGGTGCATGCCGGTGAGCTCAGCCCCGTGTTTTTCGGCTCGGCCATGACCAACTTCGGCGTGCGGCCGTTTCTCGATGCCTTCCTGGAGCTGGCCCAAAAACCCATCGCCCGGGCCAGCAGCGCCGGGTCGATCGAGCCGGTGGCGGCGGGTTTCAGCGGTTTTGTGTTCAAGCTGCAGGCCAACATGGATCCCCGCCACCGCGACCGGGTGGCGTTTGTGCGGGTGTGCTCCGGCAAGTTTGAAAAGGACATGACGGTGCAGCACGCCCGCACCGGCAAGGCGATTCGCCTCTCGCGCCCCCAGAAGCTGTTCGGCCAGGACCGCGAGGTGGTGGAGGACGCCTACCCCGGCGATGTGATCGGTCTGAACAACCCCGGCATGTTCGCCATCGGCGACACCCTCTATCTGGGCCCCAAGGTGGAATACGAGGGCATTCCCTGCTTCAGCCCAGAGATCTTCGCCTGGCTGCGCAACCCCAACCCCTCGGCCTTCAAGAGCTTCCGCAAGGGGGTGAACGAGCTGCGGGAGGAGGGCGCGGTGCAGATCCTGTACGACACCGACGAGAGCAAGCGCGATCCGATCCTGGCGGCGGTGGGCCAGCTGCAGCTCGAGGTGGTCCAGTACCGCCTCGAGCATGAATACGGCGTGCAGACGCGCCTGGAGCCCCTGGGCTTCGCGGTGGCCCGCTGGGTGGTGGGTGGCTGGAGCGAGCTTGAAAAGGTGGGGCGGATTTTCAACTGCAAAACCGTGCGCGACGCCTGGAGGCGGCCGGTGCTGCTGTTCAAGAACGACTGGAACCTCAACCAGCTCTTGGAGGAGCATCCGGAGCTGGAGTTGAGCGCCGTGGCGCCGGTGGTGAGTGGGGTTGAGCCGATCGGGCTCTAGGGGCAGGTGGGTCCACGGCCAGCCAGGGAGCGCGCCAGACTGATGCGTAACAAACCATCACAGCGATGCCCAAGCCACTCTGGCTGGTGCGTCCCCGCCCGGACGGGGGCTGCGATTACGTGAGTTTCCTGCCCGCCCAGGGACCTATCGGTGCGACCACGGTGGAGATGCGGGAGGGGAGCCACCTTCCCCCCCAATTGCCCCTGCTCAAGCACCGCAAGCGCCTCGGTGCAGAAGAGGCGGAACATTGCCGCCGCCATTTGCAGCTCGAAGCCGGTTTCCGCTGCAGTGAGCCCCTTTTTTAGCCAAGTCTCGATACGCTCTAGCCCAGGCAACGTCCTGCAATCTCCCTGGTGCCGCGACGCGGCTCGTCATGACTCAACGCTCCGATCAGCCCTCTCCGGCGGCCGACCCCTCGGGCCCCTATGAGCGGTTGGGTGTTCCGTCTGATGCCAGTTTCGATGCGGTGCAGGCTGCCAAACTGGCCCGCCTTGAGGAGGTAGGCGATGACACGATGGCCCGCTCCCGCATTGAGGCGGCCTACGACGCTGTGTTGATGGAGCGGCTCAAGGAGCGTCAACAGGGCCGTGTCAGCAGTGCCGCCAAATCCGCCTCCCAGCGCGAACAATTGGCCCCGCCACCGCCGAAGTTGGCGGTGGCGGCGCTGCCCCAGCTGCCCCTGCCTCGGATGGCAGCGCCCCAGCTCAAGTTGCCGGGCCTCGCCTTGGCCAGTGGCCGGGAGCGGTGGTTCCCGCTGGCGACCGCCGGGGTGTTGCTGCTCCTGCTGCTGTTGGCTCCGGGTTTCCCCCCGGATCTGGTGCTAGCCCTGGCCACTGCCATGGCGGTGATCAACCTGCAGTGGCGGAATCGCCGCTTTCTGGCAGCTGTGGGCTGGGGCTTTGGCCTGCTCTGCCTTGGCCTGTTGGTTGGAGCGATTCTGGCCGGTGCCCTCTCCACCAGCCTGCCCCTGGGCCTGCCTCTGACGCCCCTGCAGGTCCAGAGCCTGCCGGCTCTGCTGCTGTTGCTGCTGGGGGCCCTGTTGATCGGTAACGAGCGCAGCTGAGCACCATGCACGGTCTGGGCCCAGTTGTTGATTCAGCGGGCTGGGTGGCCGTCGCCCAGTTGCCGTTCGGCGATGGCGAGGCCCAGCTGTTCGACAACCTGGATGAGCTGCACGAGAGGCTCTCGCTGGCGATGAACCTGCGTCGGCTCGAGCCCTGCGCCAACCGCGTGACGCTGGCCCAGCGCTCGGCCCTGCGCCTGGTGGGTGACATCGGCCTTACGGCGATGGCCTGCACGCCCACGGCTGCCCTGGTGGATGACCACCACGAGGCCGTGATGGCGTTTCTGCAGCTCGGCCGGATCGACTACCGCATTGGTGGTCGCTCGTTTTCGGCTGAAGCGGGCCGCTCGCTCATGTATCTGCCGGGCGAGGCGATGTAGGTGCGCACCCACCCTCACGTTGGCATTGCCTACAACCTCAATCGGCCCCTCTTAGCGCGTTATCTGGTGGACCAGGATCGCGCCCTCAGCCTGGAGCGAGCCCTGCTCGACCTGCATCGGCCTTGGCAGGTTGACCTGCGCGATCCGGACACCCGCTCTGCCCTGCAACATCTGAACCTGATCATTCGCCTGCTGGATGGCACCGGTGAGATGGTGCCGGGCCAGTCGATCCTCTCGGTATTGGAGGACCGGATCTACCAGGCCACGGCCCAGCTGCTGCTTCCCGCCATCAGGCGGGGGTGAGCTCGTCGATCAGCTCCTGGAGCTCGCCTCCATCCACCTCGTACACCGCGCTGCAGAAGTGGCAGGTGAGTTCAGCCTTGCCGTCTTCGGCCAGCATGGCGCTGAGTTCGTCGTGGCCCAGCAGCTTGAGGGCACCGACGCTGCGCTCGCGGCTGCAGGGGCAGTGGAAGCGCACCGGCGTGCAGGCTGCACGGTCGTCGAGAGGTTGGGGATCGAGGTCGGGGAAGATGTCCTCCAGCAGGCTATGCAGCTGCCCCTCGCAGGCGGCCAGCCGCTGGCTGAAGTGCTGCACCTCGCGGCAGCGCTCTTCCAGCAGGGCCACCAGGGCCGGTTCCCGGGCAGCCTTGGGCAGCACCTGCACCAGCACGCCACCGCTGCAGCGCACGCCGCTGCTGTCGATCTGCTCGCCGACGAACACCGCCGAGGGGGTTTGCTCCGAATGCAGCAGGTAGGAGGCCAGATCGTCGCCGATGCCACCGCTCACCAGCTCAACGGTGGAGCTGAACGGCGCGCCTTCGCCCAGATCCCGCACCACGTGGAGATAGCCGGTGCCGGTGGCGGTGCGGAAATCGAAGTGATGCAGCCCGTCGGGCTCGCTCACCAGATCCAGCTCCAGGCCGGGATGGCCCACATAGCCGCGCACGCTGCCGTCGCGGCCCGCATCCACCATCAGCCCCCGCAGCGGGCCGTCCGACTGGATGCGCAGGTTGACGCGGCCATGGGCCACCTTCATCGAGCTGGCCAGCAGCAGCCCCGCCGTCATGGCACGGCCCAGCAGGGCCGTGGTGAGGAAGGAGAGGCCGTGGCGCTCCTGGGCGGTGCGGCTGGTGTGGGTGGTGCTCACCGCCACCATCCGGATGCCCCCGCCGGCGGCCGTGGCCCGCAGCAGCTGATCGCTCAAGGCTCGCCGTTTCGATGTGAAGGCATCGTACGGAGCTCACTCAGCTGGCCCGCCTCCAGCCGCCAGCCCCCATCGATCACGCCTCTGAACAGCTCGGGTTCGTGGGTCACCACCAGCACGGCCCGCTCCTCGGCCAGGGCGGCCAGCAGCTCCAGCACCTCGCGTCGCACGGCCCAGTCGAGGCCGGCGGTGGGCTCATCCAGCAGCAGCACCTGAGGATTGCGCAACAGCTGCACCGCCAGGGCGAGCCGCCGCTGCTGGCCGCCGCTGAGCTGCTCTGGCGCCTGCTGCAGCGAGAGGCCCTCCAGCCCCACCAGCTGCAGTGCGTTCTGGGCCTGCTCGGCCGTTAGCCGCCGGTGGCCGAGCTTGAGCTCCTGGCCCACGCTGAGGCCGAGGAAATGGCGCTCCGGAAATTGAAACACCAGGCCGCACAGCCAGCGGCGTTGGCGGCCGTTGAGGGGCTGTCCATCCCAGAGCAGCTGGCCGGCGGAGGCCTCGGCCAGGCCGCTGATCACCTCCAATAGGGTCGTTTTGCCACTGCCGCTGCGGCCGGCCACCAGCACGGCGCGGCCCACCGGCAGGGTCAAGTTGACGCCTTTGAGCACCGGTTCCTGCGCCGTAGCGGGCTGATAGCAGACGTTGCGCAGCTCGAGCATCGACCCAGCATGCCGCCGGGCGTGTTTGATGGAGCCAGTCTTCCCCCCGATCCCGCTCTGCCATGGAGGTGCGCTTCCGCGAGTTCAACCCCTTTAATTGCTGGATCTGGATGCGTTTCCCCCATCCCCTGGGCTCAGGGGAGCGGGGCTATCTGGAAACCGCTTTCGACAGCTGGTTTTTCCTGGGCAAGCTGGGCGGCTTCAACGCCGAAAACCTCCAGGCCCATGAGGAGGGGGCGGAGCTGGGCTGGATGGCCTACAGCCATGAGGCGGCAGCGTCCGCCTTGCCGGCCCTGATGCACAACATGGGCCCGATGGAATACCAGGACGACTGGGCCCGCTGTTGGGTGGACCTGGGCACCAGCGATGCCTTCGCCCTGGATGTGTTGATCAATGCCCTGGGTCAGCTCAACAACGACGTGCTGGAGATCGAGGAGTTGCTGATCGGCGGCCTCAATGACGACTGGCCGATTGAGGAGCAGCCCGAAGCGATGTTTGCGGGCCTGGATGCCATCGATGATCAGGACGAGCACGCCGACGAGGACGCTGACGCTGAGGAAGAAGATGCGTCCGGCAACGAGGCCTGGAGCTAGCCGGCGCTGTGGCTCGCGAACTGCGACGCCTGCTGATCGCCCCGGAGCGCCTGGCTGCTGCTGCGGCTGGATCGGGCGCCCTGGCCCTCAGCCTCGAACGGGCCGAGGGCCACTACCTCGGCCGCGTGTTGCGGTTGCGCCCCGGCGATCGCTTCGCGGTGGTGGACGGGGCCGGCCGGCTCTGGAGTGCGGTGTTGCAAGCCAACGATCGCGCCCACCTGGAGCAACCCCTGGCGGCTCCGTTGCAGATGGAGCCGCCGCCGGCGGTGCCCCTGGAGCTGGCGGTGGCCCTGCCCCGGCGGGATGCCGATGTGCTGCTGCGCATGGTCTGCGAACTGGGGATCGACCGGCTGATCCCCCTGCAGGCCGAGCGGAGCGTCGACCCTGAACCCCTCACGCCGGGCCGCTCAGGCACCATCCTGCGGGAGGCGCTGGAGCAATGCGAGCGGCTCTGGCAGCCCGTACTGGCCCCATCGCTGCCGGCTCAGGAGCTGCTGGGGGGGCCACCGCCAGGCGGCCCAGGCCGGGGATGGCTCTGCACCACGCGCCAGAGCAGCACGCCCCTGTTGGCGGAGGCGTTGGCAGCTCTCGGTTCCACACCCGATGGCCTGCCAGGAGCCCTGACGGTGGCGATTGGACCGGAGGGTGGTTGGACGTCGCAGGAAGAGGACCTGGCCCGGGAGCACGGCTGGCAAGCCGTGAGCCTGGGCGACACAATCCTGCGCTGCAGCACGGCCGCCGTGGCTGCAGCAGCCCTGCTCAGCCACTGGCGTGCCCAGCGGTTGCCCTAGTTGCGGAACATGCCGGAGGCCATCTCCTTGAAGCCGGCCAGGTTGGCGCCAGCCAGGCGGCGGCGGCTGCGCAGGGTGTTGGCCGGATTGAGGCAGTCGGGGGCAAAGGTGGCGTTGCTGGGCGGGGGCAGGGCCTCCTGGGCCGCCCGCAGCTCAGCGGCAATGGCTTCGGCCGTGGTGAGGCTGCTGCTGGCGCTGGCCTGACTGGGTGCGGGGGTGGCTGCAGGGATTTGGATCGGCGCGCTCTGGCCCTCGGCTGACTTGGTTGGCGGGACTTTGGGTTCGGCGATGGCCACCTTGGCCGGTTCGGCGCCTTCACTGCCCAGGTCTAGGAAGAAGGAGGCCTTGCGGTTGAACACCATCACGGCAGCAGCGTCGTAGGTCGATTATCCGCTGCCCCGCTCCCCAGCTGCGCCACTGGTCGCGCTATGCAACACACTTTGATGGCGCCGTCGCCGCCCCGTGCCGATCCCCGCCCCAGTCCTGGTGGCCCCCCCCCCCTGGAGCCACTGGTTGGTGGCCCTGGCCCTGAACACCCTGTTGATCGGCGTGGCCCAGCGCCTGCCCCTGCTCACCCGGGCCGGCTGGGTGCACGCCGGCATCCTCGGCAGCCTGCTGTGGGGCTGCCTTGGGCTGAGGGGCTGGCTGGCGGTGGTGCTCTATCTGGCCTTGGGATCCCTGGTGACCCGCCTGGGCTTCCGCACCAAGCAGGCCCGCGGTCTGGCGGAGGGGCGGGGTGGGGCCCGGGGGCCGGAGAACGTCTGGGGTTCGGCGGCCACCGGCGCCCTGCTGGCGATGGCGACGGTGCTGGCGCCGCCGTCTTGGCAGCCCTTGCTGCTGCTCGGCTTTGCCGCCAGCTTCGCCGCCAAGTTCGCCGACACCTGCGGCAGCGAGATCGGCAAGCGCTGGGGGCGCCACACGGTGCTGATCACCTCCCTGCGCCCCGTGCCGCCGGGCACCGAAGGGGCGATCAGCCTCGAGGGCACCGCCGCCAGCCTCGCGGGCAGCGGCCTGATGGCGGCGCTGATGCTGGTGCTGGGCCTGGGGGCTGGCAGTTCGGTCAGCTCCAGTGCCGTCAACCCAGGAGCCGTCTGGCTGCTGATCACCCTGGTGGGACTGGCCGCCACCCTGATTGAAAGCCTGATCGGCGCCAGTGCTCAGCAGCGCTGGGCCTGGCTCAGCAACGAACTGGTGAATGGGATTCAGACGGCGATTGCCGCCCTGCTCGCCATGGCACTGGCTCCGCTGCTGCTGGCCCCGCTGGTGCTGGCGGCGGCCTCCTGAAGCCAGGCCAGCAGGGCATCCCCCCGGACCTTGGCCTGGCAGCTGGTGAGCCGCAGCTCCAGGGCCAGCTCGCTCCAGCTCAGGCCCTCCATCCAGCGCCCCTCCAGCAGCCGCTGCTCCAGCCGGTTGAGGCGGGCGAGCTGGCTGTGCAACCAGCGGCACTGCAGCTGCTGCTCTGAGTCTGAGTCTGTGTGGGTGTCTGATTCGGTGTGGGGTGTTGCTCCTGCTGTTGCCCAGCCTGTTGAACAACCCGTTGCACAACCCGCTGTGCTGTCTGCGTCATGGGCGCTACGGCCAGCGGCCAGCTGGTCGAGCAGGCAGCTGGCCTCCTCACCATCGCTGCCGGACAGCGGGGCATCGAGGCTGCGCACCTGCAGGGCTCGCTGGACCGCTGCGGCCTCCTGGAGCTGGGTCGGGGTGCAGCCAAGCTCCTCGGCGAGCTGGGCCGTTTGCAGGGGAGCCAGACCCTGGCCGCGGCGCTGCTCCTGCAGGCGCCGGGCCCGTTGCTGCAGTTCCCGCAGCCGCCGCGGTGTGTGCAGCGGTTGGCCGTGGTCGCGCACGTCGTGGCGCATGGCCCCTTCGATGTAGGGCACGGCGAAGCTGCTGAAGTTGCAGCGCTGGCGCAGGTCGAAGGCCTCCACGGCCCGGATCAGGCCAAGGCCTCCGGCCGACACTAGGTCGTCGAAGGGCTGGCCACTGCGGCGGGTGTGGCGCTGGGCCACCATGCGCACCAGGGCCAGGTTGTGCTCCACCAGGGCATTGCGCCACAGCAGTCGGGTGGTGGCGTCGGGGCTGGCTGCCATGGCTTCGAGCCAGCTGCGGTTGCGCGCGTGAAGTTCGGATGCGGCGAGTGTTGATGCGGTGGGCTTGGGAGCAAGAGACTGGGGAGCGGGGACCTTCGGAGCGGGTGCCATGGAGGGCGAGACGTCGGTGTTTTCACCGTCGCCGCGGTGCCCCAACCGTCGCTTCCCCCGCGCGGGGGACTTGCGCTCACCCAAATGGGGGATCGCCCCTCAGTAGGCCAGAGGCGTCTGGCCGTGCAGGGGCTGCAGATCTGCCCAGGTCAGCAGGGCCGGCCAGTTGCGCACCCGCTCATACACCTGACGATGCCCGTCGCTGTTGAGATGCAGGCCATCGCTGCTCAGCCACTGAGGCCAGTCGGGATCGGCCAGCAATCCCTTCAGCAGGGGGAGGAACGGCACGTCGGCTTCCAGGCAGGCCTCCTCCAGCAGGCCCTCGTAGCGGCGGATGTCGGCTAGGGAATACCAGAGCACGTCGGCGTAGGGCATGGCGGCCTCCTCCACCGGTGTAAGCCCGATCACGTGCACCGGGGCGATCGCTCGGGCCTGTTGCAGCAGCTGCTGCAGGCCAAACAAAAAGCCCTCGGCATCGAGCTGGGGCCGGCCATCAGCCCGTCCCACCCGGGCCGTGTCGTTGAGCCCGATCCCCAGCAGGATTCCCTGGGGCTGCTGGCGCCGCAGCTCTCCGCGGCAACCCACTTCGGCGCTCAAGCGAGCAGCCAGCCGCTCCAGCCCGTCGCCCCGCACGCCCAGGTTGTAGAGCACCGGGCCGCCCGGCAGGTCCATCCAATGGCGCCGCAGCCGCTCGCACCAGCCCCCCTCCAGCGGGTCGCCCCAGCCGAACACACCGCTATCGCCAAGCGCCACCAGCTTCCTGGGGATGGCCATCACCATGGGGGGTCTCCAACAGCCACAGGCGGGCGCGATCGCTCAGATCTTCCCCCAGCAGCGTCAGCAACGCATAGGCCAGCACCAGCGCCAGCAGCTGGTCGCCGGCAAACGAACTGAGGGCCTCGAGCAGCTGGCTGCCCAGACCGGTGGCGCCCACCAGACCCACCACCACCGATTCCCGCAGGATCACGTCGGCCCGGTAGGCGCCGTAGGCCAGGTAGGGGCGGGCCAGGCCACTGAAGCGGCCGTAGAGCAGGGCCAGGCGCGGCCCGCCGCCGGCGGCCAGCAGGGCCTGCTGCTGGGGTGCGCCAGTGGTTTCAGCGGCCTCCAGCAGCAAGCGGCCGAGGATGCCGAGGTTGTGGAACCCCAGGGCAAGGGCGCCGGTGAGCACCCCGGGCTGGAGCACAAACAGCAGCAGCAGGGCGGTCAGTGGTGGCGGCCACAGCCGGCCCAGGGCCCAGAGCCCGCGCACCAAAGCGCCCCCAATCGGCCAGGGCGCGACCACCAACAGCAGCAGGGGTGCCAGACCCACGGCCAGGGCCGCGGCCAGCACCGTTAACAGCACGGTGTTGGCGATCAGGCCTGGCCAGGGCAAGGCGGCCACGGCGCCCCAGTCGGCCGGGCCCAGGGGGGGTAGGCCCTGCCACTGCAACAAGGCGGCGGGCTCTACCTCCAGCCGCCAGGCCACCACCGCCAGCAGCGGCAGCAGGGCCAGGCCCGCGGCCACCAGCTCGCGCGCCTGCCGTCCCACGGCTCGCTGACGCAGCCCCAGCCGCGCCGGCATGGCCCAGCGGCGCCGCAGCCAGCCCAGCAGCGCTTCGAGCAGCAGCATCAACAGCAGCAGCAGCCACAGGCCGGTCCAGAGCTCACGGAAGGCCAGCGACTGCAGGGTGAGCCGCAGCTCGGTGCCCAGACCCCCCAGGCCGAACACCCCCAGCAGGGTGGCGCTGCGCAGGGCGCACTCGAGGCGATAGCCGCTGTAGCTGATCACCTGGGGCAGCAGCGGCGGCCCCAGGGCCGTGAGCAGGGCCGCCGGGGCCGGGGCTCCGCCAGAGCGCAGGGCCTCCAGGCTCGCGATGGGCAGGGTGTCGAGCAGGTCGCTGACCACCCTGGCCACCAGGGCCCCGAAGGGAATCGCGATCGCCACCACCGCCACCTCCGGTTGCAGGCCCACCAGCTGCAGCAGCAGCAACCCCCAGAGCAGTTCGTGAAGCGAGCGGGGCAGGGCCAGCAGGCGGCGGATCCAACCGGCCGGGGCGGCACTGCCCGTGCAGGTGCGCCACACCACCCGGGAGCTGGCGATGCCGAGCCCCAGGCCCAGCACCAGGCTGCCGGCCCAGCCCAGCAGAGCGATGCCTGCGGTCACGCCCAGCCCTCCCAGCACCGACCTCAGCACCAGCGGATCGAGGGAGGGCTGCAGCGCTGCCGCCGCAAACTGCCCCACCAGCTCCCAGCCGCCGCCATGGCTGATCCCGGGCAGCAGGGCCAGCACCGGCAGCAGCACCAGGGCGGGCAGCAGCACCCACAGGGGCGCAGCGGGCCTCATGGTTCAGCGCCGGCGTAGAGCGCCTCGAGTTGGCCAGGATCCAGGCTGGCGCAGGGTTGGTCGAAGACCAGACGCCCATCCCGCAGCCCCACCACCCGATCGAAACCCGTCAGCAGGTCGGGGCGGTGCAGGCTCAGCAGCAGGCCCCGCGGCGGGCCGGCCAGCTCCAGCAGCAGGGTGAGCAGATCGGCAGCCAGGCGCGGATCCAGGCTGGCCAGGGGTTCATCGGCCAGCAGCAGCAGCGGCTCCTGGCGCAGCAGCCGGGCCAGGGCCACCCGCTGCCGCTGGCCGCCTGAGAGCGCCGACACCGGTTGGTTGAGCAGGGCCGGATCCAGATCCAGCCGCTGCAGCACCTCTGCGCAGGCCGGGGTGTCCAGGGGCAGCAGCAGGTTGAGCAGGGCCCGCGGCCAGCCCCACGCCGCCAGACGGGCGGCGTTGAGGTTCTGCTGCACCGTCAGCTCCTCGATCAGGCGCAGGTCCTGCCAGAGGGTGCCGATGCGGGCCTGCTGGCGGCGACGGGCGCGGCGGCTGCGGGCCCGGGGTTCGCCCTGCCACCGCACCTGGCCGTGATCCGGGGCGAGCAGGCCGTTGGCCACCGCAATCAAGGTGCTCTTGCCGGCGCCGCTGGGCCCCAAGAGGGCCACCCGCTCGCCGGGCTCTAGCTGCAGCGACACCCCATCCAGCCGCGGCTGGGTGCGCCCCCGCACGGTGATGGACTCCAGGCTCAGCAGGGACGGCAAGGTGAGGTCAGGCCAGGGTGAGTCGATAGACGATCAGCGCCAGGATCAAAGCCACCAGGCTCATCTCAATCAGATCGGGGCCGCGGGGGTTCATGGCCGGATTAGAAGCGCCGCCGCTCAAGGCTGGCCGCCGAGGGCAGCGCCAGGGCCACCGCCAGCAGGGGAATCTCCAGCAACAGCTGGCCATTGCCGAAGGCGATGAAGGCCAGATCGAGGGAGGCGATGCTGCGCAGAAACAACGACCACGCCTCATCGCCCTCGTTGCCCGCCCGGCGCCAGAGCACCAGGCCAGCCAGTAGCAGCACCAGATCGATCAACCAGACCACAGACAGAGGCACCGGGATGCGTCAATTGTGAATGGTCTGGCACCCAGCGTGGCCAGCCTGGGCGTGGGGCCTGTTAGCGGATCTTGCCGATCTGGCGTCCCACGGATTCGATGGCCTTGTATTGGTCGTTGCTGGCTGGCACGAAGCGCTCAGCACCGAACAAGTCGAGGATCTGGGCTTGGCGAGGGTTGCTGGCTTTGAGCCCCACAAAGGCCTGCTCAAGTTTGATGGTAAAGCCCTTGCCATACTCTTGGTCAAGATTGGGTTGCACCACCCAGGTGTAGTTGGCGTAGCCAGGGGTGCGCCAGATCGGGATGACTTGTTGGGTAGTTACTTTCCCGGCCTTGAGCGTGCTTGTCCACACCTCTTCATTGACCACGCCGGCATCGTAGGTGCCGCTTTTCACCAGGGCGATCAGGGCGTCGTGGCTGCCGCTGAAGCCCGGTGCGCCGCCGGCAAAATCATTGAGCTGCACGCCCGCTTCATTGAGATAAAACTGCGGCATCAGCCGGCCTGATGTAGAACTTTCCGAGCCGAAGGTGAAGCGCTTGCCCTTCAGTTCGCGCAGGCCGTTCACGCCGCTGATTGGCTTGAGGCCGCTGCGGGGGTTGGCGATGAACACGCTGTGGAAAGAGCGGTCGATGTCACGCTGGGCCAGGGCGCGGGCGCCGGGCTTCTGCAGCCAGGCCTGCACGCCGGTGAGTCCGCCAAACCACACCAGGTCGAGATCGCCGGTGCGGAAAGAGGTCACCGCGGCGGTGTAATCGGTGACCGGGATGAACTTGACCGGCACCTGCAGCTGCTCGCTCAGTTCATCGGCCACAAGGCCGTACAGCCGATTCAGTTTTTCGGGGTTTTGATCGGGAATGGCGCTGATGCGCAGCACCCGCTTGTCTTGCGGCTGCACCGCGAGGTCGGCCCCTGTGCCGGGGGCTGAAGATCCGCGATCGGAGGGATTGGAGCAGGCCGTTGGGAGCAGACCGATCAGCAGGAGGCCGGCGAGTGCAACGGCCCAACGTTCTCGTGTGATCAAGGCAGGAGTGGCTCGGAAACGACCCAATCCTCCGCCATCGGCTGGCGCTACAGGCTGGCCAAGAAGCGCTGCAAGCGCGCCAGGCCGTCCTGGATGGTGG
Source organism: Cyanobium sp. Alchichica 3B3-8F6 (assembly GCF_024346435.1). NCBI lineage: Bacteria > Bacillati > Cyanobacteriota > Cyanophyceae > Synechococcales > Prochlorococcaceae > Cyanobium > Cyanobium sp. Alchichica 3B3-8F6. Next base: position 186,305 of record NZ_JAGQCZ010000001.1, on the reverse strand, counting down.
CAGGTCCGGCGGCGCAGGACAGGCGGATGCAGCGGTCGTCGCCGAAGGCCACGCCGGGCACCACCGCCAGACCAACCTCATCAAGCAGGCGATTGCACAGGGTCATGGACTCGAGGCCGTAGGCACTCACGTCGGGGAACGCGTAGAAGGCTCCCTCCGGCGGCAGCAGTTCCAGCCGTTCGATCGCCATCAGTCCCGCCGTCAGCAGGCTGCGGCGCTCATCGAACTGGGCGGCCATGGCGCGCACACAGTCGCGGGAGGCGCTGATCGCGGCCAGGGCACCGAACTGGGCAAAGCTGCACACGTTGCTGGTGCTCTGGCTCTGCAGGGCGCTGGCGGCGGCCACCACCGACCGTGCACCCACCAGCCAGCCGATGCGCCAGCCGGTCATGGCCCAGCCCTTGGCGAAGCCGTTGACGGTGAAGATGCGATCGGCCAGGTCGGGTGCCACCGCGGCAAAGCTGTGGTGGCTGTGGCCAGGAGCCAGCAGAAACTCATAGATCTCGTCGCACACCACCGCCACCTGGGGATGGCGGCGCAGCACCGCGGCGATCGCCTCCAGCTCTGGCCGGCTCAGCACCATGCCGGTGGGGTTGCCGGGGCTGTTGAGCACCAGCAGCTTGCTGGCCGGGGTGATGGCCGCTTCCAGAGCGGCGGGATCGAGCCGAAATCCCTGGGCCGCTGAGCTGGGAATCAGCGCTACCGAGGCTCCGGCCAGTCGGGCGATTTCGGGGTAGCTGAGCCAGTAGGGCGCCGGCAGCAGCAGCTCGTCGCCAGGCTCCAGCAGCACCTGGAACAGGTTGTAGAGGGCCTGCTTGCCGCCATTGGTGACCAGCACCTGGTCGGCGGTGGTGGCTACGCCGTTTTCCTGGCTCAGCTTGGCGGCGATCGCTTCGCGCAGGGCCGGTTCGCCGGCGGCGGGGCCGTAGCGGGTGTGGCCCGCCTCCAGGGCCGCGGTGGCGGCCTGACGGATGAAGGCGGGCGTGTCGAAGTCCGGTTCGCCGGCGCTGAGGCTGCAGATGTCGTGGCCGTCGGCCTTGAGGGCCTTGGCGCGGGCGGCAATCGCCAGGGTGAGGGAGGGCTGCAGCGCCCTCGCTCGGGCGGAGAGCCCAGGGGTGTTGGTGGTGGGTGCGGCGAACATCCCTGTGTCCGGCATCGGGATGCGCGGCTTCAGCACTGAAATCCATCCTGCCGCACGGTTTCTCCACCTACGGTTCGAGCTGGCACGAAAGGGGCAGTTCGTTGCTGAGCGTCACCACTGGTCCTTGATGACTTCCCCACTCCCGCCGCGCGACCCCTTGCAGCAGCTGGCCCGCTCCTGCGCTGCCTGCCGCCGCTGCGGCCTGGCGGCGGGCCGCCAGCAGGTGGTGGTGAGCCGAGGCAATCCAACCGCCCGGCTGATGCTGATCGGCGAGGGGCCGGGTGCCCAGGAGGATCTGGCGGGGCTTCCCTTTGTGGGTCGCTCCGGCCAGCTGCTCGAGCAGCTGCTGGCCGCCGCCGGGCTTGACAGCCAGAGCGACACCTACGTGTGCAACGTGGTGAAGTGCCGGCCGCCGGGCAACCGCAAGCCCACGGCTGCGGAAATGGCTGCCTGCCGCCCTTGGCTGGAGCAGCAGATCGCCCTGGTGGATCCCCTGGTGATTGGACTGGTGGGCGCCACGGCCCTGGAAGCCGTGCTGGGCATCCGCGGCGGCATCACCCGGCTGCGGGGCCAGTGGCGCGCCAGTGACCAGGACACCCCGAACCTTGGCGTCCTGCGGGGGCGCTGGTTGATGCCCCTGCTGCATCCCTCCTATCTGCTGCGCAATCCTTCCCAGGCGGAGGGATCTCCCCGCTGGCACACCGTTCGCGATCTGGCCGAGCTGCGCCGCCGTTTGATCGACCCGCCACTTGGCTGAGGTATCACTTGGCTGATCCGCCAGCGGTGGTGATGTTGTGACAGGCTTTGCGCAGCCTCCGGCCCCCAGCGCTCTCCCGTCATGACCGGCACCCTGGCCCGCCCCGACGCCTCCTCTCCCGACCGGGCCACCGACCCGACCAACGACTGGGCCAGCGACCCCCGTTTCGACACCCAGATCCACCGCCGCAAAACCCGCAGCGTGCGGGTGGGCGGCATCTGGGTCGGCAGCGACCACCCGGTGGTGGTCCAGTCGATGATCAACGAAGACACCCTCGACATCGAAGGGGCCACGGCTGGGATTCGGCGGCTGCATGAGGCCGGCTGCGAGATCGTGCGGCTCACCGTGCCGTCCCTGGCCCATGCCAAGGCGGTGAAGGAGATCCGCCAGCGGCTGGAAGACAGCTACAAGCCCGTGCCGCTGGTGGCGGACGTGCACCACAACGGCATGAAGATCGCCCTCGAGGTGGCCCAGCACGTCGACAAGGTGCGGATCAACCCCGGTTTGTTTGTGTTTGACAAGCCCGACCCCAACCGCACCGAATTCAGCCCCGAGGAGATCGCCGCTATCGGCGAGCGCATCACCGACACCTTCGAGCCGCTGGTCAGCCTGCTCAAGGAGCAGGACAAGGCCCTGCGCATCGGCGTCAACCACGGCTCCCTGGCCGAGCGGATGCTGTTCAGCTACGGCGACACGCCCATGGGCATGGTCGAGAGCGCCCTGGAGTTCATCCGCATCTGCGACCGGCTCGACTTCCACAACATCGTCGTGTCGATGAAGGCCTCGCGGGCGCCGGTGATGATGGCCGCCTACCGGATGATGGCCGCCCGCATGGATGCGGAGGGGTTCCATTACCCCCTGCACCTGGGCGTGACCGAAGCCGGCGACGGCGACTATGGCCGCATCAAGAGCACCGCCGGCATTGCGCCCCTGCTGGCCGAGGGCCTGGGCGACACGATTCGCGTCTCCCTCACCGAAGCGCCGGAGAAGGAGATCCCGGTTTGCTATTCGATCCTGCAGGCTCTGGGGCTGCGCAAAACGATGGTCGAATATGTGGCCTGCCCCAGCTGCGGCCGCACCCTGTTCAACCTGGAGGAGGTGTTGCACAAGGTGCGCAACGCCACCGCCCACCTTACCGGCCTCGACATCGCCGTGATGGGCTGCATCGTCAACGGCCCCGGCGAGATGGCTGATGCCGACTACGGCTACGTCGGCAAGACCCCTGGCAGCATCTCCCTCTACCGCGGCCGCGAGGAGATTCGCCGGGTGCCGGAGGCGGAAGGGGTGGAGGCCCTGATTGCCCTGATCCGGAAGGACGGCCGCTGGGTTGATCCCTGAGCGGTCCTGGCTTGTTGTCGTCCGGTTACCCACCCCCGTGGAAACCTTGCGGCGGCGCTAGTTTCAGAGAACGTTTCCCGGGCCTCCACGGCTTTTTCTGATGGCCAGCCCCCGCACCAGCCTGGTTGTGCTGGTAGGCATCGGTGCCTGTGCGGCCACGGCGGTTGTAGCTCGGGAAGTTGTCACGCCCCCGGGGGGCACGTCGCGGATCAGCGACAGCCCCAAGGAGGTGATCGACCAGACCTGGCAGATCGTCTTCCGCGACTATCTGGACATCAACGGCAAGTACAAACCGGAGCAATGGCGCAGCCTGCGCAGCAGTGTGCTGGCCAAGAGCTACGGCAGCACCAAAGAGGCCTACGAAGCGATCCGGGGCATGCTCGGCAGCCTCGATGATCCCTACACCCGCTTTCTCGATCCGCGGGAATTCAAGGAGATGCAGATCGACACCTCCGGAGAGCTCTCCGGGGTGGGCATCCAGCTGAGTCTCGATAAGGAGACCAAAAATCTTGTGGTGGTGTCGCCGATCGAGGGCTCGCCCGCGTCCAAGGCGGGGGTGCAACCCAAGGACGTGATCGTGGCCATCGATGGCAAGAGCACCAAGGGGATGAGCACCGAGGACGCGGTCAAACTGATCCGCGGTCAGGCCGGCACCTCGGTAACCCTCACCCTGCAGCGCAAGGGCCAGACCCTGGAGGTGCCGCTCACCCGCGAGCGCATTGAGCTCCATGCCGTTGACCATCAGATCAACACCACCACTGATGGGGTGAAGGTGGGCTACATCCGCCTGCGCCAGTTCAACGCCACGGCCACCAAGGACATGCGTCTGGCGGTGAAGGATCTGGAGGAGAAAGGCGCCCAGGGCTACGTGTTGGATCTGCGCAGCAACCCCGGCGGCCTGCTGATGGCGAGCGTGGAAATCGCCCGCCAGTGGCTCAACGAGGGCACGATTGTGTCCACCAAAACCCGCGATGGCATCCGCGATGTGAAGCGGGCCAACGGCCGCGCCCTCACCAACAAGCCGCTGGTGGTGCTGGTGAATGAAGGCTCGGCCAGTGCCAGTGAAATCCTCTCCGGCGCTCTGCAGGACAACCAGCGGGCGGTGTTGGTGGGGCAGAAGACCTTCGGCAAGGGTCTGGTGCAGTCGGTGCGGGGGCTCTCCGATGGCTCCGGCATGACCGTGACCATCGCCAAATACCTCACCCCCAGTGGCCGGGACATCCACAAGCACGGCATCGACCCCGATGTGACGGCGAAGATGACCGAGCTGGAGGCCCAGCGGCTCAAGCTGGAGGATCTCGGCACCCGCAAAGACAGCCAATACCGGGTGGCCGAGACCACCCTGGTGAAGCGGCTTCGCGCTGCCAATGGTGTGGAGAAGGCCTACAACCCGGCCAGCACCAACCTGCCTTCGGCTTTGGCCAAACCAACGGGCGCCGCCCGCTGACTGAATGACGGCTCCCGCTGAGTCGATCTGGACCCTGAAACCCTGGTGGTGTCAGCCCTGGAGCATCGTGCTCACCGGAGCGGGTGTTATCGCTGTGAGCTGGTTTCTCCTGCAGCGCTGGTGGATCACTGGGCCTGTGGCCCTGGTGGTGCTGCTCTGGTGGCTGCTATTTCTGGTGCTGGTGCCAGCCAGCTATCGGGCACAACAGCAGGAGCGCCAAAGCCTGGAGCCCTGAAACGGCCTAGGAAACAGGCTGCATCAGGCCGCCACCGGGGCTGGAATCGTCATCGTCGTTGTTGTTTGTGTCGCCCTGAAGGAGGGCGTAGAGGCCCAAGGCCACCAGGCTGACCACTCCGGAGATCAGACTGAAGCCACCACTGAAGCCGCCGAAGCCCGAAGTCGCGTCGATCACCTCGCCCATCGGACCACCGTTACACAAGTTCTCATGAATGTAACGGAACTTTGAGGGTTTTGGGGCAGGGGCGGGAATTAGCACCGCCAGCCCTCTCACGCCGCCCGCTCTCACACCGTTAAAACCGCCTCGTTCTGAACCACTTGCTGCTCGCTGCGCTGGGCCTCGGTGAGGCCATCGGCGCCGGGGAGTTGGGCCGCCATCTGGTTCAGCCAGCCCATCAGCTCCTCCAGTTGCTTCTCGGCGGGAAGCACGCCCAGGCCCCGGGCCAGCACCTTGGCGGTGCTCCCCGACCCCGGCTGATACACGAGCCGCCCATGCAGGTGCTGGGGCAGACCCTGGCGCAGCAGCCGGAAGGCCGGCTCTTCCATCGGTGTGTCCAGGGCGATGTTGGGCTTTTCCGGCTTGATGCGCGAGAAGCCGCAGCGCTTGGCCACCAGCTTCAGCTCCATCAGCTGCAGCAGCGATTGCACCGGCGCAGGGATGGCCCCATAGCGATCCACCCAGCCGGCCGCCAGCTCCACTAGGGTTTCCTTGCTACTGCAGTCGGCGGCGGCGCGGTAGGCCGCCATCTTTTCGTCGTTCTCGGTGATCCAGTCGCCCGGGATGAAGGCGGTGATCGGCAGGTCGATCTGGGTGTCGTCCACCGCCGGGATGTCCTGGCCCTGGATCTCGGCGAGGGATTCCTGCAGCATCTCCATGTAGAGGTCGAAGCCGATCGCCTCCATCTGGCCGCTCTGCTCCACCCCCAGCAGGTTGCCCACGCCGCGGATTTCCATGTCGCGCATGGCCAACTGGTAGCCACTGCCCAGCTGGGCGAATTCCTGAATCGCCCGCAGCCGCTGGCGTGCCGCTTCGCTGAGGGAGGCATCGCCGGGATAGAAGAGCCAGGCGTGGGCCTGGATGCCGCTGCGGCCCACCCGGCCGCGCAGCTGATACAGCTGGGCCAGACCAAACTTGTGGGCGTCCTCGATCAGGATCGTGTTCACCCTGGGGATGTCGAGGCCGCTCTCCACGATCGTGGTGCAGAGCATCAGGTCGGCCTCACCGGCGTTGAAGGCCACCATGGCGCTCTCCAGCTCCCCCTCGGCCATCTGGCCGTGGGCCACCAGCAGCCGTAGGCCCGGAATCATGCTCTGCAGTTGGGCGGCCACATCGTCGATGCCCTCCACCCTGGGCACCACGTAAAAGATCTGGCCGCCGCGGTCGATCTCCTGGCGGATGGCGCTGCGCACCGCCTCCTCATCGAGGGCGGCCAGGTGGGTTTTGATCGGCCGGCGCAGCGGCGGCGGTGTGGTGATCAGGCTCATCTCGCGCACGCCCGAGAGGCTCATGTAGAGGGTGCGTGGGATCGGTGTGGCGCTGAGCGTCAGCACGTCCACGTCTTTGCGCAGGGCCTTGATTTTTTCCTTCTGGTTTACGCCGAAGCGCTGCTCCTCATCCACCACCAGCAGGCCCAGCTGCTTGAAGCCGGTGCCTTTGGAGAGCAGTTGGTGGGTGCCCACCACCACATCGACTTTGCCGCTGGCCAGCCCCTCGAGGATCACCTTGCGCTCGCCGGCGGTGCGGAAGCGGTTGAGCAGGCTCACCTTGAGCGGATAGGGCGCGAAGCGCTCCGAGAGGGAGCGCCAGTGCTGCTGGGCCAGCACGGTGGTGGGGGCCAGCATCGCCACCTGCTTGCCGGCGGTCACAGCTTTGAAGATGGCGCGGATGGCCACCTCGGTTTTGCCGAAGCCCACATCGCCGCACACCAGCCGGTCCATGGGCTGGGGCTGCTCCATGTCGCGTTTCACATCGGCGATCGCCTTCACCTGATCGGGGGTGGGTTCGTAGGGGAAGGAGTCTTCGAGCTCGTGTTGCCAGGGGCCATCGGCCGGGAAGGCGAAACCCGGGGCCTGGTGGCGCTCGGCATAGAGCTTCACCAGATCCAGCGCCACCTTGCGCACGGCCTTCTGGGCCCGCTCCTTGGCCTTGGTCCAGGCCGTGCCGCCCATGCGGTTGAGCTCGGGCGGGGCATCGGTGCTGGCGCGGTAGCGGCCGAGGCTGCCCAGCTGGTCGGCGGCGACCCGCAGCAGGCCGTCGGCGTACTGCACCACCAGGTAGTCGCGCGATTCGCCGCTGATCGCCAGCTTTTCCAGCTTCAGAAACCGGCCGATGCCGTGGTTGCGGTGCACCACAAAGTCGCCCGGTTGCATTTTGTTGGGATCCACCGTGCGGCTGGCGGCCTTGCGCCGCCGCCGCACATAGCCGCTGGCGGCCAGGGCGTGCTGGCCGAAGAACTCCCGATCGGTGATCAGCACCAGCTTCCAGGCCGGCAACTGCAGCCCTTCGAGCTCGGCGGTGCCCTTGGTTTTCAGCGCCACCGGCGTGGCCTGCTCCACCAGCCGATCAATGGCCGGGAAGTCGGTGGGGTTGGGCACGAAGCGGGTGATGCAGTCGTGCTCCTCCAGCAGGGCTACCGCCCGGCTGGGCTGGGCCGAGAGCAGCCACACCGTGGCCTTCTCGGCCACAAAGCCCTTCACCAGCCCCGCCAGCTTGCCGAAGGCGTTGGGGTAGGCCGGCACCGAGCGGGAGGCCAGATCGAGACTGTTGGGGTGGCTGTCGGTTTCGTGCAGCTCGGCCAGATCGAAGCCGCCGAAGGCTGCCGCCTGCTCCAGGGCCTCGCTGGGCGGGCGGTGCAGCAGCGGTGGCAGCAGAGCCAGCTCCTGGCACACCTCGCTGTGATGCTCCACAACATGGTCGAACCACTGCTGGCCGTGGGAGAGGCAATGGCGCCGCTCGTTCACGGCGATCAAGGTGTGGGCGGGCAGGTAATCGAGCAGGCAGGCCGGTTGCTGCCAGGCCAGCCCCATCAGCCGCCGCAGGCCCTCGGGGGTGCCGCCCTCCAGCAGCTGGTCGCTGGCCTCGGCGCTCAGCAGCTGATCCAGTTCATCGGGCATCGCCTCGCGCAGGGCATCGGCGATCAGTGGGCCGTAGCCGGTGGGGGTGAGGCGCACCACCTCAACGGCATCGAGGGAGCGTTGGGAGGCTGGATCAAACTCCCGCAGCTTCTCCAGCTCCTCGCCAAAAAATTCCAGCCGCACCGGCAGCTCGGCGCTTACCGGAAACACGTCGATGATGTCGCCGCGGCGGCTCCAGCAGCCCTCCTGCTCGATCATGGGCACCCGCTCATAGCCAAGGCGCGTCAGCGTGGTGGCTAGCTCGTCGAGATCCACCGTGTCGCCCTTGCGCAGGCTCAGGGACTGCAGGGCCTCCGGCGGCGGTAGGTGGGGCTGCAGGGCCCGCTCGGTGGCCACGATCGCCAGGCGCTGGCCGCCATCCAGCAACTCCGCCAGCACCTGCAGCTGGCCCCAGGTGATTTCGCTGGTGGGATCGAAGGGCTCGTAGGGGCTCGCTTCACTGGTGGGATAAAGCTGGCAGCTGGGCCAGCCCATCAGCTCCAGCAGCGCCGCCCAGCGCCCGGCCTCCTCCAGGGTGGGCACGATCACCAGCAGGGGAGCGCCGGCGGCGCCCGCCAGCGCCGAGCTGATCAGAGCCCTGGCCCCCCGGCCAGCGCCGCTCAGTCGCAGGCGCTCGGGCCGCTTGCTGCGCTCCAGCACCTCCCCGGTGAGGGATGCCTGCTGCAGTTGACGCACCAGGGCGGAGAGGGGCATGGAGGCGCGGGAGGCAAGAAGCCCCGATCTTCGCAACCAGCCTCAGACTGGTGCGGACCGTCCGACTGCCCTGGTGCGTTCTCGCCGTCCGTCCCGCCTGGATCGCCCCCACGGCCAGGTTTCCCTGCGTGTGCTCAGCGGGCTGCTGGCTTTACTGGGCGCCGGATTGGTAGCCCAACTGTCGAGGCCTGGGGTGGAGGCCCCGCCGCTTCCCCCGCCCGCCCTCTCCCAGCCCGCTGCCCCGTCGTCAGCATTGGAGGCGTCTCTGCTGCAGCAATTGGCTGTGGCCGATCAGCAGTGGATCCCCAGGGCAGAAACCCTTGCCAACGGTGCAATCCGTTACCACTACCGCCGCCGCGCCGATCAACCGACGCTTTCAGTGGCTGAGCTGCGTGCCCTGATCGCCAATCCCCCCAGCTTTGGAGTGGAGCGGCAGGCGATTGCTGAACTGCTGAGCGTGTTGGCGACAGCGGGGGTGCGCCTGGAGCTCACCGAGCCGCACAAGCTGGGGGCGGCGGGTGAATGGGATCCCCAGGCGCGCACGCTGCGCATCCAGCCCCGGGTGGTGGAGAAGGGCAGTGCGGAATTCGCCACGGTGCTCAACCATGAGGCCATTCATGTGGCCCAGAGCTGCCGCAACCGGGGGGTGCGCTCCAGTCCGCGGCTGCTGGGTCTGCCTACCGCCTTGCCGGCCCACCTGGCGGGGGTGCTTAATGATCCGGTGTACCGCCAGGCCTCAGCCCACGAACAGCAGCTCGAGCGGGAGGCCTATGCCAACCAGGCTCAATCGGGTCTGGGTGCCCAACTGGTGCGCCAGCACTGTTAAGGGTTCTGCCCGGCCAGCCATTCACTCTCCAGCAGCATGTTGAACTGCAGCAACTGGGCGTCGCTGAGCTGCTGGCGGCTGGTGAGGGAGAAGTGCTGCTCGAGAAAGGCCCGGCCCTGGCCGGGATCCCATTGCAACTGTCCCAGCAGCGCGTCGCACTGGCTGAGCAGCTCCCGGCGCCGCAGCGGAGCCGGGGCGGTGGCTGGATCCGTGCCCGGTGCAAATCCCTCCAGGGCTTGGAGGTAGGCCAGCAGATCGCCGTAGCTGGTGAGGCGATTGCGGTTGGGGTGGTTGAACACCCGCTCCAGGTAAATCGCCTCCTGGTCGCGGTCCCAGCCGAGCCGTTGCAGTTCCAGATCCAGTCGGGCCAGTTCGCTGCTCCAGTCCTCCGGATCGGCAGGGGGTTCCTCGGCGAGCTGGGCGGCCGGCGGGCTCGGCTGCTCTTGGTGTGGCGGCGGGCTGGGCGTTGGGTTGCTGGGCAGGGCTGATGGGGTTGCTGAAGCGGGTGCTGGAGTCGCTGCGGCTGCTGGCGGGGTTTTGGGGGTGAGGCGAGCTGCCAGGCGTTGGCGGGCCCTGTCTTCGGCCTCCTCCGCCGTGGCGGCTTCCCCAAGGGCACCGTCGACGAGCGTGCCGCCGCGCCGCGCCTGCACCAGCACCACCCGGCTGCCGTGGTCGGCATGCACCAGTTGGACCTCCAGCTGTGACTCCTCCAATTGCTGTAAACCCTCCACGAGCTGTGAATCCTGCAGCGGGCGGCTCAGGGTGTCTTTCTAGACTGCTTTTCATCTTGGCCCGCTGCAGCCCGTGGAAGCCGAGTCGATCCAGTCCCTCACTCCCCTGATCAACCAGGCCGATCAGTGGAAAGAGGTGCTGCTGCTGCTGCCCTTGCTGGTGGCGCTCGAGGCCGTGCTTTCCGCCGACAACGCCATTGCCCTGGCGGCGATCGCCCGTGGCCTGGAGGATCCGGCGCGTCAGCGCCAGGCTCTCAACCTGGGCCTGGCGCTGGCGCTGGTGTTTCGTCTCGGCCTGATTGTGGCGGCTCAGTGGGTGCTGAATTTCTGGCCGTTGCAGCTGGCGGCAGCGGGGTATCTGCTGTGGCTCTGCGGCCGGCATCTGCTGCTGGTGTGGTCGGAGCCCGGAGATGGGGCTGAATCCAGTGATTTGGCCACAGCCGGCGCTGGTGCCGAAGGCTCCGGTGGATCAACCCATCCCGGCTCGCTCCACCACGCCGGCCTCGGCTCGATCGTGGCCACCCTGGCCCTCACCGACCTCGCCTTCTCCCTCGACAGCGTGGCTGCGGCGGTGGCGGTGAGTGATCGTTTGCTGCTGGTGATGGTGGGTGGTGTGATCGGAGTGATTGCCCTGCGGCTCACCGCCGAGCTGTTCATCCGTTGGCTGGAGGTGTACCGGCACCTCGAGACCGCCGGCTACCTGGCGGTGGGTCTGGTGGGGATTCGGCTGTTGCTGCGGCTTGGTCTGCCCCAGGTGGTGCCGCCGGAATGGGTGCTGCTGCTTGTGGTAGCGGCCCTCTTCGCCTGGGGCTTCTCGGCGCGCAACGCCCCACTGGAAATACCGCCCGAGCCATGAGGGTGGAGCTGCGCCAGATCGGCAGCGATCAGCTGCTCGATGCCCTGGAGGTGGCCGAGCTTGGTGAGGTGCCCCAGCCCGGCCGTTGGCTGGAGGCGGCTGGCCGTAGTTTTCTGGTGCTGCAGCGCCGCCACCGCTACCAGCTGCGCAATGGCCGCTATGAACTCGCCTCCGTGGCGCTCCAAGTAAAGGCCCAGCGGCGGCCCGCCGATGCCCGCTGGTGGCAGAACCAATGGGTGATCGGCGATCCCAGCTGCCGTTTCAACGCCCGTAGCCCGCTGCTGCGCTGCGCCGTGCTGCCCGATGGCCCCTGCGAGCGCTGCAGCCACTTCGCCGTGGCGGGCGCTGCCGGCCATGGCTGAACCAGAGCAGCCGGTCTGGATCACGGGGCGCCTGATCCGGGGTTATGGCGTCGCCTCTGGGCGCGATCCCGGCTCCCCCTACCCGGCCGGCACCATCAGCCTGCAGCGCCCCCTGTTTGCCCAGCGGGGCCTGGATCTGTCTGACTGTTTCGCCGGCACCCTCAACCTCAGCCTGGCACCCCTGGAGTTGCGCAGCGAGCACCCCGACCACTGCTTTGAGCAGCTCCTTTGGACCGATCGCCATCCGCCGGAGACCTTTCGGTTTTGGCGTGTGCTGGTGCGCTGCGGCGACTCCCCTGCCGTGGAGGGGTGGATCTATCAGCCCGATCCGCAGACCAAACAACGCCACGGGCAGCCGCCCCAGGTGGTGGAAGTGCTGGCGCCGCCGCTGGAGGGGATTGCGCCCGGTGTGGAGATCGCCCTCGGGGTGGACCCAAACCGCCTCTGGACTATCGAAGGCACCCGCCTGTGGGCGCGCCTGCTGGAGTTTTTCAAATTTCGGGTGTTGGCAGCCCAGGACGCTTTCTTCCGCGACTGGCGCGATTCCCCCAGCGATGCCGTGGATCCGGCCCGTCTGCGGCTGTGGCTTCTGGGGGCCTGGCCCGAGGCTCTGGCCCTCTGCGACAGGGATCTGCTGGCCATCTGTGACCAGGCCTGGCGGCTCTATGGCCCCTGACAGGGGTGCGGTCCGTTGCCCAGGTCCCCCCTAGGGTGGAGAATCCCGCAGAGCCGGCGATCCGTCAGTCCCCTCCCCGATCCCGCACCGCAACGGCCATCTCCAGCCCAGCAGCCGTTTCCAGTCATCCGGCCGTTGCCAGTCTCCAGGAGCCTGACAGTCTCGTGAGGGCTGCTAGCGAGGTGCAGGCTGCTAGCCAGTCGCAGGCTGCCGCTGATCCAGCAACCAGCACGGCGTTGGTCGACTTTGCCTCCTTCGGACTGGGTGAGCCGATCCTCAAGGCGGTGACCGAAAAGGGCTACACCAAGCCGTCGCCGATCCAGGGCCAGTGCATTCCGGCCGTGTTGGCGGGCCACGACGTGATGGCGGCCGCCCAGACCGGCACCGGCAAAACCGCTGGATTCACCCTGCCGATGCTGGAGCGGCTGCGCCATGGCCCCCATGCGCGCGGCGGTGTGGTGCGTTCGCTGGTGCTCACCCCTACCCGCGAGCTGGCGGCCCAGGTGGCCGAGAGCGTGCGGGCCTATGGCCGCTACCTCGACCTGCGCAGCGACGTGGTGTTCGGCGGCGTGAAGGTCAACCCCCAGATCAGCCGGTTGCAGAAGGGCACCGATGTGCTCGTGGCCACACCGGGCCGCTTGATGGATCTCTACCAGCAGCGGGCCCTGCGGCTCGATCGGGTTGAGATCCTGGTGCTCGATGAGGCGGATCGGATGCTCGATATGGGCTTCATCCGTGACATCCAGAAAATCCTGGCGCTGCTGCCTCCCAAGCGTCAAAACCTGCTCTTTTCAGCCACCTTCTCCGGTGATATCCGGCGCCTGGCCACTGGACTGCTGCACAACCCGGTGCAGCTCCAGGCCACTCCGGAAAACCGCACGGCCCCCACGGTGGAGCACCTGCTGCATCCCTGTGACATGGATCGCAAGGCGGATCTGCTCAGCCACCTGATCCGCAGCAACGATTGGCAGCAGGTTCTGGTGTTTTCCCGCACCAAGCACGGCGCCAACCGGATGGCCGAGCGGCTCAGCCGCGAAGGCATGTCGGCGGCCGCCATCCACGGCAACAAGAGCCAGGGGGCACGCACCCGGGCCCTCGCCGACTTCAAGGCCGGCACGTTGCGGGTGCTGGTGGCCACCGACCTGGCTGCCCGGGGCATCGACATCCACCAGCTGCCCCACGTGGTCAACCTGGATCTGCCCAACCAGGCCGAGGACTATGTGCACAGGATCGGCCGCACCGGTCGGGCCGGCTACAACGGCCACGCCATTTCCCTGGTGGCGGCCGAAGAGAGTGAGCTGCTGCGTGCCATCGAGCGCATGATCGGCACCCGCCTGCCGCGTCAGGAGGTGCCCGGCTTCGAACCCAAGGTGCTCTCCGCTCCACCTCTCGATCTCAGTGGCGGCCGGGGTCGCGGCGGACGCCGCCCCTCCTCCTCCCGACCCGACGCCTCCCCCCAGGGGGCCCGCCGTGAGGGCCGTCGCAGTCCGCGCGCTCCTGGCGCGCGACGCTGAACGGCAGCAGTCGCGCTGAACGGCAGCAATGGACACACCGGCTGCGGTGGGTCTCCGCTCGGATGGTGCGGTTGAGACGTTTGACATGCCCTACGAGCCCGGATCCCCGGAGTGCCGCGTGCTGATCGATTGCAAGGGGCAGATTGAGGCGATGCTCCTGGCCCTTGGGCGCATCGACAACAGCCAGCACATCCGCGACCAGCTGGTGTCGGTGCACAACCAGCTGGAGGGCCTCCATGGGCTTTACCGCAAGGAGATTGGCTTGGGCTGATCGCGATCAGCTGGCCTCGGTGATCCGCTCCATCTGGAGGCACTGACAGGTGGCGTAGGCACTGGCCAGCGTGGCGACCCTGCGGCGCTGCTTGGGTTGTTGTTCGTGGCTGACCACGTAGCGACCCGACGTCTCCCGGTAGATCAGGCAGCCCTGGCCTGTTTCACCGACATAGGACAGCTCGCTTCCCATGGATCCTCAGCAAAGTCTCCACCCTCTGTAGCGACCTTGGGGGATCAGGAAAAGTGTGCGAGCCCTAACAACACAGAACGTAAGCCATGCCGTCATGGAGCTTCATGCGGAGCCCAGGCGATCGCCAGGCTGGGCCGCGAGCTGTTGGAGCAGGCTGCCGCCCCGGGCGGTCGCCTTGCCCTCCAGCTGGGCTTCACGAACCAGCACAGGGCAACCACCGGTGGCCACCACCAGGCCTGTGCTTGCTAGCAGCGCCAGCACCGTGCCTGGGGCAACGGCCGCTGCCGGCTGAGCTGGTGCGGCTCCGCTGCTGGAGGCAAGTGCCGCCTGGGCTTCGGGGCTCAGCTGCTCGGCAAGGCGAGCCACCAGCGGCTCGGTGCTGAGCAGTTTCAGCCGTTTGCCCCGCCAGCTGGTGTGGGCTGCGGGATAGAGACCCATCACCCGCCGGTGGATCGCCAGGGCGGAAGCGCTCCAGTCGATCACCGCGTCGTCTTTGGTCAGCATGCGGGCGATGGTGAGCCCCGCCTCCCCCTGGGGGCGCACTCCCAATCGGGTCAGCCGTTCGGTTTCCGGGCCCGTGCCAGCGGCCTCGATCCGGGGCAGGGCTTCAACGAGCAGCTCGGCGCTGAGCTGGGCCAGCCGCTGCCCCAGCTGTTGGGCGTTCTCCCGCAGACCGATGGCGAGGCTGCGCTCCAGCAACACCGGACCGGTGTCGAGCCCCACCTCCATGGCCATGATCCCCACGCCGGTTTCGGCGTCGCCCTCCAGCAGGCACCACTGGATGGGCCCGGCGCCGCGCCAACGGGGCAGCAGGGAGCCGTGGGCGTTCCAGCAGCCCAGGGGGGGCTGGGCCAGCACCTCGGGCGGCAGGATCTGACCGAACGCCACCACCACTGAGACGTCGGCGCCCAGGGCCGCGAGCTGCTGCTGGCAGGCTTGATCCCGCCGGATCCTTTCCGGCGTGAACACCGGAATCCCGAGCTCCAGGGCTCTTGCCTTCATTGGGCTGGGCTGCAGCTCCTTGCCGCGCCCACGGCGACGATCCGGCTGGCTCACCGCCCCCACCAGGGTGTGACCGGCAGCCACCAGAGCCTCCAGGCTGGGCACGGCGTAGGCAGGGGTGCCCCAGAACAGGATCTTCACAACAGCGACCTCAGGGCCCGTTCAGAACTGGGGGGTCAGGCTTCGCCGGTGATGGAGAGACCTTCCACCCAGACGTAGGGGCAGAGGCCATCGGGGGTCACCTTGGCCTCGCCCTCAAACCCGACGATCGCCTGGAGCAGCGTGCGGATGTCACCGGCCACGGTGGCGGCTTCGATCGAGCGGCTGTTACCGCCCTGCACCAGCCAGCCATCGAAGGGCAGGGAGAAGGAGCCCTGGCTGGCCTTGACGCCGGCGTGCAGGGCGGAGAGGGAATCGATCACCACCACGGGCCCGTCGTGGCCGAGGCGGTTGAGGCCCTGCTGGCCACCGCCACTGCCCGGGGTGGCGCCGATCTCCAACCAGTCGACCCCCACCGACACCTTGGCCCCCATGCCGGCATGGCCGGTGGGGGGCACACCGAAGGCCCGGGCCGTGGCCTCCGAGTGCAGGAAATGCCGCAGCACCCCGCCGTCCACCAGGTCGAGGGGAGCGGTGGGTGTGCCCTCGCCATCGAAGGCTGAGGCGCCCACGTTGCCGGGGTGCAGGCCGTTGTCGCGGATGCTGAGGAATGGCACCGCCAGGGTTTGGCCCAGGGAATCGCGCTGGCTGAGGCTGACGCCATCGAGCACCGCCCTGGCGTTGAACAGGCTGCTGAAGGCGCCGATCAGATCCAGGAATGCCTCGGGGCTGAACACGCAGGTGTAGTGGCCGGTCTCGATCGGGGCGTAGTCGAGGTGGGCAATGGTGCGCTGGGCGGCTTCGTCGATGCAGCCTTGGATGTCGAGGTTGGCGGTGCCGTAGGCCAGGCGCACCGCGCCCGAGCTGCGGGGCTTGCGGCCGGCTTCCTCGGCCCGGGCGTAGAGATACAGGCTGGCTGTGGTAATGCGCTGGTGGCGGCAGGCCCCCTCGCTGTTGAGGTAAAGCCGCTCGCTGCTGCGCTGGGCCAGGCCGTTGTAGGGCACGGTGCCGATGGCGGCATGGCGATCGAGCAGTTGCCGTTCGGCCTGCTTGAGGGTCTCAAGCAGGGTGAGGATCGGCTGGGGCTCATGCAGGGGCTGCTCCAGGCTGGCCAGGGGGGCCGTGGCCAGGGGCGAGAAGGCCGGGGTCTCATCGGCGTTGCCAAAGGCGCTGGCGTCGCGGGCACCGGCGAGGGCCCGGGCCAGACCTGCGTCGCTGAGGTCGGATGTGCTGGTGATGCCCACCAGGCCATCGCCGTTCCACACCCTCACGGTGATGGCGCTGCGCTGGGCCCCTTTCATCTGTTTGGCCTCGCCGCGGTCGACCTGCACGGAGGTGTCGGTGCTGCAGGAGGCGCCTAGATCCCACTGCTGGATGCCGGTCTGCTGGGCCAGCTGCTGGAGGCGGCTGCTCAGGGCCTCGGCATTGAGGCCGGCGGAGGTGGCCATCGTCAGCGGCCCCCCACGGTGATCGAGTCGACTTTGATGTGGGGCTGGCCCACGGTGACGTAGACACTGCCGCTGACGGAGCCGCAGAAGCCAGCCGCCAGTTCGAGGTCGTTGGCACACATCGAGATCCGGGGCATCACCTCCTTGGCTTCGCCGATCAGGGTGGCGCCTTTCACCGGCTTGGTGAGCTGGCCGTTTTCGATCAGGTAGCCCTCCTCCACAGCGAAGTTGAACTGGCCGGTGGGGCCGACGCTGCCGCCGCCCATCGATTTGCAGTAGAGCCCTTTGTCGACCGAGGCGATCAGTTGGTCGGGCGTGTACGGACCGGCGGCAATGAAGGTGTTGCGCATGCGGCTGGCGGCGGCGAAGGCATGGCTCTGGCGCCGGCCACTGCCGGTGCGGCCATGGCCGGTGCGCCGTTCGCCGGCGCGATCGCTGAGAAAGCGTTTGAGGATGCCGTTTTCAATCAGCACCGTGCGCTGGGGCTCCATTCCCTCGTCGTCCATGGACAGGGAGCCGAAGGCGCCGTCGGTGAGGCCTTCGTCGATGGCCGTCACCGCTGCGTGGGCGATGGGCTCGCCCACCTTGTCGGCAAAGGGGGTGGTGCCGCGCTCCACCTGGGTGGTTTCCAGCAGGTGGCCGCAGGCCTCGTGGAAGATCACGCCACCGAAGCGGTTGGCCAGCACCGCCGGCATCTGGCCGGCTTCCACGTAGTCGGCGTAGAGCATGGTGCCAACGCTGGCGCACACGTCCTGGGCTGACGCGTCCGCATCCCAGGCGCGCAGGTCGTCGGGACGGCCGGAGGTGCCGTAGCGGCGGCCGAGGCCGGCGCGGTGGTCGCCATCGGCGGCGAGGACGTTCAGGCCCAGGGATTGGTGAAGGCGGATGTCGCGGGCGAAGGTGCCGTCGCTGGCGGCCACCAGCACGGCTTGCCAGTCGCGGGAGTAGCTGCCCCGGCGCGCCTGCAGGTGGCGGCCGTGGTGGGCCAGGCGGCCCGTGCCGTCCAGCAGCTTCAGCGTGGCCTCCGCCAAGGAGGGGCAGCGTTCCAGCCAGTCGGCCTTGGCGGCGGCAAAGTCGCGCAGGGTACCGAGGCCGTCGAACTGGGCGGCGGGGGCGCTGCTGCGCAGCAGCCCGAGCATGCCCAGGGCCTGATCAAGGGCCTGGAGCAGGCCGGAGTCGCTCAGGTCGTTGGTGCTGACGAAGCCATCCCGATCGCCCCGAAACACCCGGATCCCGGCCCCCATGCCGAAGGACGGACTGACACTGGTGATGGTCTCCTGCTCGGCCAGCACCCCGAGGTGATCGGTGCGCTCCAGAAAGATCTCCACCAGATCGGCCCCAGCCCCCTGCCCTACCGCCAACAGGCTTTCGAGACGGGGCTGCCAGGCCAGGTCAAAGGCGTCGGGTGCGGAGGCAACCAAAAGAGATCAGCGATGGGGGGCAAAAGGGTTGGGCCGCAGAGGCCTCAGCGCACCGAGGCTTGGAACTGCTCGCTGCGGATCGGGGCCATCAAATAGAGCTTGGCCATCTCGGCGCCATTGGCGATCCAATAGGGCAGCTTGCGCAGCACCTTGATCGGGGCCGGAGCCGAGCTGGCATCGGCCTCGCTCAACTTGGTGTTGTTGCTCACCAGCCGCTCCAGCCGGGTGTAGAACTTCGGATGCTCCACATTCAGCACCACCGGGAAGACCCGGGCGGACGTTTCGTTGGTTTTGGCGATCACGTACTTGTCGTAGTCACGGGCATCCAGGCCCAGGGCCTCATAAAACTCCTTGCGGGCCACGTCGCGCACATACATGGTGGCGAACACCGCCAGCAGGAAGAAGCGGCACCAGAGGCGGGCGGTCAGGCCACGCACCGTGTCGGGCTGGGCCTTCATCAGGGCGTCGAAGAAGTCGCCGTGGCGGTTCTCGTCCTGGCACCAGTTTTCAAAGAAGTTGAAGATTGGGAAAATCTTGCTGTCGGGATTCTTCTCGAGGTGACGGAAGATCGCGATGTAGCGCCAGTAGCCAATCTTCTCGCTCAGGTAGGTGGCATAGAAGATGAACTTGGGCTTGAAGTGGGTGTAGGCCTTGCTGGCAGTCAGAAAGCCAAGATCCAATTGCAGGCCGAAATCACCCATGGCCTTGTTGAGGAAGCCGGCGTGGCGGGCTTCATCACGGGCCATGTGGGCGAAGCACTCCGCCAGCAGGGGGTTCTTGTCTTTGATGCGGCGGCTGAGCTCCTTGTAGAGCAGGAAGCCAGAAAACTCCGAGGTGCAGCTCTGCTCCAGAAACTCGATGAACACCTGGCGGGTTTCAGGATCGAGCTTGTCGGCGGCGCCTTCAAACTCCGCGTTGCGCACGAAGTGGTGGCGGTTGTAGTCCTTGCGGAACTCCTCGCAGATCGCTTCCAGCTCAACGGCATTGGGGCGCAGATCCATCGCCGCCATGGCGTCGAAATCCGTGGTGTAGAACCGCGGGGTCAGGATCGTGTCCTTGACCGGATCCTTGATGGCCGGTGCAGCTGGGCTGGCAAGTGCGGCGGGAGGAACCATTGAGCGTTGCGGCTTACGGCAGTGAGGTCATCGTAGAGGGACCGCCCGTCAGTTCGGGCCCAGCCATTTCTGACCGTTTAGCCGCTGCACCAGCCGGGATACCAGCAGCGCCAGGCTCATTTTCTTCTCATCGATCAGAAAGGACTCCAGCAGGCTCGGCTCACTGCCGGCTTCGGCCACGGCCACGGTTTTGGGGGAATTGATGTCCGCTGTGGTGAAGCACAGCCAGAAACGCCGCTCCCCGGGCAGCTCGCCTTTCACCATCCAGCAGTCCGCGCCCACCACGGGCATCGGACCTTGCTCGAAGGCCAGCTCGGGGGCCGGACCGCCGTACCCCTGGATCTCCTCAGCCAAAGCGGGGAGCAGCAGCTCGGGCACAAACGTGGCAAACGGCTGGTCTTCCGGGGCCGGTGGCTTGGCTTTGGCGGCTGGCTGGGCGGATTCGCTCACCGGTGCAGGCCCCTTTTGGCTTCTGCGCCGACTCTACGCAGATCGCGCTCACCAGTCGTCGCCGCCGGGGTTGTCCCAGCCGTCGCCCACGGCGCTGGTTTGGGGCGTGGCGCTAGCGGGCTCGGCGGCAGCTGCTGAGCGGCCCTTGCGGATCACCCGGAACGGCACCGCCACGGTGGGTGCAGGATCGCCGGGTGGACGTTGTGGCCCGGCGGCCTGCCGGGGTGGTGGCGGGGGCGCTGCCGCTTGGGGCGGTTCCTCCCAGGACTCCACCGGGTCGCGGGGTTCGCGCCGCACCTGGCGGCGCAGCGAGACCGGCCCCGTTTGCAGGGCCAAGGCGGCGGCGGCAGCGCTGAGGCCGGCGCCACCGCCGGCGGCCAGGGCGATCCAGGCCCCGATCGGCAGTGCTGGGGTGCTCCAGATCAGCAGCCGCAAGGCTTGGTTGGGCCTGGGGTTGAGGGCAGCCACCAGCAGCACCAGCAGCAGCGGGGCGAGCAGGGGGAGCAGCAGTAGGCGTTGCAGCAGGGCCAACCTAGGCGGAAGGGTCGTCCGGGGATCCTGGCTGGTGGGGCGGCCCCTGCCAACGGCGCAGGCTGCCGAGCTCGTAGCCGAGCACGTCAAACACCCGGATCACCAGGAAATCAACCATGTCGTCGATGGTCTGGGGTTGGTGGTACCAGGCGGGCACCGGTGGGGCGATGCGGGCGCCGGCCTCGGCCAGGGTTGTGAGGTTGCGCAGGTGAATCAGGCTCCAGGGTGTTTCCCGTGGGCAGATCACCAGGGGGCGTCCCTCCTTGAGATGCACATCGGCGGCGCGCTCCACCAGATCCAGAGCCACGCCGGAGGCGATGCGACCAACGGTGCCCATCGAGGCGGGCAGGATCACCATGCCGCGGGTGCGGAAGCTGCCGCTGGCAATGCCGGCAGCTTGGTCGTTCCAGCGGTGGCAGCGCAGCTGGCCGGAGCGGACACCGGTGCGCTCGCGCCAGAACGCTTCCTGGGCCGCAGGCTCCGAGGGCACCCTCAGGCCCAGCTCCGCCTGCCACACGCCAATGGCGCCGCGGGAGGTGACCAACTCCACCGACTCGCCGGCCTCAAGCAGCAGCTGCAGGGCCCGCTGCGCCAGCGGTTGAGCCGAGGCGCCGGAGACAGCCAGCACCACCGGCCCGCTTCCGGCCGCAGGGGTCATGGCTCAGGCCTCGCTCAACACCGGTATCGGCGCAAACGGATCGTGGTCATGTTCGAGAGCGCGGGCGTCATCGGCGTCATCGGCCCCCTCGGCCAGCCCGTCCCCGTCGGCCATCACGCCTTCGGGTAGCACCACGGCCAGATCGATCTGATGGCGCAGGGCATCCACCTTCTGGATCTCCACCTCCACCTGGTCGCCGAGCATGTAGGTGCGGCGGTTCTTGCGTCCCACCAGCCTGTTCTGGCGCGAGCGGTATTCGTACCAGTCGTCTTTGAGGGAGCTGACGTGCACCAGACCCTCCACCTGGGAGGGGGGGACTTCGACGAAGAAGCCGTAGCTCTGCACGCCGCTGATCACACCAGGGAGCACCTGGCCCACCAGCGGCTCGGCCTGGCGGGCCTGCAGCATCGCCAGCAGGTCGGCCTGGAGTTCGGCCAGGAAACGGCGCCGGCCATTGAGGCGTTGCACCAGCCCATGCTCCTGGGCCTCCAGGAAGGGGGTGAGCTGGCTGGGGGCCAGCAGCGGCCAGTCGATGGCGCCGTGGCAGGCATCGGAGGCCAGGTCGACGGTGGTTTTGTGGCGCACGCTTGGGCGATCCTTGCCCTCGGTGAGCAGCAGCACCAGCAGCTGCTGGTTCCAGATGTCCGCGTAATGGAGGGTCGGGCAGCACCACGGGGCCAGGGCCGCATCCTCCTCTAGCCGACCCGATAGGGCATGGGCGCCGGGGGCGCTGCTCAGCTGAATCGGCTTGAGGATGGCCTGCAGCTGCTGCTGCAGAGGCCGGCTGCGATCGGTGCCGGCGAAGGCGGCCGCCAGTTCGGCCCCACTGGCGTTGCCCTCCTCGCTCAATTCGAGGGGGATGTCGAGGGCGAGGGCCGAGCGGGCGACGTCGTTGAGGTCGTTGGCGTCGGCGGGGGCGTTGGTGGCGTAAACCGCTGGCAGCTCGAGGGTCTGGAGGTGCTGGCCCAGGGCCTGCTCGGCCACCAGCACCGCTTCGCGCAGCAGCGCCAGGGGATGGTGGGGTTCGAGGGTCACCATCCAGCCCTCCAGGGGAGCATCAGGACCTGGCACCGCCAGGTCGCCGAGGCTGTCGATGGCGGGCAGCGGCAGGTTGAGGTCGAGGGAGCCGGCCGCCTGACGTTGTTGACGCAGCAGGCCGGTGACAGCGATCAGCTGCTCCAGCAGGGGCAGCTGATCTTTAAGTCCCTTGAGGGCCGCCGGCACGGTGCGGCTCTTGGGCTTGCGATCCCCCAGGGCGGTCAGGGCTTCAAGGCCCGCGGCGGCTACCGGCTGGATCTGGCTGCGGCAGAAGCGGTAGTGCTCCAGCTTGCCGTCGGTGCTGAGCTCCAGGCTCACCGACAGGGCTGCCTGCACCTCGCCCACCTTGAAGGCGCTGGCCTTGGCCAGGGCTGGACTGAGCAGGGGCAGCCACTGTCGGCCCACGCAGTAGGCATCGGCCTGGTTGCGGAGCCAGGCGTCGAGGGCGGTGCCGTTGGCGAAGCGCTCCGCGATGGCCGGGGTATGCACCCACAGGGTCCAGCCGCCTTCACGCTCCTCAAGGGCCAGGGCCGGCAGTCCCGGGGCTTCCTTGCCGCTCCACGGTTCCAGCAGCAGGGCTGCTTGGCCGGTGAGGTCGGTGCGCTCTTTGGCTGCCAGGGCCTTGAGGGTGGCCCGAGGGGGCTGGGGACGGTTGTGAAGCCGGTGCTTGGTGAGTAGCAGATCGAGGTCGGCGGCCTCGCCGCCGTTCACGGGCAGGCACCGGGCCACGTGGCCTAGGGGTGCAAACTGGCCCACTGGATAGCGGTCTACCAGCACCTCCACCACCGAGCTCTGCTCGCTGTCGAGATGGGTGGCATCACCGGCCGGCAGTTCCACAGCGGTCAGCAGCCGGTCGTCGAGGGGGGTGGCCACCAACCGCTCCTCCTGCTGCTCCACCTGGGCCAGCAGCGAGGTGGTGTGCCGCTCGAGGATGCACTGCACGCCCCCTTCCGGAGAGCGGCGCCGTCCGCCTTCGCGGGTCACCTTTACCAGCACCCTATCGCCGTTCCAGGCGTGGTTGAGCTGGTGATCGCGGATGTAGATGTCTTCGCCGCCGTCTTCCCGCAGGGCGAAGCAGAAGCCTTTGCTGGAGCAGCGCAGCCGCGCGGGAATCAGCTCGGGGTCCTCGCGCCGGGCGATGCCGGCATCGCTGATTTCCACCAGCCCCAGCTTGGTGAGTCCGTCGAGCCCGATCTGCAGCTGCTGCTTTTCAGCTTTCTGGCTCAGGCCAAGGGCCTTTTCGAGCTTGGTCAGTGGCAGGGCTTCATGGGCGGGAAGCTGGTCGAGCAGGTCGGCGACCGTGAACTTCATCGGTGGGAGGGCTGGTTGGCTGTGGGCCACCCAGGAATGCCCCGGGTTGCAGGGGCGGGCGGCGAGGGGATGAAGGCGGCTGATGGCGGACTGGGCTCGGAGCGATGCCCACGGCCACCAAAACCTTCATTTCAAATGTTAGTCGGCTGAGGGATCCTCAGCCGCGGCGGCCGCCGCGACGGTCTTTTCGCCCTCTTCGCCGCTGGAGCGCTGGATCAGCCGCACGCCGATCACCAGGAAGCCCACCGAGGCCGCCAGTTGCAGCGCATTGGTGGGGATCACGGCCGAGAGGGATCCGCCCGCCGCTGCCCCCAGCAGGCTGGCCAGCACCAAAGCCAGGGAGCTACCAGCGAAGACCGCCCCGGGGCGGGTCGAGGTGCCGCTGATGGTGACGATGGCCAGCTGGGTCTTGTCCCCCAATTCGGCCAGGAACACAGTGACGAAGGTGGATGCGAGCAGGGCGAGCGGCAGGGCGGACACGGTCGTTCAGCTGAGGGGGAGTTCGGAGGGAGAGGGCACCAGCCCCAGCACGGCCTGACGGCCCAGCCAGAGCCCCAGGGCCACCATCAGGATTCCCGCCAGGCGTTCCAGCTGCTGCGGCGGCATCACCCGCGCCAGCCAGCGGCCCAGAAGCACCCCCACCAGGCTGGAGCTGATCAGGGCCAGGGAGGCCCCCACAAACACCACCACCGGACGTCCCGACTGGGCCGACAGCAGCAGGGCGGCGAGCTGGGTCTTGTCGCCCAGCTCTGCCAGGAACACCGTGGTGAAGGTCGTCAAAAAGACCGCACCCCAGGTGCCGGCTGGGGCGGGTTTGGGGAGCTCGCTGTCGTTGCTCATGGGAGTGCTCATGGGCGTGCTCATGGGCGCTGTCGGATGGCCCGCCGGAAGCGCCGCAACACCCTGCCACGGCCTCCGTATTCGCTGCGGATCTGTTGGAGGCAACAGCCGATCGCCAGGCGGTCGCCGGCGCCGGGGTCCTCGGGCGAACCAAACAGCTTGACCAGGTTGGCGACGTTGCAGAAATCGGGGCGGTCGGCGTAGATCCGGCAGCTGCGGGAGCCGGTGTTGAAGTGAATGCACCAGCCATCGGCGCCCACCATCGCCAGATACTGCTCCTGCTGAGCGGGGCTGAGGGCGTCGATGGCCTCCTGCCGCAGGCTCGGATCCAGGCGGCAGCAGGCCCCGCAACCGCTGATGCAGCTCCACTTCTCCTGGTCCATCGGCCGGTCGCGGTTGCTGTCCATTCAGCCACAGTGATTCCCGCGCCGCCGCTGTGACAAGCTGTCACAGAGCCAAGCCGAAGCCCTGGAGCGGCGGGCGCGGCGCCTACCCTGTGGTCGCAGCGTTTGCCGCTTCTCAGCCGCCACCACCATGGGTATCGACTTTCATCTGATCGCGAATTTCGCCGCCCTCGCCCTAATCACCCTAGCCGGTCCGGCCGTGATCTTCGTGCTCTTCTACCGCCGCGGCGCGCTCTGATCCAACGCCAGCTCTGGCATCCTGCCCAGCTTCCAGAGGGCGTGATAAATCGGTTCGGGTTGGACCCGGCGACCAACGCTGGCTCCAACCACTGCGCTGAGCAGGATGCCGAACAGCCATTGCTGATCGCCCAGCATGCGCAGGGCGAACAACACCGTCATCAGCGGCAGCTGGGTGGCTCCGGCCAATCCTGCTGCCATGCCCAACGCGAGGCCGAGCTGGGCGTCGCCGCCGAGCAGCTCGAGTGAGCCGCTGCCGAACAGGGCGCCGATTGCAAAGGCCGGGTCAATCAGCCCCCCAGGGACTCCGGCAGCCAGGGCCAGCACGGGCGCCACGATCCGTGAGCCCAGCACCAGCCACCAGGCGGCGATGCTCATCGGCTCCCCCGGGATGGGCAAGCTCCCCTGACTGTCCAGCAGCTGGCTCATCAGCGCCTCGCCATCGCCACCACTCCAGCCACCGCTAGCAAAGGCGATCAGGCCCAGGGCCAGGCCCAGCCCGAGCCCCCAGGTCAGGGGGCGTTGCCGCACCCGCTGGCGCAGCAGCGCAGTGCCAGTCCAGAGGAGGCGGCTGAGCAGTCCGCCCAGCAGGCCGCCGCCGATCCCCACCGGCAGGGCCCAGAGCAGCTGCTGCCACTCGGGTTGAGGGGTCTGCACCAGGCCCAGGGTGAAGATCGAGATGCCGTTGAGGTTGCTCACGAGGGCGGCGGCGGCGCACACCACCGCCGCAGGCCAAAGCACCGACGTTTGGAAGCTGCCAGTGAGCTCTTCCAGCACGAACACCATCCCCATCAGCGGGCTGTTGAACCCGCCTGCCAGGCCGGC
Source organism: Cyanobium sp. Alchichica 3B3-8F6 (assembly GCF_024346435.1). Lineage (NCBI taxonomy): Bacteria > Bacillati > Cyanobacteriota > Cyanophyceae > Synechococcales > Prochlorococcaceae > Cyanobium > Cyanobium sp. Alchichica 3B3-8F6. Next base: position 160,750 of record NZ_JAGQCZ010000001.1, on the reverse strand, counting down.
GCCGGCGCCGATCGCCATCAAGCTCTCGGGCGCGAGCGCGCCTAGCAAGCGGGGAAAGCGGCGGCGCAGCCCATGGGCCACGGCCGCGCCCACCTGCACCACCGGCCCTTCCCGGCCCAGGGGCATTAGGGCCAGGCTGGCGGTGCTCCAGAGCGCCATCCGCGCCAGCGTTGGGCCGCGGCTCATCAGCTGTGGGGCCTGCGCAGGATGCTCCAGGCTTTCGATCGTCTGGGGGATGCCGGAGCCGGCGCCCAGGGCCAGCGGCCCAGCCTGCAGCCACAGCAGCAGGGGCATGACCAGCACCGGTGCGAAGGCCAGGGCAAGGCTCTGGGGCGTCCAGTGCCCACCCCGGAAACCGGGCAGCTGCAGCAGCAGCAGGTCCTGGGCGCGGTCGACCAGGTTGAGGGGCCAGCAGGCCAGACCCACCAGCACGCCGATCAGCAGAAGCTGAAGCAGGGTGCGCAGGGGGGGGCGGAGCAGGGGGAAGGCCATCTCAGGCAACGAGTCCCAAGGCGATGGCCGCATCCTGGATGAGGGCCCGCACATAGGGATGGGCATGGCTGCTGCCCTCCGCACTGGTGAGTTCATCCCCGGCCGCATTGCGCACCACCAGGCCGGCCCCCTCGCGGCGGCACCAGTAGGTGCGGTCGCGCCGCTTGAGCACCACTTCATCGCTGCCGCTCGCCCCGCCGGCGCTGGGCCGCAGTCCCACCAAGTCAAGTTGCAGGCGCTCCTCCCCCTGCCAGCTGTTGAGCGCCAGGCGGTAGGCCACATCCACCCGCCCCGGCAGGTTGGCCTCGCCCTGCCAGCGCCAGCCCATGGCCCGCAGGCCAGCTTCACCCTGGCGCAGCTCCAGCTGCAGGTGTCCCCCGCGCAGCAGTTTCTGGCTGGCCACCTCGCAGCCCTGGCTCCAGAACACTGGCTGGGGGTGGCCGATACCAAAAGGTTCGAGCCGCTGCAGCTGCCGGTGGAAGTCGCGGTCGATCTGGGCGAACGGCAGCAGGGCCTCGGGTTCCACCGGGGTGCCCTGGCCGGCCTGTTGCAGCCAGGCGTCGGCCAATTGGTTGAGCTGCTCGTGCAGCGCTGCCACCTGTTCGGCCCGCACCGTGAACCCCCCCGCCGCAGGGTGGCCGCCAAAGCGCTCCAGCAGCGGGGCGCAGTGCTGAAGGGCCCGGTCCACCGCAAAGCCCCGGGGCGCCCGCACCGAGGCCCGCAGGCGGCCCTGCCCCTCGCCGGCCAGCAGGGCGGCGGGCAACCCGAAGCGCTCCACCAGCCGCGCTGCCACGATGCCGATTACGCCGTGGTGCCAGTGGTTTTGAGCCAGCAGCAGAAAGGCGGGACGCCGGGGACCATCGGCCTCCAGCAGGGCGATCGCCTCCGCCTCGATGGCGCTGCAGAGGTCGCGGCGCTGCCGGTTGAGGGCCTCGCAGTCCCTCGCCAGATCCAGGGCTCGGTCGGGATCGTCGGTGGTGAGCAGCTCCACCACTAGCTGGGGATCCCCCAGCCGGCCCACGGCATTGATCCGCGGGGCGATCTGAAATCCCACCGCCTGGGCATCGAGCGGGGCCTCGTCCAGTCCGGCCAGCCGCTGCAGGGCCTGCAGGCCCGCCAGGGGGCTGCCCCCCAGCCCGGGTAGCCCGTCGATCAACCAGCGCCGGTTGACCCCCACCAGGGGCGCCATGTCGGCGATCGTGCCGATGCAAAAGAGATTGAGGGCGATCTGCAGGCCATCGGCCCGCTTGAGGCTTTGGCACAGGGCCGCCGCCAGCACGTAGGCCAGGCCAACGCCCGCCAGACCGCGATAGGGCGACTTGGGTGGCGTGCGTTCCGGGTGCAGCAGGGCCAGGTGGGGCGGCAGGGGATCGGGAATCGTGTGGTGGTCGGTGAGGATCGCCTCGACGCCGAGCGCCTCAGCCCCCACCAGGGCCTCCAGGGCTGAGACGCCGTTGTCGACCGTCACTAGCAGGGCCACGCCTTGCTCGGCCAGCCGTTCCACCATGGCGGCGTTGAGGCCGTAGCCGTCGTCCATGCGGCTGGGGATTGCCGCGACGGGTCGGGCCCCCAGGCGCTGCAGCACTCCCACCAGCAGGGCCGTGCTGGTCATGCCATCGGCGTCGTAGTCGCCGCAGATGGCCACCGCTTCCCCTTGGCTGCAGGCCTGTTTCAGCCGGGCCACGGCCTTGGCCAGGTCGGGGAAGTGGCGGCCAGCCGGCGGTGCGGCGGGCGGATCCAAGAGGGCCGCGATCGCCTTTGCAGTGTTGAAGCCGCGCCGGCTCAGCACCGCCAGCAAGGCCTCCGGCAGCGGATTGTCTGCTGGCGCCTGGCAGAGTCCTTCGGGCGCCAGGGGGCCAGGCAGGTGCCAGCGTTGCTGATCAAGGGCAGGCAGCAACGACGGCGCAACCGGGGCCCCGCCATTGTGCGGCGCCTGCCGTGCGGATGCATCCCTGCTCAGGCCCAATGCAGGCAGTTCACCCTGCCATCAGTGCAGCCACTGCACCGCGATGCAGCGTCCAATCGGCGAGGTGCGCAGGACACCTTTGAGCAGCTGGAAGGATCTGAGAAACGATGGATCGGCAATCACATCACGGTGGCCGATGAAGGCCATCACCTCCTCGACATCCAGTTGGTAGGGCAAAGGCACCACCCCGAGTTTGGACTCAAGCTCGGCGAGGCGATGAGGCGGCACCACTGTGAGGCTGTGGCCATCAGTGGCAACATCCTCCCAACGATGGGCGTCGTAGTCGGCGCCGCCATAGGGGCAGCTGGAAAGGCCATGCTGCTGCAAGGCTTTGGTGAAGAGAGGTGACACCCCCATGGGTAGGGCTGGTGATGGATAAAGCGCTAAATCGTCCGGGGTGATGTTGGAGCACCTTTGAAGGGGATGGTTGCGATGGCTCACCAACACGTACTCCCATCTCAACAGGGGAATCGCAAGCAGGCATTGGCCTAGGGCCAGGCGGTTGGCCTGCAAGACCTCCAGCGCAGCAGGAATCAGGGGCTGACATTCGAGCAAGCCACCAAACCACACATCGACGAGGCGGTCGTCGAGCAGCGAGAGTGCTCGGTCCGTGCTCATGGAGGAGATCTGGAGCTGCTTACACCCCAAGGGCAGATCCAATCCGGGAGATTGCCAGCCTTTGGAGCAGCGCAACACGGCCCGGCGAACGCGTAGCTTCTGGGACGCCTCGCGCAGCGCCGACAACACGTCAAAGTTGCGGCGTGGCATGTAGCCGTCGTCACCTCGATCAAAGCCCAGGTCGAGCTGGTCGCTGAGCAACCGGTATCGCCGCGAACAACTGCTCTGGGAAAGCCCCAGCTGTTCGGCCACTTTTACCGTGCTGCCAAAAACCTGGATGTGATCCAGCACATCGAGGTCGGAGAGGACGCTCTCGTCAAACACAACAGGAATGGCGACTTGAGAGGGGAGAATGCCTAGCTGCATCCATCTCCTAGATATGAATAGTCGCATCTACGCTGCAAAATTGCGCTATTTTTTCCAAAAAATGCCAAATCCGCATAGGCTGCACTGGGTTTATTTGCGTTGTGCATAACAATATTCGCTTTTCGGGTGGCAAGATGGGGTTTGAGTCCCACGGCTTTCCTTCCCTCTCCCGCTCTCTGGTTGGACGGTCCATCCACCCGATCCAGGTGAGCCAGTGGAAGCGCCAGCTGCTGGAGGGCGCCAGCGAGCTGTTCACCAGAGGCAAGAAGACGAAGGACAAGGAGGAGGGGCAGGCCAAGGAGGCAGAGCTGTTCCAGCAGATCGGGCGGCTGCAGATGGAGCTGGAGTGGCTCAAAAAAAAGTCTCAGCTGCTCTGATGCCCATGAACTGCGCAAGCTGGTCGATCACGACCACCCTGAGCTCAGCATCAGCCGTCAGTGTGGGCTGCTGGGCCTGCCGTGATTCACGCTATACTGGCATTCGCCAGCGCGTGAATCGACGCTGCGAATCATGGCCAGGATCGATGCGCTCTACTTGGAGGATCCCTGCAGCGGCAGCCGCCGAATGGTCAATTACATGGCCCGAGAAGGGATCCCGATCAGCCGTGACCGAATCCGAAATCTCATGCAGCGCATGGGATTACGGGCGATCTACCAGAAACCCCGAACCACCACGCCGGGGTCGCCATCAGAGCGATTTCCCTGCCTGGTCGATCTCAGGCGGATCACAGCGGTGGACCAGGTGTGGGCAACTGACATCACCTACATCCCGCTACAGAAAGGCTTTCTCTACCTGGTGGGGATCATGGATCTCCATTCCAGGCATGTGCTCAGCTGGAGGCTCTCCAACAGACTTGACACGTAGTTCTGCCTGGAGGCCCTGGAGATGGCCCTCAGCAGTGGCCGCAGGCCGGAGATCTTCCATTCCGACCAGGGCTGCCAATTCACCTCTAGAAACTTTGTGGCCCGGCTGCAGGCTAAGGAGATCAAGATCAGCTGGTCGGGCCGAAAGCGCTGTTACGACAACATCCTCGTTGAAAGGCTGTGGCGGACACTCAAGTACGAGGAGGTCTACCTGCGTGCCTACAGCGATGGCTGGGACGCCGAAATCAATCTGGCTCACTTCCTGTGGAGGTACTGCCATGTAAGACCCCACAGTTCACTGGGAGGTCGAACTCCCCATGCGGCCTACACTGAGGCCGAACCCTGTTCCACCCGCCCGGGGTTAACGATGTCAGGGGCCGGAACTGTCCAATAAAAGGCACCCACCTCATGGCTCATGCCCATGTCTTTCCATGGCGCCAAGCTAAGAATTATCAAATGTTCGGCTTTAACATCCCCCCCCCCCCCCCGCCCCCCCCCGCTTTTATTCTCCATCCCCCGTGTTTTCAGGATTCATCCATGCTCGACAACGAACTGGATCGCCCCTTTGTCGTGACATATGAGTTCAACGAACTCGTAGTCAATATGTGTGCCTTGGTTATGTATCACTCAAAAAAGCTCAACGAACTTGCCGAGCTTGGCTCTTCTTGTTCAGATCAGCGGGCAAAAGACAATGCAAAGCGCTATGTGCGCATTGCGGAGTCGCTGATCTTGCGTATTCAAGATGTCTTGGATAAAAAAGAATTGAGCTCGCTGGCCGCGGCTCAAGATGAATTTGGCTATGCGTGATTTGGCTATGCGTGATTTGGCTAGGGTCTTCCTGGTCTGCCCTGATAGGCCAGAATGCCTTCGAGCACGGATGAAATTCTGAAGGATTCAGGCATATTTTTCTCGGTTGACCATGGCAGCGGCCAAGAAGCGGGATTTCGCCGGCGCCCAAAACGACGCGATTTGCGTTGCCCAGCCCACCCCGACCAACAATTGGGTGGCACTGGCAGAAAGTATTACTTGCATCTGCTGACCTCAGAAGAGCTGAAACAGCGGGGCGTGCCCGATAAGACCGCTCGCCTGGCGATTCAGGCCCATCCAGTGTTGGTTCTCAACAACGAATGGCTGGAAGAGCTGTTTTGCCCTGATTGCGGCACCAGCCGTTGGTGCCACATCACCCGGCATAGCAAGCACGAGCACCGCGTCCGTTGGGCACCGCGGGAGCTGTGGCAGCAGGTGGCTCATGTGGATCCGGTGGTGAGCAATCCGAGTGTGAGCGAGTTCAGCCGCCGGGAGGCCCGCCGTCACCAGCGCAAACGGGCTGATGGTGCCGCTGTGTTTGATTCCGATCTGATGAACAGAAGACCGTGATCAAGCCTTGACGGTTAAACCCAAGCAAGACCGCAAGCCGCAGCATCCTTCAGCCCTGGACAACCTCCACTGGGTTTGTCGCCCTGGACTGGCCGCTATCTCCGCCCCGCCGCCACTCGGGCACCAACTGCTCCAGCAGGTCGAGGGCGCCGGATGCGTCCTGACGACGAATGGCGGCCTCCATGGCGTCGATCTGGGGCCTGAGCGCCGCGGCAGGACAAGAAAGCTCAAGCCACTCCCCCGTACTCTTCCAGCAGCGAGATCACATCTCGGACTCGCCTGGCATTGCGTTCCGAGGGGTCGAGCTGGTGTCGGAGCTGGACAAGATTGCACTGAGTTTGCTGCTGAGCTCGTCGAGCCGCTCGTCTTCTTTCTTCAGACGCTCGTCTTCTTTCCTCATTTGCCGCATCCTCTGCTCCAGCTCGTAACGCTGCACTTTCAGCTCTACGGTTGGATGCCAATTGAGCTTCTGCAAGAGCCGTCGCCACGGCGGCAGCGATGCAAGGAATGCCTGCTTGCTGCGGTAGGTCGACGGAAGCGGCTCCCAGGAGGTCGACATGGGCGTAATTGGTAAAAAGCGTGATTAGGGCGAGGAGCAGGGCGGCGAAAACCGTGATCCAGCCTTGACGGTCAAATCCAAGCAACACCGTAGCCAGCCCAAACCCTGGGCACAGTTTAGAACGCCTGTACTAACAAGGGCATCCGTGGAAGTGCGGATCGAGTTGATGGCCAGGCCTCAATTACCGCGTCCTCCTCTCTGGCGATCAACCGAGCCATTCCTGCGGAAGGTTGGCGATGGCACGAAACTCAGGATCCTTGTGCAGCAAGGTGGCGCCCACATGCTGCGCGGCCGCCGCGATCCAGGCATCAGCCAACGAGAGGGAATGACAGGCCTCAGTGATCTGATCAGGGGCCTGCTTGGTGCGTAGCGTCCAGCTGATGTTGCGGCCATGGCTGATCTCGTGATCCCAAGCCATGAAAGGGATCTTGCGCTTTCCCTGGAACTGGCTGCGGATCTGGCGGTGCAGCATCTTCTGATTGGCTTTGACCGTCAGCACGAAGTCGGCCCCCTGCTCCTGGAGCTGCCGAAAAACGGGTGCCGGGTATGGAGCGCGTCTGTCTGGATGAGCACGCCCTCGAGATCCAGCTCGCCAAGCAGCTGCCGCAGCATCGCCCGCTCGTGATTGTGACCAGTGGGGTAGCAGGCCTGGCTGATCGCCACACCAAGGGCGGCGGAGTACAGCGTGACCTTGGCAATGAACGCCGAGCCGCCACCAGCGGTGGGCTCGTGCGAACCCCTCAAGGTCTTGCCATCACAGACCAGTTGATCAAGATCCACTGCGCCGCCTGGAATCTGGGCGATCGTCCAGTTACGGATCGCCGTGCATAGCGCAGCCACATCCACCTGCTGGAAGAAGTAGCGGGATGAGGAATCCGATGGCAGCCGCCGCAGCTCCACGCCCAGCGCCTCGGTGAGCACGGCGTGGTGGCGGATGGCGAATCGCTCCAGGTCCCGCAAGCTCTGGCAGGCACTCAGGATTACGAGCACGGCCACCAGCAGCAGATACCAGGCCGGAAACCGAACGCCGCGTCGCATCCGCGAATCAGGGATCGACCTCAGACAGCTGATCAGGTCGAGATCGCTTGCGGCGGATGCGCTTTTAAGCACAAGGAGGAGGCGATTCCGCCGATCTCAACCCATGCTGACAGCCCCGGCAATGTCGCCTGTGATGGACTTTGAAACAGCCCTGGGGGCACATCAGCTCGAACGGCCAGCCAGGCGCGGTGTGCGCTGCAGCAGGAGTGGTGGTGGTGGTAGTGGCGCGGCGCTCAGAGCAGCAGCACGGGCTCACCGGCGGTAGCCAGCAGCCGTGCCGCTTCCCTGGCAAACGTCGTGAACTGTTCACTTCCCAGCGCTGGGTTGCTGTAAGCGATCACCCCATCCGCAAAATCGCCTCCGGCGGCAAGAAGCTTCAGCGCGGCACCCACCTCAGTCATCAGGGCGACTTTGGGTTGGGGCTGCGCGGTTTGTTCAGATGCCATAAAACTGTCGATACCAGCTCACCAACCAGACGACGGATTTCAAGGGTGAACATACCCGTTGTGGTGTGGAGATGCGTCATTGGGTAGTGCGGCCAGCGCGTTGACCAGCGAGCAGTGCAGATCTTCGCTGACGTCAGCGCGCCGTGGCAGGTATGGCAGGGGACGCGCGCGGAACAACAGACACACCAATCCTGTAAACGGTGCTGACCGGGTGCGAGCAGGAGCTCCAGCAACCACGAGCCTGGAGCCCCCCATCATTTCCGCAGCAGCCTCATGCAGACGCAGTTCATCCCAGCTGCGCATATCAGAATGCGTAGACCTATCCAAATCATGCAAATCCTGCATCTTTTGGGGCAAAGCCATCCGCTTCAGCCCGCAAGCTGCCGCAGCAGGGCGAGCTGTTGCGGCAAGGGATTGGTGCCCGGATGGGTTTGCATCAGGTAGTCGAGGGCCCGCTGGGGGCTGAGGCGATGGCGGGTCACCAGCCAGGCCATGCACACCAGCGGCGAGCGTTCCATCGCCGCCACGCAGTGCATAAACACCGGGCCGCGCTCACGCAGCTCGGCAAGCACAGCCAAGGCCTGCTCCAGCTCCGCCAGCTCCATTGCCCGGGCGGTGCGATGGTCGGGCAACACCAAGCGGCCGCAGGCAAAGCGTTGCTGCAGGCCCGGGGGAGGGGGCGCCTCCTCCTCGCTGCAGAGGCTCAGCACCGCCGCCACCCCCTCCTGTTGCAGCCGATCGAGATGGCGTTCGGCCGCAGGGGCCGGCCCCACCGCCAATTCATGGGCCAGCAGCCAACTCAGGCGAAACCGCGAACGCGGAGCTGGTGGCACAGAGGCCACGTCAGTTGCGGTTCACGATGTCGATCAGGGCCAGGATGCTGGCCAGGCCGGTGAGCGGCGTGGTGACGGCGCTGATCGTGTCGGTGGCTACCGCCATGCCACTGCGGTTCACGATCACCGTGTCGCCGTCGCGCAGGGGCGGGTTCTGGGCATTGGAGGCGCCCTGGGCCAGGTTGAGCCGGAAACGCTGACGCGCGGCCGTGCCGTTGCGATTGATGCGGATCAACTCCACATTGCTGTCGCTGGCCCGGCCAGCCCTGGGCCCGCCCGCCGCCAGCACCGCCTGCACCAGCGGCAGGCTGGCGGGCACCTGGATGCGCCCGGGGCTCACCACTTCGCCCACCACATTCACCTGAATCTGCTGGGGTGAGAGGTTGGCGGCCGCCACTTCCACCGCTTCCTCCACCGGCTGCTCAGCTTTGCCAATTCGAATCGTGTCGCCATCAAACAGGAAGGGGTTCTGCTGCTGATCGCCCTCGCGGATCAGCGCCAGCAGATCCAGCCGCGCCCGCTTGTAGAGCGGCGCATCCCCCGGCAGACGCCGCTGCAGCTGCACCTGGCGCAGGTTGGCGTTGAGGGTGATGCCGCCGGCCTTCTGAATCGCATCCACCACTGTGGGCAGGCCGCTGAGGGTGAGGGCGGGGCCACCCTCGGTTTGGGCGGTTTCGCTGGTGGTGAGCGAGTAGATGCCAGGCCGCTCCACCTCGCCCACCAGCGCCACCCGGATCGGCCGGGGCCTCACCACCCGCAGCAGCAACTCGGGCCGCTGCAGCTGGCGCGCCATCAGGGTGGAAAACCACTGCTGGGCCTGGCTCAACGTGAGCCCCACCACCCGCACACTGCCGATTAATGGCAGCGACACGCTGCCGTCGTTGAGAACATCGAGGTTGCCCGACAGCTCGAGGGCATCAAAGATCTGCAGGCCGAGCACATCTCCCGGGCCGAGGATGTATGCGTCGTCGGCTAGAGCCTGCACAGCTCCCAGCGGCACTGCTCCAGCTTGGGCGGCCTCGGCAGCAGGCTGGGGCTGCGCCATGGCAGCAAGCCCCGGAATCTGGGCCAACGCCAGCGCCGAGAGCAGCGGGGCCGCCAGCAAGCCACGCACGGGCGATGACAACGGCTGGGGCAGCATGCACTCACTTCAATCCAAGTCCGTCTAAATGGAGCAGGCCACACTCTTGTTCAACTGGTCAATCGGTGCATAGCGCTATGCGCGCCCTAGGCATGCCGCCCCCAGGCCGGCGGCTCCGCTTAAACAGGATCCATCAACTGGAGCCGCGTGTCCAATCTCATCTCCCGGCCAGGCTTTTCGCCGGGCGCGCCCCTGCCGGAGCCCACCCAGTGGGTGCAGGTGCGCGAGTTGGCGGACGGGCCTGCGGCAGCGGCCTCTGGGGGCATCGGTGGTGGCGATGATGAGATCGACCTGCGCGAGCTCTGGCGCGCCCTACGCCGCCGCCGCAAGTGGGTGGCGGTTACGGCCGCTGGGGTGGTAGGCCTGAGCTTGCTGGTCACCGCCTACCAGCGCTTGTTTCGGCCGGTCTACGAGGGCAGCTTTTCGCTGCTGATCAGCGACCCGATCAACAATGAGAGCCGCGGAACCACCGGTGCCGCCCTCCAGGGCGGCGTGTTTGAAGAGCTCGCCCGCAACACCACCCAGGCCGATCTGCCCACCCTGATCGAGGTGCTGCGCAGCCCGGCCCTGCTGCAGCCCATCGCCCAGCGCTTCAACCTCACCACCTCCCAACTCGCCGACCGCATCGCCATTGCCCCCGGTGGCGAGCGCAACAAGCAGGCCGAAGGGGTGTTGCACGTGACCGTGACCGGCCGCGATCCGGTGGCCGACGAACGCCTGCTGAGCGATCTCTCGGCCGCCTACCTGCAGGCGGCCCTCACCCAGCGGCAGCAGCGGCTGGCCGATGGCATCAACTTCCTCGACCGCCAGGCCCCCCAATTGCAGCAGCGCAGCGCCGAGCTGCAGCAGCAGCTGGCCGCGTTTCGCGAACGCCACAACCTGCTGCAACCCAGTGAGGAGGGCACCGCCCTGCGCGGCAAGGTGGTGGAACAGGGCGATGCCGTGCGGGCCTTGAACGCCGAGCGCAGCCGGCTTCAGGCAGTTCGCCAATCGATTGCCAATGGCACGATCACGGCCACCGGCTTTCAGGAGGCGATCGGCACCGGCCCCAGTACCGCTGGGGGCGGCCAAAACCAGGGCCTGAGCGTGGCTGATGCCAACCAGGGGCTGCTGGAGCAGCTCACCAAGCTCGACCAGCAGCTGGCCGATGCCCGCGCTCGCTTCACAGCTGATTCCTCGATCGTGCAGGGGCTGGAGGCGCGCCGCCGCCAGCTGTTGCCGCTGCTACGCCGCAACCAACTCGAGGCCGTGGATTCGGCCCTGGGCCTCAACGCTGCCCGCTTAGCCACGGCTCGCCAGCAGGAACAGCAGCTCAATGCCGACTTTCGTCAGCAACCCCAGCTGATCCGCCAATACGAGCAGTTGCAGCAAAACCTGCTGATCGCCAACGACAACCTGGCCAGCTTCCTCAAAACCCGCGAAACCTTCCAGCTCGAGCTGGCCCAGCGCAGCGTGCCCTGGCGGGTGATCGCTCCGCCCACCATCAACCCCGATCCGGTGAGTCCCTCGGTGCCGCGCAACCTGGCGCTCGGTACCCTGCTGGGGCTTGTGGCTGGGGCCGGTGCCGGCCTGCTGCGCGATCGGCTCGATCACGTGTTCCACACCCCGGCCGAGCTACGCGAGGAGCTGCAGCAGCCCCTGCTCGGCCACATCCCCCATGTGTCCTTTTTTGCGGGGGTGCGTGAGCAGAAGCGCTTTCTGCTCGAAGAGCTTGACCGGGGCATCGCCGGTGCAACGGGCGCCGAATCAGCGGCCCCAGCCGATGAAGCGGCTGAACTGCTGAAGCTGAGCGGCTACCAGCGCTTCTTTTATCAGGAGGCCTTCCGCAACCTGTTCACCAGCTTGCGCTTCCTCAACAGCGACAAGCCCCTGCGCTCGGTGGCCCTCACCAGTTCGATCCCCGCCGAGGGCAAGAGCTTGGTGAACGTGTTGCTGGCCAAAACCCTGGCTGAGATGGGCCAGCGGGTGTTGCTGGTGGATGCCGACATGCGCAAGCCCCAGATGCACCACCGCCTTGGCCTCAACAACCTGGTGGGCCTCTCAAACCTGCTCACTGAAGACGATCTGCACTGGCGCGATGTGGTGCAGACCATGCCCAGCTACGACGGCTGGACCGTGCTCACTGCGGGCCGCCGGCCGCCCGATCCGGCGCGGTTGCTCAGCTCGCCACGCATGCACCAGCTGGTGGCCGAGTTGGCTGCCAGCCAGGTATTTGACCTGATCCTCTACGACACTCCGCCAGTGCTCGGCCTGGCCGATGCCGCCCTGCTCGCCGAGCAACTCGATGGCCTGATGCTGCTGGTGAGCCTCGATCGGGTCGACCGCGGTTTGCCCCGCGAAGCCGTGGCCCGGATCCGCAGCTCCGGAGCTCCCCTCCTGGGACTGGTGACCAACGCCATCAAGGAGAACAGCCATGGTGCCCCGGCCTATGGCTATGGCTACGGCCAATACGGCTATGGCTCCAGCTACGGCTACGGCGCCTACAACGCCGGCAACGCCTATGCCTACTACGCCACCAGCGAACCCACCCCGTCGCCAGCGGATGCCAACGGCCCAACGCCATCGGGCCCCCTGGCTCGTGCCCAGGGCCAGTGGCGCCGCTTCGTGCGGTGGGTTGATCGCTGAATGCCAAGGCGTGGCTGGCCCCTGATCACGGCCATGGCCGCAGCAGCCGGCTGGCTGGCTGCGCCGCTGCATGCCCTGGAGTGGGAACTCATCCCGCCTGAGCCAGACACCGAGGCCAAGGCCGAGGCCCCGCGCTGGGAGCTCATGCCCGCCGATGAGCTGATCGAAGAACCAACCGATCCGCCGATCGCTGCTCCTGCTCAGGAGGTCGCCCCGCTCGACCTTGCCACCTTGCGCTCTGCCGCTGCCCTGGGGCCGCCGCTGCAGCTCGGCCTGGCGGTGCCCACCGCCAACCGGCTCGACGAGGCCCAGCTGCAGGTGCGATTCACTCAGATCTGGGCCGATGGCCTCGGTGAATCCAGCGGCACCGGCAACCAGAACTACGCCGTGCGCGCCGACTTCAGCCTGAGCGATCGCTGGATGGTGTCGGGTTTTGCCAGCCAGGCCGACGACCCGCTCTACGCCGCGATCGCCGGCAAGGCCAACCCGGTGGCCAATCTTTGGCAGGTGTTGGGCGGCTCTAGCCGCGTGCGGCTGGCCGGGGATCGGCCGCTCTGGCCCCAGCGGCCCGGCTGGGAGCTGGCCCTGGAGGGTTCGCTGGAGCTGTTCACGGTGGCCAGCGGCTGCGGCGGCAGCGTGAGCTGTGGCTCCAGCGGCGGCGCCAACATCTTCAACAACTCCGGCAGCAAGGTTTACACCAACAACGTGGTGGGCTCGCTGGCCCTTCCCCTCAGCTGGCGGGCCACCGACAGCCTGCAGTTCACCCTGGTGCCGGGCATCAGCGTCCTGCCCGTCAGCCAAGGCGCCGGACAAGGTGGCAGCGGCATCTTTTATGGCACCAATGTGACCCTGGGGGCTGGAGCCAGCTGGCGGGTGCTTCCAGAACTGGAGCTGCTCGGCTCGGTGCTGGTGCCGCTGGGCCCCGGCCACAACAGCTTCAACAGCGCCCTGGAGTTTGCGCGGGTGCCCATCATCAACCTGGGCGCCAATGTGATCCTCAATCCACGTATCAGCCTGCAGGGCGCCCTCACCAATGGCTTCGGTGCCACCCCGGCCACGGCCCTGCTGGCCCTGCCCTCCGACAACCGCCTCCTCTACAGCGCCAGCTTCCGCTGGAATCCCGGTGAACCCGATACCCCCCAGGGCCCGCTCAGCTCGCGTCAGCGCTCCTTCAGCATCGGCGGACTCAGTGTGAACACGGCCTGGGTGCCGCCCTCCGGCAGCTGGCAGGTGTCGGCCAACGCCGACAGCCGCGGCAACGTGTTTGGGTTTCTGGGCTGGTCGGCCTCCAACATTTTCCAGTTCGAGTTGTTCAACGGCGGTGTGTTCAACGACGTGCAGCCGCGCAATGCCCTCGTTGACACCTACGCCAACAACGGAGGCTTCAACACGCGCATCGGCGGCAAGTTGGTGGCCTTCAGCCAGTTGCGCGGGGCTCCCTTCACCGGTGCCGGCCGCATCAGCCTGGGCCGCAACAACGGCGACAACTTCCAGGGCTACTTGTTTGGCGAATGGATGGGCACCTGGGAGGCCAGCGACACACTGGCGATTAGCCTTGGCCCCAAGCTGGCCTGGAGTGGCGTGGAGAGCCCCTGGGGCTTTGGCCTGGCGGCCAACATCCAGCTGGGGGAGCACTGGCAGCTGATCCCGGAAGCCAACCTGGTGGCCTCCGACTTCAGCAGCAGCAATGGCACCGTGGCCTTGCGCTGGCTGGCCAACCCCAACACCTTTGTCGACGTCTACGCCAGCACCGCCGCAGGCCTGCTCGACCTCGGCACCCTGCTCAGCAGCGATCAGGTGCGGGTGGGCACGCGGATCAGCGTGCTGTTTTGAACCGGGGCACCAGCCGCACGCGGATGCCATTGCGGGAGCGCAGCGTCAGCCGCCCCACCAGGTCGGGCGTGTGCTCCGGCACTGGCAACACCGTGAACCGCTCCAGCAACTCCGCCAACACCAACACCGCCTCCTGCTGGGCAAACGCCGCCCCCGGGCACTTGGGTGGTCCCAGGCCATAGGGCAGGAAAGCGTCCCGAGCCAGCCGCAGCTCTCGATCGTCGGCACTGCTCTAGAAGCGCTCGGGCCGGAAGCAGTCGGGATCGGGCCAATGGTCGCGATGGCGCTGGATCAGCCAGGGGGAGATGGTGAGCAGCGCCCCCATGGGGCAGCGCTGGCCGCCCAGTTCGGTGTTGCGGCTGGCCTCGCGAATGAAGAAGCTCACCGGGGGGTAGAGGCGCAGGGTTTCGTTGAACACCGCCGCGTGCCACTCGAGCTGGCGCAGGTCGGCATAGGCCAGCGGGCGCCTGGAGTCGCCCAGCACGGCCTGGCGCTCCTGGCGGAGCCGCTGCTGCAGCTCTGGGCAACAGCTCAACAGGTACACCGCCATACCCAGGGAGCTGGCGGAGGTTTCGTGGCCGGCCAGAAACAAAAAAAAGAGCTGATCCACCAGCGCGTCACGGCCAAAGCGCGCACCGCTGGCTGGATCGCGAGCCTCAATCAAGGCCTGCAGCATGTCGTTGGGGGGCTGGGCGCAGGCCAAGCGGCGATCCACCGCTGCGGCCATCCAGGCGCGAATCGGCGCCGCCGCCTGCAGCAATCCCTGCTCCAGCACCTGTTTCGGCCAGCGCAACAGCCGCCACACCAGGGCCCGGGCCGCCCGCTGCTGATAGGCGGCAAAGGCCGCAAAAATCGGTGCCGCCTCATGCGGGCTGAGCGCGGCCGAGGTGAGGGTGCGCACGATCACATCGGCGGTCACCAGCGTCATCTCCTGATCGATCTCCACCGGCCGGCCATCGGCCAGGGGCGCCAGGCGCGCCAGCGATGCCGCGCAGGCCTCCGCCATGCGTGGGAAGGCTCGCTGCAGTTGGGCCAGCTGAAAGGCCTGATCCACCAATCGTCGCTGCTGCTGCCACTGCGCGCCGTTCACCGAAAAGATCGCTTCGCCGATCAAGGGCTGGAGCGTCCAGGCCGTGTAGGGATGTTTTGGGAATGCCTCCACCTCATCCACCATCACCCGACGAACCGGCTGAGGGGCGTTCACCACGAAAAACTGGCGCCCCAGGAAACGCATCGAGCCCAGCGGCAGCTCGTAGTCGTAGCGGCACAACAGGGCAAACCAGCAGTGGAAACCACGCCACAGCCGCAGCCAAAACGGCCGACTCGGATCCCCAGGCTCGGGATGGGGCGGCACCCAGCCGTGGGCCAGATCATCCATGGCCTGCAGGCCTGGAGTGGCCGCCACCGCCAGCGTGCGGCAAGCACTGCCAATAGTCGAAATGCAGCTGGAATTGCTGGCTCAAGCGGCCCCAGAAGCCCCGCAGCCCGGCGGGAATCCCGCGGCGGTTGGCCAACGGCAACAGCAGTTGTTCTGGATAGTTGCCGGCGCCATCCGCCAGCCCCACCACGGCCAAGGGATTCACCCCGGCAAAACAGAGCCAGTCGTCGGCGGAGCTCCAATCCCGCCAGGGCAGACGGGGCTGCTCCAGCAGCTGGGCCAGATCGGCGCGAAAGGGGCTGGCGGCGGGCAACAGGGCCAGGTGTGGAATGTTGTGGCCGAGGGTGAGCAACGACAGCCGCTGCACCAGCGCTGCCGCCTCCGGCCGGCGCCGCAACTCGGCCGCCAGCATCACCGCCACAAAGCTGCCGCAGCTGTGGCCCACCAGCTCCAGCTCCGCGGCGGGACACCGCTGCTCCAGGGCCACGATCTGGTCGGCCCACACCCGCAGCCGCTGCGGCAGCTCCGGCACCCGCTCCTCCGCCAGCCGGTGGGTGAAGCGCAGGGTGCGAAATAGCCAGCCCACCGCCACACGCTCAGCCAGCTGCCAGCCCAGCACCAACACCACCCCAGCCGCGCTCAGCGCCCACCAGACCCCGCCAATCCCGCCGGCCAACCAGGCCGCAGCCCACGCCAGCGCCGCCAGCAGCAACACCACCAACACCGGATAGAGGCCGGTGAACGCTGCACCTGGTGCCAGGCGGGCCACCTGAGGGAATCCCCCACTGCCCAGGTACCACTTGTAGAGACCCCAACCGTCTACCAAGAGGGCAAGGGGCTGGCGCGGCCAATGGCGGCGGGCGATGTCATCCCAGTGGAGGCACACCAGCTCCTCGCCGGCCAACTCGGCCGCAGCACCAGCTGGCTCCAGCGGCCAGCGGCTCAGCCATCCCTGCTGCCTCGGCCGGGCGCCAATAGGAAACACCTGCTTGAGCAGGCGATGCAGGGGAGCAGCACCGCGCGGATCAAAGCCTGAAAGCACATACAGTCTTTGCGCCACAACGGCGGATAAACTGGCTATGGCAGCCGTGCTTTCGGCAGCAGCGCTGCACATCGCTGCTGCGATGCCTCACACGTCTGCATGGGCGATCTCGGGAGATGATGCGAAGGTACGCAGCGCGCCTGCTGCACATCCGCAGGATGCAAAGGCTGCATGGAGCCATGCACTAACCCAAGCGCCGCCCGGCGTCAGCCTGCGGGGCAGCCGCGGCCGCTATCTGGGCAGTGTGTTCGTGCCCGTTTCAGCGCAGAAGGCCTGGAGCCTGCTCACCAACTACAGCCAGCTGCCGAGCGTGGTGCCCGACATCAAGCGGGTGCGTGTGCTGAGCCGGCAGGGCAACCGGGTGGAAGTGGAGCAGGTGTATCAGGCGCCCTACACCTTTGGTCTGCCGATTCAAGCCCGGTTGCTGTTCGAGGAACAGGCCCCGCGCACCCTCAGCTACAGCCTGCTGCAGGCCGATCAGATCCGCCGCCTGCAGGGGAGCTGGACCGTGGTGCCCGCCCAGGGTGGGGTGGTGTTGCAACACCGGATCGAGCTCGAGCCCAACCTGCCTGCGGCCCTGCTGCCCAGCTACTACGCGCTCAACGAAACCAGCCTGCGGCAGGCGCTCGAATCTCTGCGCCGGGCGCTGCTGCGCGGCTGACGTGCCATTGCCCGCCCTGCCGTCGCAGCGCGTAGCAGCTGCCGCGCCATTCCACCTGTTGCGCGCAGGCCGCCCTCAAGGTGGCAGGCCATAGATGAGTTGCGTGAGGGCGACCCAAAGCGGCAACGCCAGCAGCTGTCGCGGCGCTGGCTGCCCAAGGGCTCGGCCCAAGCTCCACAGCAGCCCAGCCCACAGCAGATCCGTCGTCAGCAAGGCTGCCAGCAAGGCTCCCTTGGGCGCCGGCGCCATCGCCCATAGCCCCGGCAGCTGCCCGAGCCCTAGCAGCAAAACGGCCACGAGCGATAGGGTGCTGGTGGCAACAGCATGCGCCGCCAGCCAGGGCCAGGCCGGATGGTGCAGACGAACGAGCAGCAGCTGCCGGCTGATCCAGCGCTCGAGTGCGGGCAGGTCGTGCCAGCGCAGATCCTCGCAGTCGCAGGAGAGCAACTGGGGCAGCAGCCCGTAGCGCCAGCCCGCCTGGTGCAGATGGTTCAGCAGGGGCGTGTCTTCGCAGAGGGACGTGCGCAGCTGGCTGAGCCAGCCAGTGGTGGTGAGCAGCTCGCGGCGCAGGGCCAGCGACCCGGCCCAGGGCACCTGCATCCACCCCATCAGCAGCAGCGCACCCGCATTCCAGATCGCCCGCACCTGCCCCACGCCGCTGCCCGTTGCCGGCGCATACCAGCGGTTGCCCGACACCGCCCCCACTCCCGGCTGGAGGCAAGCGGCCACCAGCTCGCTTAGCCAATTGGTGCCAATCGCCGCATCCCCGTCCACCAAAGCCACCACCAGCGTGGAGGGATCCAGGGCTGCAAACGCCTGCAACAACGAAGCGCATTTGCGCGATGCGGCGCCCTGGGGATCGGCCAACGCCGTCAGCCGCGCCTCCTGCCAGCTGGCCTGCGGCCCTCGGTGCGCCAGGGCCCTCTCCACCACCAGCCAGGCCCCATCGGTCGAGGAATCCACCACCACCTGCAACCGCCAGGGGCCTGCGTAGCTCTGCGTTGCCAGGGATCGCACCAGATCCGGCAAGGCCGGATCGGCGCCCCGTAGGCAGAGCACCACCTCCGCTGCTGGCCAGCTGGAGGGTGCAGCCAGGGCCGCGCGCACAGGGCTTGGGGCGCTGCCCCGCAGAAAGGGCCAGGCCAGGCGCAGGTGCAAGACGACCAACCCAGCCATGAGGGCCGCCACCAGCCATGCAACGCCCTCCAACCCGCCCGGCTGCAACGCCATCAATCGAGCAACCCCTGCAGCACCTGCTGGGGATGGCAGCGCAAGCGTTCGGCGGCAAAGCGCCGCCGCCGCGCGGCGTAGGCCTCCGGATCATCCAGCCACTGGTGCACCACGGTCACCAGCTGCCCTGGGGAGCGCACCGAGGTGTCGAGGCCCCGGGCCGCGAAGTAGCGCGGTGCCAGCAGCTCCTGGGGCATGGTGCTGCCGTAGCGGTTGAAAATCAGCGGGCACCCCATCACCAGCGCCTCAGTGGCCGTGCGGGCACCGGGGCGGGCCACCATCGCCCAGGCTCGCCGATACAGCTCCGCCATCGCCGCGGCGTCCTGAAACCCCCGCACCTCCAACTCCAGCTGGGGATGGGCCAAACCCCAGGCGAGCAGGGAGCTGCGCGCTGATTGCCGCCGGCCGCACAGCGCCACCACCCGCATGCCCAGCCAGGGGCAACAGCAGCTCCAACAGGGCCGTGTGGTTGTTGGCCCCATTGGCGCCACTGCCCAACACCAACACCGGCAGCCCAGCCGGGGGTTCCGCGGGCGCCACTGGCCCCTGGTGGAAGGCGGGATAAAGCAGCGGGCCCAGGCCTTGCAAGCGCTGAGCCGGCAGGCGCCGCCAGACGTGCTGGTGCGCCACGTGGCGGTCCACCTCCGGGGTGAGCGTCCAGAAGCGATCGCAGGCCAGGCTGATCCAGTTGCGGCTGAAGCCGAAGCCTCCATCCAGTTCGGTGCAACAGGTGATGCAGCGCAGTTGTGGGCCGAGCACCCGCTTGGCCAGATCGAAGTGACCTCGGTTGAGATGGGGGTGGGTGGCGATCAGCACATCGGGCCGAAAGCGGCGCAGCAACCGGGCGGTGTAAGCCCTGCCAAAGATCACCGTGCGGGGTTTGATCAGGTCTTCCCACTCCGCCAGGCGCCAATAGCCCTGCATCAACCAGGGGGCCCTCTTCTGGATCCAGTTGTAGAAGCTCACCCCCAACCGCATCATCACGCTGGCGTTTTTAAGCAGGTGCTCCACCAGCACCTCTGTTTCCGGACGGCTTTGCTGGATCCACTGCTGCAGCGCATAGGCCGCCGAGTCGTGGGCCGTGCCTGCGCTCGAGGTGATGATCAGCACGCGCAAGGGGACGGGCTTCGGCAGGGTCATCGGTTGCACCTCATCGCAGCCAGGGCACCACGGCCAACAGCAGGGCTCCCACCGCTGCCAACGCAAATGCTTCTGCCTGTCCTTCCGCCAGTGCGGGCCGGAACACGCCATCCACCAGCAATCCAGCGCTGAGCAGGCCCAGCAAGCGGGCCAACCATTCGCCCCCAAAGCGCGCAGCAAAACAGCGGGGCTGATCCATGGGCGCAATCAATCGCTGCCAGCGACCCTGCACGGCAGCCAACACAATCGGAACCGCAGCAGTAAACGTCACCACACCCCAACTCCAGAGGAGCGGTAACTGGGTGATGCCAGGCAGGGCTGCACCCAGCAACATCAGCCCCTGCCACCCCAGCAGGGCAGGCACGAGCAACCGACGATCACCCAACCGAAACCAAATCACCGTGCCACAGCCATAGGCCAGCCCATTGAGTAGCAGTGCCGGCATCAGCCAACCTGCTCCCAAGGCCATCAACACCCACGCTGGGAAGACCACCTCGGTGCAGGCCAGCACAAACGAAAGCGCCATCGAAGTGCTCAGCAACCCTCGGCTGCGCCGACCCTGCCAAAGCTGCTGAACCGTGCTCCACATGGGTGGTTGCTGCCTCGGTGAGTGCCTGCGGCCGCTCGGGGCACCGATCCAGGGCGGCACGTTCACCAGGGCCACACATCCCATGCCGATCAGAAAGCTGAAGGCATCGAGACCCACCACTGCTGCGACCCCACCCGTCGCCACAACTGCAGCCCCAAGGGCAGGAGCGGAGAGTTGCACCAGCGCATCACTGGTCACCAGCCAGCCGTTCACCTGCGGCAGTTTTGGGGGAGGCACCACAACGGGCAGCAGGGTGGCAAGCGCCAACACAAGAACGGCTTCTGCTGCGGCTGCCAAAGCCAACAGTGGCAGCAAGCTGACCGGAGGCCATCGAGCCCAAACCAGCAGCGCTGCCATCGAGAGGGTCGCCACTGCAGCTATCGCATTGGCGGTGAGCAACACCACGCGCCAGGGCCAATGAAGAAGGCGCGGTGCGATCTAAGGAAGGATGGCTGTCTTGGACAGCTGCACCGCCACGGCCACAACAACCAACGGTTGCAAGGTTTGCTGCTGTTGCAACAGCCAGACCCCCAATCCATACAGGCTGGCTTGGGTGCCGAGATTGGAGAGCACTTGCCCGCCCCAAATCCACGGCAGAGGAAGGCGTGCCGTTGGGAGAAGGCAACTCACGTGGTGTCTTTGCGTGTGCCGCGGAGCAGAAGGCTGATCTGCTTGCGGTTCGGCTTCATCTCAACCTGGTTGGTGCAACCGCTGTTCACCTTGAAGTTGCTGTTCAAGGGCCCCTGGGTGGAGAGGCATAGTTTGCAGTAGCTCTTGGCTTTCAGCAGGGTCCTTCACAACGCCACGGGGATGGCGCTGCCATGGTGCCGAGGCGGGCCGGGGTTATGCGCCAGAGGCTCCTAACCTTCTGCCCGTTGCAGCACCGGCCGATGGCCTTGGGGGCCCTGCTCTGGGATGTCGATGGCACCCTGGCGGAGACGGAGCGCGACGGCCATCGCCTCGCCTTCAACCGGGCTTTCGCGGAGCTGGGATTGCCCCTGCACTGGGATGGGCTGCGCTACGGCGAGCTGCTGGCCATCAGCGGCGGCCGCGAACGCATTGCCGCCGCCCTGGCGGAGCTGCAGGGGGCCCCGCCCGAGGCCGCGCTGGTGGCCGATCTGCAGGCCCGCAAGCAACGCCATTACGCCGCCCTGGTGGGTGCCGGTGAGCTGCAGCTGCGCCCTGGTGTTGCGGAGCTGATCGCCGCGGTGCATGCCGCCGGTCTGCCCCAGGCGATCGTCACCACCAGCGGCCGCTTGGCCGTGGCCGCCCTGGCCGAGCATCTGCTGGGTCCGTTGGCCCCCTGCTTCAGCGTCTGGGTGTGCGGCGACGATGTCGCCCGCAAGAAACCCGATCCCGAGGCCTACCAGCGCGCCCTGGTGCAGCTGGGATTGCCCCCCGGGGCGGCGCTGGCCCTGGAAGACTCCGGCAATGGCCTGGCAGCGGCCGATCAGGCCGGGGTGGCCTGCCTGCTGACGCTCAGCCATTACGGCAGCGCCGAACCGCCCGAGCGGTTCAGCCGGGCTCGGGCCGTGGTGACACAGCTGGGCAGCGGTGCCAGCGTGTTGTGGGGCCCTGCTTGCCAGGGCGGACAGATCACGCTCTCCTATCTGCAGGATCTGCTGGAGGCTCCACAGCTGTGACGCGCCTGCCCCTTCAGCGCACCCGCTTCAACCAAGCCCTGGAGCAGCTCGGAGCCCTGCTGCTCGGCAGCCTGCGCGGCAACTGGCGCCATCGCAGCACCGTGCTGCTAGCGCTGCTGCTGGGTTTCTACGCCGGCAGCAACGTCACCGCCTACGTGCTGTTGCTCATCCCCGGGGGGCGGCCCATGGCGGTGTTGCTGATGGTGCTGCTGGTGGAGCTGATCGTGCGCTTGCGGGGCCGGCTGGTGAAGACGGCGCCTGGCCTGGGCTGGCTGGTGGTTGACAACCTGCGCGTTGGGGCGGTGTATGCGGTGGTGCTGGAGGCCTTCAAACTCGGCACTTGATGGCCTCCCCTGCGCTGGATCCCAGCATTGATCCAGGCCTGGATCGCCACTGGCTTCAGCCGCTGATGGCGGAGCTCGTGCGCCTTGGAGCTGGCGGACAGCGGCCTGTGGTGGCCCTCAATGGACCGGTGGGCGCCGGCAAGAGCACCCTGGCGGCGCTTCTGCGTCAACGGGCTGCCGCTCGGGGCCTGAAGCTGGCTGTGGCCTCCATCGACGACTTTTACCTGCCCTGGGAGCCGCGCCGGCTGGCCCTGGCCGGCAATCCCTTCGGCGTCTCGCGGGTGCCTCCGGGCAGCCACGACGTCGCCTTGGCGCTGGCCTGCCTGCAGGCCTGGCGGGCTGGAGGCCCGTTGCACCTGCCACGGTTTGACAAAACCCTGCGCGGTGGCCAGGGCGACCGGGATGGGATCGACGGCCGTGAGGCTGAGGTGCTTCTGCTGGAAGGCTGGTTGCTGGGCTGCCGGCCGCTGGGGCCAACCCGGCTCCTGGAGCTTCAGGCCCATGGGGTGGCGGGCCTGAGCAGCGACGAACAAACGTGGCTATCCCGCTGGGATCAGGCCTTGGAGGCCTACCAGCCGCTCTGGGATCAATGCAGCCAGCTCTGGTTGCTGCGTCCGCAGTGGTGGCACCTGCCGCGCCGCTGGCGTTTTCAAGCAGAAGCCAGGCAACGCCGCCGTGGCGCTGCCTGGCTTCCATCCGATGCGCTCGAGCGGCTGGTGCGCTCCAGCCTCTGCTCGCTGCCCCCGGGTTACTACCAGGATCCTCTAATCCACAAAGCCGCTGGTTTGGCTGTCCTGGATGGACGCCGCCGCTGGTGTGGTGGCTGGATCAGGGATCAGAACGATCAGCTTTCGCCGTCGTCGCCCTCTTCATCCACGGGATAAACAAAGCCTTGGGCACGGCCACTCAGCACGGCCTTGCCGATCGAGAGCGCTTTCTGGGCCGCAACAGCAGCTTTGCCTTTCCAGGTGGCGTGGCGCTGATTGCGCTTGCCCTTGGAGGTTTTCTTCTTGGGAACAGCCATCCCCGCACACTCACTGCCAAACTAAGATCTTCCGTTGTCGCCTGGCCTTTCGTCAAATCGCTAAGCTCCTGCCAAAGCCTGAACTCAGTGAGCGACAGCCTTCCTCCGGACGCCTTCACTCCGGGAAGTCTTCCTCCGGGACGCCTGTCTTCAGGCAGTTCTGCTCCGGGCAATCCTCCTTCAGGCCCGCAGCCCTTTCGCTGGGACGCCCTGTCGGCCCGTGAACCGGTGCCCTCCTACAGCCAGCTGCTGAAGGATCTGCGGGCCGGCAAGGTCAAGGACCTGGAATTGTCGTTGCGCCAGCGCGAGGTGCAGGTGCGCTTCGAGGATGGCCGCCAGGCCTCCGTGCCGATGTTCAGCAACGACCAGCTGCTGCTGCGCACCGCCGAGCAGGCGAAGGTGCCGCTCACGGTGCGGGACGATCGCGCCGATGGGGCTTTGGCCGGTTTGGTGGCCAACGGCATGTTGGTGCTGTTGCTGCTCGGCGGCCTGGCGCTGCTGATCCGTCGCTCGGCCCAGGTGGCCAACCGGGCGATGGGATTTGGCAGCAGCAAGCCACGCCTCCAGGCCGATGGTGCTGTGACGGTGCGCTTTGAAGACGTGGCTGGCATCGCCGAAGCCAAAGAGGAGCTCCAGGAGGTGGTCACCTTCTTGAGGGAGCCCGATCGATTCACCGCAGTCGGCGCCAAGATTCCCAAGGGGGTGTTGCTGGTGGGGCCACCCGGCACCGGCAAAACCCTGCTGGCCCGAGCCATCGCCGGTGAGGCGGGGGTGCCCTTCTTCTCGATGGCCGCCTCCGAATTCGTCGAGATGTTCGTGGGTGTGGGGGCCAGTCGGGTGCGGGACCTGTTCCGCAAGGCCAAAGCCAAGGCGCCCTGCATCATTTTTATCGATGAGATCGATGCGGTCGGCCGCCAGCGGGGTGCTGGCATCGGCGGCGGCAACGACGAACGGGAGCAGACCCTCAACCAACTGCTCACCGAAATGGATGGCTTCGCCGACAACTCCGGCGTGATTCTGCTGGCCGCCACCAACCGCCCCGACGTGCTCGACGCTGCCCTGATGCGCCCAGGCCGCTTCGATCGCCGCATCACCGTCGACCTGCCCGACCGCCGCGGCCGCGAGGCGATCCTGGCGGTCCACGCCCGCAGCCGTCCGCTGGCGGCGGCGGTGTCGCTGTCGGCCTGGGCCAGCCGCACCCCGGGTTTCTCCGGAGCCGACCTCTCCAACCTGCTCAATGAGGCGGCCATCCTCACGGCCCGCCGCCACCAGAGCGAAATTGACGATGCCGCCATGGCCGGTGCCCTGGAGCGGATCACCATGGGCTTGTCAGCGGCACCCCTGCAGGACAGTGCCAAGAAGCGCTTGATTGCGTATCACGAAGTGGGCCATGCCCTGCTCGCCACCCTGGTGCCCCACGCCGATCCCCTCGACAAGGTGACCCTGCTGCCCCGGGCCGGTGGTGTTGGCGGCTTCGCCCGGATGATGCCCGATGAGGAGATTCTCGATTCCGGTCTGATCAGCAAGGCCTACCTCCGCGCCCGCCTGGTGGTCGCCCTCGGGGGGCGCGCCGCCGAGCTGGTGGTGTTCGGTCCTGGGGAAGTGACCCAGGGGGCCAGTGGCGATCTGGACATGGTGACGCGCATCGCCCGCGAGATGGTCACCCGCTATGGCTTCTCCAGCCTGGGTCCGGTGGCTCTGGAGGGGGATGGGGCGGAGGTGTTTCTGGGGCGCGACTGGTTGCGCTCGGAGCCCCACTACTCCCGGGAAACCGGTAATCGCATCGACGTCTTGGTGCGGGATCTGGCCCGCGGAGCCCTCGATCAGGCTGTGGGGTTGCTGGAAGCACGCCGCACCCTGATGGACGAGCTGGTGGAGTTGTTGATCCGGGAGGAAACCATTGAGGGCGAGGCTTTCCGGGCCGTGGTAGCCCGCTCAGCTGTCGCTGTGGATGCCGCCAGCAAAGCAGATGTCGAGGCTGCGCAAATAGGTGTGTAGGCCAGCGTCCTGAATCGGCAGCAGCCGGGCCAGGCGATTGCTGCTGTTGACGTGGGCGTGCCAGTGGCCCGGGGGGGTGATGAAGGCTCCGCCGGCTTGCCAGTCGATGCGGCGGGCATTGGCGATGGCGCCGCTGGCATCGAGCTCGGTGCCCACCAGCGTGTAGCAGCCAGGGTCGCAATCGATGATCAGATCCAGGGCCACCGATTGGTGCCGATGGGGAGGCTGAACCGCGCCGGGGGGCACAAGCCCGAGCATCGCCCAGAGGGTGTGGGTCACGGTGCGGCTCTGGGGCAGGTCGCTGTTGGCCAGCAGCAGGCTGAGGCGATTGCTGCGGGCGGCCGTGGGGTCGGCCAGCAGCTGGTCGAGTTCCTGCTGCAGCCAGGCGGCCGGGTAGTGGGCGGGCTCGAAACGGGCCTGGGTCGCCTCCACGCCGAGGTGGCTGAGCAGGGGGCCGTCGTGCACCCAATAGAGAACGCTGGTGTGCTCGGCCTGCAGCAGGGGGGCCTCCCCGGCGGGCAGCACGAACAGGTCGCCGGCGCCCCAGTGCAGGGCACGAGCCGCCCACTGCAGCTGCCCGGCGCCTTGGAGCACGTAGAAGAGGGAGCTGGTGGCGTTGGCGGCGGCATTCAGCCCCTCGCCGGCCTGGATTCGTAGGAAATGGGCCGCCAGAGCGGGGCTCGTGGCTGGGCCGCTGCAGCCGAGCTTGGCGCTGAGATCCAGGGAAATCACCGCCGTGGGGCCGCTCTGATGCAGCTCCGGCGACCACTGGTGGTAGCGGATCGGTTCGGTGAGGCCAGGGCGCACCGGGTTGGCGGCCTGGCGGTAATCGAACAGCTGGGCTTTGGCCTGCCAGCTGGACGCGCTGGCCTGGCTGGCTTCAACGGCGCGGTCGCCCGGTTGGATCGGGGCTTGGGTCATCGGAAACGCCTCCAAGCGAGATGGGCTAATGCTGTGGGATCCAACCTATTGAGCCCGACTTCAGCGCTGCCGTGCTGCTGCAGGGAGCACCGTTCGCGATTCAGCCGCCGGCCACCGCGGGCACGATCGACACCTCATCGCCGTCCTTGAGGGGCGTGTCCTGGTTGTCGAGGAAGCGGATGTCCTCGCTGTTGACGTACAGATTGAGAAAGCGGCGCAGCTTGCCGGCCTCATCGCAAAGGCGCCCCTTGATGCCGGGGTAGCGGCCCTCCAGTGCCTCGATCAGCCCATCAACGCTGCTGGCCTCGAGATCGACACTGGCCTCGTCGTTGGTGAACTTCTGCAGGGGAGTGGGGATCAGAACCTGAACGGCCATGGGCTGGATGGGAAGGAGGAGGAGGACGGTGTCAGTTGTGGTGCCGGCGATCAGGCCTGCTGGGCGGACTGGGCCTGGGCCCAGGCGGCTTTGAAGCTGTCGAGCTGGGCTTCGATCGTGTAGGGCGCGCCGATGCAGTCGGCCACTGCCTCTGTTGTCTTGAGGCCGTTGCCGGTGATGTAGGCCACGGTGCGCTCTTCGGGGTTGATCTTGCCCTGCTCCACCAGCTTCTTGAGCACCGCGATCGTGGTGCCGCCAGCGGTTTCGGTGAACACGCCCTCGGTTTCGGCGAGCAGCTTGATGCCCTCGATGATCTCGGCATCGCTGACGGCCGCGATCGAGCCGCCGGTCTTGTTGGCGATGTCGATGGCGTAGGGGCCGTCGGCCGGGTTGCCGATGGCGATCGATTTGGCGATGGTGTTGGGCTTCACCGGCGTGATGAAGTCGCGGCCCTCAGCGAAGGCCTGGGCGATCGGGCTGCAGCCCTCGGCCTGGGCACCGCTGAAGCGCACGGGCTTCTCATCGACCAGCCCGCACTTGATGAATTCATCAAAACCCTTGCGGATCTTGGTGAACAGCGACCCGGAGGCCAGCGGCGCCACGATGTGGTCGGGAAGCTCCCAGCCCAGCTGCTCGATTACTTCATAGCCGAGGGTTTTCGAGCCCTCGGAGTAGTAGGGGCGCAGGTTGATGTTGACGAAGCCCCAGCCGTAGGTGTTGGCCACTTCCGAGCACAGGCGATTCACCTGGTCGTAGTTGCCCTTCACCGCCATCAGGGTGGGGTTGTAGATCAGGGTGCCGAGCACCTTGCCCAGCTCCAGATCGCTGGGGATGAACACACAGCAATCAAGGCCGGCGTGGGCGGCGATGGCCGCGGTGGAATTGGCCAGGTTGCCGGTGGAGGCACAGCTCACCGTGGTGAAGCCCAGCTCGCGAGCGCGGGTGAGCGCCACCGACACCACTCGATCTTTAAACGAGAGCGTCGGCATGTTGACGCCGTCATTCTTGATGTAGAGGCTCTTGAGCCCCAGGCGCTTGGCCAGGTTGCCCGCCTTGAGCAGGGGCGTGAAGCCGGTGCCCACATCAATGGGATCGCCCTCGATCGGCAAAAATTCGCGGTAGCGCCAGATCGAGGCGGGGCCGGCTTCGATCGTGGCGCGGCTGACGCGGTTTTTGATGGCGTCGTAGTCGTAGACGACCTCCAGTGGGCCGAAGCAGACGTCTTCGCAGACGTGACGGGCACCGGCCTCATAGGGATGGCCGCATTCCTTGCAGCGCAGCCCGGTGAAGGTGGAGCGGGAGAGGGTGGCAGTCACAGTCACGCCCAGCGATCGAAGGAGGCTAACAGCGCTTCCAGGTGCGACGACTTAATCCCGATTGCAGAAGTCGGGTATTCATGGCCAGTGGTCCGAGCGCGTCTCGGGGCTTGCTGGGCTTGCTGTTGAGCCAGGGCTTCCTACCCTCGGCCGGTGCCCCGATCCCCCATGCTGAGGCGTTCCTCGCCCTCTGCTGTCCGCCAGGTGGCCTCCGTGGCCCTTGGTCTGGCCCTGCTG
Organism: Cyanobium sp. Alchichica 3B3-8F6; assembly: GCF_024346435.1. NCBI lineage: Bacteria > Bacillati > Cyanobacteriota > Cyanophyceae > Synechococcales > Prochlorococcaceae > Cyanobium > Cyanobium sp. Alchichica 3B3-8F6. The sequence goes on along the minus strand of NZ_JAGQCZ010000001.1, from coordinate 132,694 downwards.
GCTGGTTTCACTGTGCTGGCGGCGCGCCTGTGGGTGGAGTGGCAATGGTTTGAGCAATTCGCCAAGGGGGAGGTGCTGCTGCACCGCTGGCTGTTGCAGTTGGCTGCGGCTGCCTTTGGCCTGGTGGTGGGCCTGGCTCAGCAGCGCTGGTTGATCCGGTTTTGGCGCCCTGCGCCGGCGGCTGCCCCGGAGCGGCGCTTCGCCCTGGCGCCCCTGCCCTATGCCGCCAGCCTGGTGGTGCTGGCCCTGGCCCAGTTGGTGCCGCTTGCTTTGCTGTTGCGGCTGGCCGAGCGCCTGATGGTCGACCCCTTCGATCCCCGCCGGTTGCACGGCCTCACCGTGCTCAGTGGCGTGTCGGCCCCGCTGCTGCTCCTGCTGGCGGGGCTGGCTGGGGCCCTGCTGGCCCGTCCCCGCACGGCCCCCCGGCTGGTGGCGGCGATGGCGTCGCTGGCTGCGGCCACGGCCCTGGGCAGGGCGTGGGGTCTGTGGTCGTTGGCCTTGCTCGCCCCGGACAGCGGCCTGCGCGAGCCCATGCTTCAGGCCGACATCGTCTTTGGGCTGGTGCGCTTTCCCGCCCTGGCCTTTGGTCTCACCCTGTTGATCGCCTTGGTGCTCTGCCACTTGGGGGCAGGGCTGTGGGGCATCGTGGCCCGCCCGCCCCAGCTCAGCGACGGTCGCTTCCACGGCTTCTCCGCTGCCCAGCTGTTGCGGCTGCGCTGGCCCCTGGCCTTGATGGCGTTGCTGGTGGCCTGCAGCTTCTGGCTCGGCCGCCACCAGCTCTTGCTCAGCACCGCCGGCAGCGTGCCGGGCGCCGGTTGGTTGGATGTGCACCTGGTGCTGCCCTTGCGCACCCTGGCCGCCGTGGTGGCTGTGCTCACCGCCGTGGCCCTGCTGCTTCCCCTGCCGCGGCAGGGGATCCGGGGGGGCCTTCTGCTTGGGGTGTCGCTGGCCCTGCTGCTGGTGCCGCTGCTGGAAGCCGCGCTCACTCCCGTGCTCCAGCTGTTGCTGGTCAAACCCCGGGAACTGCAGCTGGAAACCCCCTACCTGGCCCGTTCGATCCGGGCCACCCGGGCCGCGTTCCAGCTCGACGACATCAGCACCCGCTTTGTCAAACCGCGCTGCCGCCTCACCCGGGCCGATGTGCAGGCGGGCGATGCCACCCTGCGCAACATCCGGCTCTGGGACAGTCAGCCGTTGCTGTCCACCAACCGTCAGCTGCAACAACTGCGGGTCTATTACCGCTTTTCCGGGGCTGCGGTGGATCGCTACGGCCTCAGTGGCAACCCTGCGCTGGGGCGCCAACTGGTGATCATCACGGCACGGGAGCTCGATCAGGCGTCCCTGCCGCCTGCAGCACGCACCTGGCTCAACACCCACCTGGTGTTCACCCACGGCTACGGCTTTACCGTTTCACCGGTGAACACCAGCAGTCCTGATGGCCTGCCCGATTACTTCATCAGCGACCTGGGCGCGTCCACGCGGGTGCAGGGCAACAGCCAGCTCGGCATCACCACCGCCGATGTGCGCGCTGGCATTCCGATCGGCCAGCCCAGCCTCTACTTCGGGGCCCTGGTATCGCCCTACGCCCTCGCCCCCACCCGGGTGCAGGAGTTTGACTATCCCCAGGGGGATGAAAATTTCTACACCCACTACGCCGGGTCGGGCGGGGTGCCGATCGGCTCACCCTGGGGGCGGCTGGCCTCGGCGATCTACCTGGGGGAACCGAAGCTCTTGGTGCAGGGGGCGATCACGCCGCAGACCCGGCTGTTGCTGCGCCGCGAGGTGCGCGAGCGGTTGCGCACCCTGGCTCCGTTTGTGCGCTTCGAAGGCGATCCCGTTCTGGTGTCGGTGCAGCTGAAGGATCCTGGTCCCTTCGCCCCCAACCAGCACCAGTTCTGGATGGTGGAGGGCTTCACCACCAGCCGCAGCTATCCCTACAGCGCCGCGGTGCCGAGCGATCCCGATATCCGCTATCTGCGCAACTCGGTGAAGGCGCTGGTGGATGCCTACAACGGCACTGCCGTGCTCTACGTGGCGGATCAACGCGACCCGATCATCGCCGGCTGGCAGCGGCTGTTCCCGGGCCTGTTTCAGCCCCTTTCGGCCATGCCGGCGCCGCTGCAGAACCACATCCGCTACCCCCAGCGCCAGTTCGAGCTCCAAACCGCCCAGCTGCTCCGCTACCACGTCACCGATCCGCGGGTGTTTTACAGCGGCGACGACGTTTGGCAGGTGCCCAAGGAGCTCTATGGCCGCAGCCAGATCCCGGTGAAGCCCTATCACGTGAGTGCCCAGCTGGCTCCGGAGTTGCCACCCGAATTCCTGCTGTTGCAGCCCCTCACGCCCCTGGCCCGCCCCAATCTGGCGGCCTGGTTGGCGGCCCGCAGCGATGCGCCCAACTACGGCCAGTTGGTGCTGCTGCGCTTCCCCACCCAGACCCAGATTTTCGGTCCGGAGCAGGTGCAGGCCCTGATCAACCAGAACCCTCGCATCAGCCAGCAGTTTGGCTTGTGGGACCGGGCTGGATCGGAAGTGATCCAGGGCAACCTGCTGGTGGTGCCGGTGGGAGAGGCTCTGCTCTATGTGGAGCCGGTGTATCTCAAGGCTCGCAATGGTGGACTGCCCACCCTCACCCGCGTGGTGGTGAGTGATGGAAGCCGGGTGGCGATGGACACCACCCTCGAGAAAGCGATCGAGGCCCTGCTGGACCCCCGCCGCTCCCTCCCGACCTTCCCCAGCCCAGCTGAAACAACCACCCCCTGACGCCATAAAAATGGGCCCCTTTCGGGGCCCATGCTGTTGTTGGAGACAGGCCGGATGGCCCAGCTGCCAGGTTGATCAGGCGGCTGTTGAGCTCAAGCAGCCACGGCGGTTTTGGGGTCGAGTTCGCCCTTGGCGTACAGACCGGCGTAGTAGTTGATGTCGCGCTGCTTGATCTTGCTGGCGTTGCCGGCACACCAGAATTGCTGGTAGCGATCCAGGCACACCTGCTTCATGTACTGCCGGGCCGGCTTGTTGAAGTGGCGGGGATCGAAGTTGGCGGGATCCTTGAAGGCGGCTTCCCGCACGGCGGCGGTGAAGGCCAGGCGGTTGTCGGTGTCGATGTTCACCTTGCGCACGCCGTTGCGGATGCCCTCCTGGATTTCCTCCACGGGCACGCCGTAGGTCTCTGGGATGGCACCGCCGAACTTGTTGATCATGTCCAGCCACTCCTGGGGCACCGAGGAGGAGCCGTGCATCACCAGGTGGGTGTTGGGGATCGCCTTGTGGATCTCGGCGATGCGGCTGATGGCCAGCACTTCACCGGTGGGCTTGCGGGTGAACTTGTAGGCGCCGTGGCTGGTGCCGATGGCGATCGCCAGGGCATCCACTTTGGTTTTGGCCACGAAGTCAGCGGCTTCGGCGGGGTCGGTGAGCAGCTGGCTGTGGTCGAGCTTGCCCTCGAAGCCGTGGCCGTCCTCGGCCTCGCCCATGCCGGTTTCCAGGGAGCCCAGGCAACCCAGCTCACCCTCGACGCTGACGCCGATGGCGTGGGCCACGTCCACCACTTCCTTGGTGACAGCCACGTTGTACTCGTAGCTGGCGGGTGTCTTGGCGTCGGCCATCAGCGAGCCATCCATCATCACCGAGGTGAAGCCGTTGGCGGCGGCACCGAAGCAGGTGGCGGGGCTGTTGCCGTGGTCCTGGTGCATCACCACCGGGATGTCGGGATAGGTTTCCACCGCAGCCAGGATCAGGTGGCGCAGGAAGTTTTCACCGGCGTACTGGCGCGCGCCCCGGGAGGCCTGCAGAATCACCGGAGAGTCGGTTTCGTAGGCCGCCTCCATGATCGACTGCACCTGCTCCAGGTTGTTCACGTTGAAGGCAGGGATGCCATAGCCGTTCTCAGCGGCATGGTCGAGCAGCAGCCGAAGCGGAACGAGCGCCATGGGAAAACCTCTCGGGGTCGAAAGTTGGGACTGGGGGGGAGTCTAGGGGATGCCCTTTGGCCGAAAACGGCGCTAGCTGCCTGACTGGCGGGCCCAGTCGCAGCAGTGTTGGCTGCGCACCGCTTCGCCAAGGCCAGGCACCATCGGCCGGCCTTCCCGGACCGCGGCACTCCACCAGCTGTGAATTCGCTCCACGGGGGCAATCCGGCCGTCGGACCAGGTGCGGGCGAAGCTCCAGCGGGCGTCGGCATCGACCGGCCGCAAGGGCTCCCCCGCCTGGGACTGCCACAGCCCGAAGCCATGAACGTAGTCGGCCTGGTTGTCGGAGCCGAGCACGGCGGTGCCGTCACGGCCGTAGAGCTCCAGCCAGCAGCCCCTTCCTCGGCGGGCTACCGAGGCCAGATTCAATTGGGCCGGCACCCGTTGCCCCTGGTGGGTTTCCAGTTCGAGCTGCACCAGGGCGATGTCTTCGGCATCGACGCTGGCCAGCCGGCCGCTGCCATCGGCCAGCGGCCGCTCCCGGATGGCCGTGCTCAGCTGGGCCTGCAGGGAATGGGTGGGTCCCACCAGCCAGTGCAGGGTGTCGAAGGCATGGGTGCCGAGGGCGCCCAGCACGCCGCCACCTTCGGCGGCCTGGGAATACCAGCTCCAGGGGCGGGAGGAGTCGGCGCGGCTGCCCATCAGCCAGTCAAATTTCACCAGCACCAGCTCCCCCAGGCTGCCGCTCTCCAGCAGGGCTGCCAGTTGCTGAAACAGGGGCACGGCCCGGTATTCAAAGTCGACCGCCACGGTGAGGCCCCGTTGCAAGGCCAGGCGCTGCAGGCTCTCCACCTGCTCGGCGCAGAGGGCCACGGGCTTCTCCAGCAGCAGATGCTTGCCGGCCTCCAGGGCCCGTCGGGCCAGATCAAAGCGGGGTGCCGGGGGGGTGGCGATCACGATCGCCTCCACTGCGGGGTTGGCCAGCAGGGCGTCGAAGTCGCTGGTGCCGGGCAGCTCGGCGCTGCGGCAGGCGGCCTCCAGCCGCTGCGCCCTGGGGTGCCAGAGGGCCACCGGCGTGGCGCCGGGGCAAGCGCGCAGGGCCGGCAGATGCACCGCCTCGCCAAAGCCCAGGCCCGCAATGGCCACGCCCAGGGGTTTGGTCATGACAGGGCCTCAGGGGCGGCGGCACACACCTCGCCGATCACGCTGGCGATCAGGGAGTCTCCGGCGGCTGGTTGCCACTCGGCCCCGAACTGGGGCAGGCCGTTGATCGAGGTGTCGCGGAACAGTGCCTGGCCGCAATCGATCTCCATCACGTAAAGATCACTCACTGGGCGGGGCTTGTCCTCAGTGGCGGCGGGCTGAAATCGGCTCAGCACCGACACATTGCCGCTGCGGCTGCGCCGCAGGCTGCCGCCGTCCCACCACTGGCGTCCCTCGCTGGTGGTGGCCACTTCGTGCCAGTCCACGGGGCCAGCCAGTGCAGGGTCAGCTGCGCCCATGAACAGCGCCACCAGCAGCACCAGGGCTGCGATTCGGGACACCATCGTGGAGATGATCTGTTTCACGCCAGCAACTGTTTCACGCCAGGTTGCTCAAGCGGGCACCGTTTCGCGGCAGCCGTGCATCTTCAGCAGGCTGGCCAAGGTGGCCTTGAAGGTGGTGCGCTCGACGATGGCGTCCACGAAGCCGTGGTCGCGCAGGTATTCAGCGGTCTGGAAGCCGTCGGGGAGTTTTTCGCGCAGGGTCTGCTCGATCACCCGGCGGCCGGCAAAACCGATCAGGGCTTTGGGTTCGGCCAGGATCAGATCGCCCAGCATCGCGAAGCTGGCGGTGACCCCACCGGTGGTGGGGTAGGTGAGCAGGGGCATGTAGAGCAGCTCGGCCTCGCGGTGGCGCTCCAGAGCGCCGGAGATCTTGGCCATCTGCATCAGGCTGAGCATGCCCTCCTGCATGCGGGCGCCGCCGGAGGCGCACACGATCAGCACTGGGACGCGGCGTGCCGTGGACGTTTCGATCAGCCGGGTGAGTTTCTCGCCCACCACCGAACCCATCGAGCCGCCCATGAAGCGGAAATCCATCACCCCCAGGGCCAGGGGCAGTCCGCTGGTGCGGCACAGCCCCGTGATCACCGCGTCTCTCAGGCCGGTGCTCTGCTGGCTGTCGCGGATGCGGTCGGCGTAGCTGCGGCGGTCCTTGAAGGCCAGCGGGTCGGTGGGCGCCATGGCGCTGTCGAGCGGTTCAAAGCTGCCCGGATCGGCGATCAACGCGATGCGCTCTTCGCTGTCGATGCGGTTGTGGTGGCCGCATCCTTTGCAGACGCTGGCATTGGCCACCAGATCCTTGCGATACACCACCAGCCCGCATTCCGGGCATTTGCTCCAGAGGCCATCGCCTTCCTCCACGTCCTGGGTGACCCGGACGGTTGGTGCATTTTTCTGGCGATCCGCAAACCAGTCGAACAACGACATGCGATCTCGGGGGGCAGTGGGCCTGGCGATGGACCTATTTAAGGCGCTTCACCACACCAGCCCCAGCGCAGCAAGCCAGACGTCGTGGCCCAGCAGCCACACGGCGGCCCCGCCAGCGGCCAGGAAAGGCCCAAACGGAAAGGGCTGGTGCTTGCCGAGCCGGCCACTGAGACGGCCGATGCTGCCCACCACGGCGCCACTGAACACCGCCAGGATCACCGTGAGCCCCAGGCCGGTCAGCCCGAGCCAGGCTCCAAGGAGGGCGGCCAGCTTGGCGTCCCCCAGTCCCAGGGCCGGCTTGCCGATCGCCTTCTGGGCCAGGGCGCTGACCGCCTCAAAGCCCACCAGCCCAACACCAGAGGCCACCAGGTGGTGGAACAGCAGCTCGCGGCCCACGCCCGCGTCCTGCTGGAAGCCGATCAGGGCCGTCACCGCCAGGCCGAGCACCAGGCCGATGCGGCAGAGGGGCTCCGGCAGCCAGAGGCGATCGAGGTCGATCAGCACCAGGGGGATCAGCCAGCTGAGCAGCAACCAGCCCGCCGCTACCAGCAGCCAGGGCTGGGGTTGGGGGCCCATGGCGCTAGGGCGGGCCAGCAGCGCCGCCACCCACAGACCGGCACAGAGCAGTTCCACCAGGGGGTAACGGATCGCGATCGGGGCGCCGCAGTAGCCGCAGCGGGCCCGCAGCAGCAACCAGCCGAGCACAGGCACGTTTTCGCTCCAGCGCAGCCGGCTGCCGCAGTGGGGGCAATGGCTGGGGGGCAGCACGATCGATTCTTCCCGCGGCAGGCGCCAGGCCACCACGTTGAGAAAACTGCCGACGCAGGCCCCGAGCAGGGCCGCCAGCAGCGGCAGGGCTGGAAAGCTGGACAGAAGTGGAGCCGTGGCGCTCAAGCGGACCTCAGGCGGGAGGCATGGAGGAAGGTTTGCGGGGCAGGCGCAAGCGGGATCCGCCGCTGCGGCCCAGCCGGCCCCGGATCAGATCGATGGGCACAAAGTGTTCGTCCGGCAGTAGCACCGGCAGGTCGAACACCAGGCGGCCCTGGTTGCCGTGGAGCACCACACCGGCAGGATCCGCCCCCGCAGAGGCATTGTTGAGAGCCCGAAACAGCACCCGCCGTGCCGCCTGAATCACCAGCTGGCTGTTGATCTGATCGAGACGAAGTCCGGGAGCCGCCTTGGCGGAGGCCCCCGGAATCAGAAACGACGGCGCCGAGGTCTGTGGTTGATCCGCCTGGTGGTGTTCCACACGGGGTGGATTCGTGGGTGTGGCGAAGGAAATCGGCCTCACCAGAACGAATTGCAGTCCCAGACTAAAGGCTGCAGATGCAATCAGGCCAGCTTCTTCTTCTCTTCGATCATGCGGTGGATGATCGGGGTGAGGATCAACTCCATGGCAAAGCCCATCTTGCCGCCGTTCACCACGATTGAGGTGGGTGTGGACATGAAGGAACCGTTGATCACGTTGAGCAGGTAAGGGAAGTCAATCCCCCACTTGTCGCGGGCCACCTTGCGGATGTGGATGATGACGAAACTCTCATCCGGGGTGGGGATGGTCTGGATGAAGAAGGGGTTGGAGGTGTCCACGGTGGGCACCCGCTGGAAGTTGATGTCGGTGAGGCTGAACTGTGGGCAGATGTGATTGATGTAATCCGGCATCCGGCGCAGGATCGTATCCACCGTGGCTTCAGCCGAGTAGCCGCGCTCCTGGTTGTCGCGGGCGATCTTCTGGATCCACTCCAGGTTGACGATCGGCACCACGCCGATCAGGAGATCCGCCAGATTGCGCAGGTTGCAGCCCTCGCCCACTACGCCGCCGTGCAGGCCCTCGTAGAAGAGCAGGTCGGTGTCGCCGGGAATCGGCTCCCAGGGGGTGAACTGACCAGGCTCCAGGTTGGTGCCGAGGCGGGCGTTGTGCTCAGCGGCCTCCTCAACGGAGTGCAGGTAGTAACGCTTCTCGCCGCCGCCGGTTTCGCCGTAGGTGCTGAACAGCTCTTCAAGCTTGTCGAAGCGGTTGGCGTCGGGACCGAAGTGGGAGAAGTTCTCGCCCTTGGCCACGGCAGCGGCCATCGCTTCCTTCATTGGGCCCCGCTCGTAGCGGTGGTAGCTGTCGCCCTCCACCACCGCCGGGGTGATCCCCTCACGCTTGAATATGTATTCGAAGGCGCGCTTGACGGTGCTGGTCCCAGCGCCGGAGGAACCGGTGACAGACACAACCGGGTGACGCTTCGACATGCGCGGGGATTCAAAAACCGACCGTGAGTTTGGCAGGTCGCCGGACCGATTCCCCCATCCCTGCGGTGAACCGTTGCAGGATCAGCCCTCCAGCGCTGCCAAGAGTTGTTCGCCCATGGCGCGGCAGCCCAGTTGGGTGCAGCCCTCGGCCATCAGGTCGCCGGTGCGGTAGCCGGCTGCCAGCACGCGATCCACCGCTGCTTCCAGATCGGCGGCAGCTGCCTGCTGCTGCAGGCCGATGCGCAGCAACATGGCGGCGCTGAGCACCATGGCCATCGGGTTGGCCTTGTCCTGCCCAGCGATGTCTGGCGCAGAACCGTGGATGGGCTCGAACAGGCCCGGACCGCTGGACCCCAGGGAGGCCGACGGCAGCATGCCGATCGAGCCGCTGAGCATGGCGGCCTCATCGCTGAGGATGTCGCCGAAGAGGTTGCTGGTGAGCAGCACGTCGAACTGGCGCGGGTTGCGCACCAGCTGCATGGCGGCGTTGTCGACATACATGTGGCTGACCTCCACGCCTGGGTGGTCGCTCGCCATCGCGTTGACCCGGTCGCGCCAGAGCTGGCTCACATCCAGCACGTTGGCCTTGTCGACGCTGCACAGGCGCCCGCCTCGCTGCATGGCCAGCTCAAATCCGACCTTGGCGATCCGATCGATTTCGTCATCGAAGTAGGCCATGGTGTTGAAGGCCCGCACCCGGCCTTCCGCTTCGACACGCCCCTTAGGGGTGCCGAAGTACACACCGCCGGTGAGTTCGCGCACCACCAGCAGGTCCACCCCCTCGATCACCTCGCGCTTCAGGGTGGAGGCGTCGATCAGGGCCGGAAGGATCTTGACGGGTCGCAGATTGGCGAACAGGCCCAACCCTGCCCGTAGCCCCAGCAGACCGGTTTCGGGGCGCTGCTCCCGGGGCAGGGTGTCGTATTGGGGGGAGCCGATGGCGGCCAGCAACACCGCATCGGCATGCCTGCAGGCCTCCAGGGTGCTCGCGGGCAGGGGCTCGCCGGTGGCATCGATGGCGGCGCCGCCCATGGGCTGCTCGTCGTAGGCGAGGTCAAAGCCATGCCGGGCACTCACCGCATCCAGCAGCTGCCGGGCCACTGCGGTGATCTCCGGTCCGATGCCATCGCCGGGGAGCAGGGTGATCCGGTAGCTGGTCGTCATGGTGGTGTGGGGGTGCCGCCGGCGGTGTTTAGGGCTGGCGGCGAGGCTAGGCGCTGGCTGGTTGCACCCCTGGCGGGCTCAGCTCTGCACGCGTTTCTCCAGTTGGCGCAAACTCTTGGCCAGCTCGGGCAGCTTGTTGAAGGCGGCCGAGCAGCGCAGCCAGAGGCGATTGGGGATGGCCGGATAGCCGCTCACCACTTCGCCGGCGGCCACCTCGCCATGCACGCCGGATTTGGAGGAGGCGATTGAGCGGTCGCCCATCACCGCCTTGTTGGCCAGCCCCACCTGGCCCGCCAGGATCACGCCGTTGCCCAGGCGAGCGCCACCGGCGATTCCCACCTGGGCTGCCAGGGCGCAGCCCTGGCCGGTGATCACGCCGTGGCCGATGTGCACCAGGTTGTCGATTTTGGTGCCGGCGCCGATGCGGGTTTCACCCACCGAGGGGCGATCCACCGTGCTGCCGCAACCCACCTCCACGCCGTCTTCGAGGATCACCTGGCCGGTCTGGGGCATCTTGCGCCAGCCGTTGGCGGTGGGCACAAAGCCGAAGCCCTCGCTGCCGATGACGGCGTTGGAGTGCACCACGCAGCCGCGGCCCAGGCGCGTGCCGGGCTGCAGCACAGCCCCGGCGTGGAGCTCGCAGCCCTCGCCAACCTGCACATCGTCGTAGAGCACCACCCGGGGGTGAAGGATGCAGCTGGCGCCGATCTGCACGTTGGCGCCGATCACCACCTGGGCTCCCACATGGGTGCCCATCCCCACGACGGCGCTGGGATCCACCACAGCGCTGGGGTGAATGCCGGAGGCCGGGCGGCTGCGGGGGTAGAGCGCCTCGAGGGCTTCGGCAAAGGCCAGCCTGGGATCGGCCAGGGCGACCCAGGCCAGGCCGCGATCCCTGGCCTCCTGTTGGAGAGCCTCGGCCTCCTCGCCCCGGACCGGAATCAGGACCGCACTGGCGCCACTGGCCTGCAAGGCCGCCGCCAGGGCATTCCCCGGTTCGAGGAAACTCAATTGGCCGCTCCCGGCCTGGTCGAGGGCGGCGGCACCGCGGATCTCGGGGTCGCCGGCCAGGTGGCGCGGGCTGGCATCAGTCACGTCGCTCAGATGGCTGAGCAGGTCGCTGAAGCGCATTCTAAGGGAGCCGTCCAGGCCGGATCGTAGGCCGGGCCTAGGAGCTGGTGAGCACGAGTTGGTCGCGGTGCACCACCTCCACGCCGGCGCGCCCCATCAGCTCCCGCAGCTCCGTGCTGCTGAGGGTGGCCAGCCCCCGGCCCAGCTCCCGGCCATCGCTGGCCAGCAGCCGCACGGCCTCGCGGCGGCCAAAGTCGCCCTCCACAGCCTTCACCCCCACGGCCAGCAGGGAGGCCCCCTGGCGGGTCAGGGCCTGTTCGGCGCCCGCATCGAGGTGCAGGCTTCCCTTGGGCAGCAGGGCATGGGCGAGCCAGCCCTTGCGGTCGGGCAGGGGGGTGGGGCTCGGCTGGAACACGGTGCCGACCCGCTCGCCAGCCAGGAGGGCATCGAGGACGGCGGGGTCGCGGCCGTCGGCCAGCCGCACGCGGATGCCGCTGGAGGTGGCGATGCGGGCGGCAGCCAGTTTGGTGGTCATGCCACCGGTGCCCCACTGGCCGCCACCGGTGGCCACGTTGTGCAGGCTGTCCAGCTCCGCCAGGTTGCGCACCTCCTCGATCGGCCGCGCCTCGGCATCGGTGCGGGGATCGCCGGAATAGAGCCGATCCACATCGGTGAGCAGCACCAGCTCGTCGGCGCCGATCGCCACCGCCACCAGGGCCGACAGGGTGTCGTTGTCGCCGAAGCGCAGCTCATCGGTGGCCAGGGTGTCGTTTTCGTTGACCACCGGCACCACCCCCCAGTCCAGCAGCTGCTCGAGGGTGCGGCAGGCGTTCTGGTAGCGACGCCGGGAGGCCAGATCGCCGCGGGTGAGCAGCACCTGGGCCACGGCCAGGCCCCGCACCGCGAACGCGTCTTGATACAGAGCCATCAGCCGCCCCTGGCCTACGGCGGCGGCGGCCTGCAGGGCCACCACCTCACTGGGTCTCTGGTCCATCTCCAGGGCGACGCAGCCCAGGCCCACGGCACCGCTGGTGACCAGGGCAATCGCGTCGCCACGGCGCTGCTGACGGCTCAGACTGGCCGCCAGATCAGCGATCACCGCCGCGGTGGGGCGATCACCGCTGCCCCGCAGCAGGCTGGTGCCCACCTTGATTACCCGGCGCATGGCGCTTTGCTCGTGTGCCATCAGCCCAGGGTCGTGCCGACCCAACGGGCCAGGCGCAGCTCCAGCTTCTGCAGCCGATCCCGCTGGCAGGGCTGGCCGAGCGGATCGATCGGCTTCACCAGCACGGTGAACAGCCCGAGCCGGTTGCCAGCAATCACATCGGTGAAGAGGCGATCACCGATCAGGGCCACTTCCTGGTGGGGCAGCTGCAGCTCGGCCAGCACCTTGCGCAGGGCGCTGCGTCGTGGTTTTCCCGCAGAGATGGTGTAGGGGAGGTCGAGCTGGGCCGCGACGGCTCCAATCCGTTTGCGGGAGGGGTTGTTGCTGAACAGGTGGATCGGCATGTGCTGCCGCGCCAGCCGCAGCCAGCGCAGGGCGCTGTCGGGCAGCTCTGCCTGGCGGCGGGGCAGCAGGGTGCGGTCGACATCGAGCACCAGGGCCCGGATCGGTTGGTCCAGCAGCTCCTGCAGGGGCAGCTCGGCCAAGGTGCATTCCCGCAGCCAGTTGGGGCGCAGCAACTGACGCAGCATCAGTCGTCGCCCTCCCGCTCCTCCAGCTCAGCCTCGATCCGGGGCTGGACCCGCTCAAACTCCTCGCCTTCCACCAGCACGGCACCGTTGCCGTCCATCCGGGCGACCACAAAGAAGGGATCGAGGGGGATGTAGAGCCCGTACTCCCGTTCGTCCACCAAGAAGCTCACCAGCAGTTCGTAGGTTTCCGAGTCGTCATCAGCGTCCTCGTCGTCGTCGAGCTCCTCGGGTTCGTCCAGTTCACCGCTCACGGTGAGGGTGACGGCCGAACGCACCAGGGTGAGGTCATGCTCCTGGAGCACCACATCGGCGACAGACAGGATCGGCTCGGTGGCATCGATCGTGTCGATCAGTTCCGGGTCTTCGTCGTCGTCCAGGCGGAACAGGCAGACCGGGGTGTCCACCGGGGTGAGCAGCACATAGTCGTGGCCGTCGAGGGGGATCAGCTGCTCGAGGAAGCAGAGCAGCTGGCGGCCGCGGCTGTCGTGCACGAGCACCGTGGGCACATCGGCGGAACTCTCCGAGGGGGGCTGGGAGGGGGCTTCGGGGCTCATGCAGGGGGCGCGTGTCTTCTCAGGATGGTGCAACGACGGCCATCTCGCCGCCGCCAATGGTCGCCGGCTGCACCGGTTCTGGGCCCTCCTGCAGCCACTGCTCCAGCAGCAGCGCTGCCGCAGCGCTGTCGAGGGCGCCGCTGCGGTCGCCGTGCAGGCCATGGCGCTCGGCGGCGGCCCAGCTGCTGGTGTGCTCGTTGACCCAGGCCAGGGGCAGCTGGAGCGCTCGGGCCAGCTGATCGCCATACCGCTGGCAATGCTGAGCCTGGGCGGTCGGTTGGCCGGCCTCATCGAGGGGCAGGCCCACCACCAAGGCGCTGACGCGCCGCTGGCGCACCAGCGCCCTCAGGTGCTCCAGATCCGTGGCAAAGCGCCCCCGGGCCAGGGCCGGCAGGGGCGTGACCGTCAGCCCCAGGGGGTCACAGCCAGCCAGGCCGATGCGCCGGCGGCCCACATCCAGGGCCAGGGTCGAGCGGGGCTGGGGAGGCTGGCGGCGGGCCCGCTGGGCAGCGTCACGCACGGGGAAGGGTGGGTGTGAGAGGGGTGGGTGTGGGAAGTGGACGGCGGCGGGGTTGCCACTGGCCGAGGATCGCCTCCAGGCGCTGGGCGGCCCGGGCGGGTGCCTGCAGGCCCTGGCGCCGCCAGACGCTGCGCGCCATCAGCACCCGCTCACCGCGCTCCTGGGCGCCGAGGCCCGCCATCCAGAGCTGTAGGGCCTCGTCGCGCAGATCGCAGCGCAGCCACAGGGGTTCACCAGCCCCCAGCTCGCTCTGTGCCCGCTGCAGCAACAGCTCGGTGGCGGGGCCCACCAGATGCGTCCAGCCGGGATGGACACTCAGTTCCACGTCGTGGCCGCCGCCGGGATGGTCGCCGATCCAGCGCACGGCCGCCACCGCTTGCTCGCGATTGGGATCCACCCACATCCAGCCCCGGCCGTGGCTCTGGTCGAGCAGGTCTTCGACGCCCCGATCCAGCAGGTGCCGCAACCGGGCCGGGCAGACCGCCTGCTCCAGGTGCCACAGCAGCGGCGCCGAGCGGCGGTTCAGGGCGGTGAGCTGCAGGTCGGCAGGCGCTGGCAGGGGGGGCGCTGCGGATGCGCTCGCGGGCTGCTGCCAGCACCAGAGGCGATCCGTGCGCAGGGGCTGGAAGCCCTGCTCGCGCAGCATCGCCAGGCGGGTGTCGTCGAGGGTGGAGGCCGCGGCAATCCAGCTGGCGGCGCCCTTGGCCCGCTGAATCGCGGCCCGTAGCAGGGTGGCGGCCAGCTCCTGGCGGGCGGCGGCGGGGGCCAGACGCAGGTGCTGCATCTGCCAGCAGCTGCCGCTGCGGTTCAGCCGGCGGCACACGATCAGGCCCAGGGGTGTTTGGCCGTTGAGGGCAACCAGCACCTGGGGCGCCAAGGATGGACGGGCCAGCAGGGATTGCAGCAGGCGCTCCGGCAGCCCCAGCAGCAAGGCGCGCTGCAGTAGCGGCTGCAGCGGCAGGAAGGCGGGGTCGCTGAGCAGAGGCAAGTGCCAGCCGGCGAGAGGCTCGAGCCGCCAGCTGTCGGGTTCGGGCCGCCCTGGTGGTGCCGGCTGGGCAGAGGGGGGCTGCAATATCCCGAGCATGGGGCGTGGCGAAGATGCCGGGGCTGAACGGGCGCCGAGGCTGATCCGATCACCCAACTGTATCGGCGGCGCCCGATGTGCGCCCCACCCCGCGGCCGCTCAGGCCGGCCGCACCAGCACCAGGGGGGTGCGCTCGTTGGCGTTGCCTGCCGGGTTGGGGCGCAGGGCCCGCTCCAGTAAGGCCTCATCGCAGCCCGGGCTCGAGGCCAGCACCTTGACCCGGCCTAGGTCGTTGACATCCACCACCGCCACCGCCACACCGAGGGAGCGAGCCATGGCGGCGCAGAAGGCAGCGGGCTGGTCGGGGCCCAGCACAATCGTCTGGTCGTAGGGCGGGGTGGTGCCCGTGATGTCGTCGATCAGGCGGGCTTGCTCGCCGGCCAGTCGGTAAAACCAGCCCTTGCTCCCCACCAGCTTCAGCGCCAGACCCACCAGCCAGGCTCCCAGCACCCGGGCCGGCCCCACCACATCGATCAGGCTCTGCAGGCCGCAGGCGGTGGCCAGGGAGCTGGTCGGGTGGAACACCCGGCAGAGCAGCCGGGCCAGGCCGCTGGGCTGCACGGTGGAAGGGTGGTGATAGCGGCCCTGGATCACCGCCAGCGGGGTTTCGCCGATGGTCAGCACGTCGCCCGGCTGGATCAAGCCGCCGGCGTAGCGGCGCAGCACAGCTTCCGGATCATCCAGCACCCCCAGCAGGTGGGTGCCCAACGGCAGCACGCGACAGCGGTCGCCGTCGCGCCAGCGGGCATTTGCGGCGGCCAGGGGGGTGGGCATTTGCAGCGGCACGAGCACGCCGTCACGGCGCTCGAGCCGGCCGAAGGGGCCGTAATTGATCCAGAGGATGTCCAGCCAGAGGGTGTCGAGCAGCTGCTCGAGGGGCTGGCCCGGCGCTCCGCTGAGGCTGATGTGGATGCGGGCGCTGGTGCTCTTGCGCCCCTTGACGATGTAGGCGGCCCAGTAGCCATCCGGGCGTGACTCCTCATCCGGATGGAGCGCCTCGATCCGACTGCTCACCGTGACGCCCGCCAGGTCGCCCCGGCCCAGCAGGGTGGGCCGCAGCGTGATCTCCGGCACCATCACCTCCATGCGGCGATGGGGGTTGCTGATCGTGATCGTGCCGGTCACCTCCAACCCCGCGGGGGTGCGCTCCACCTGGAAGCCATCGGCCCGCAGCTGCAGCGGCGACGCGGGCCGCAGCCGGTGGCGCAGCTCCAGCCACACCAGGGTGAGGCCCAACAGCAGGGCCAGCACCAGCACGAGCTTCAGCAGGGCGAGGGCGACAAGCGAAGAAGCCAATTGCGACCGGGCAAGAATCGCCGGAGCGTAAGTGGGCCTGCGGTCTTAGCTTCAAACCGTCAGCTTCAAACCGTCGCGATTTCGGTGCCCGGCATGCGCAAGACCTTCGTGCTCGACACCAATGTGCTCTTACACGATCCGCTGACCCGGTTTGAAGACAACAACATCTTGATTCCGATCGAGGTGGTGGAGGAGATCGATCGCTTCAAGCGGGATCCGGCCGAGAAGGGACGCAACGCCCGCCAGGTGTCGCGCCTGCTGGATGGGCTGCGGGCCCAGGGCAACCTGGCCGATGGGGTGCCCAACGGTGACCAGGGCGGCACCCTCAAGGTGGTGTTCTGCCGCAGTGAAACCCTCAGCCAGTTGCCGCCGGAGCTCAAGGCCGGCAACGGCGACAACAACATCCTGGCGGTGGCCCTCGAGGAGCAGCGGCTGCAGGCGGTGATGGGCAGTCAGCCGCCGGTGATCCTCGTGACGAAGGACACCAACCTGCGCATCAAGGCCGATGCGGTGGGCCTGATCGCCCAGGACTACACCAGCGATCGGGTTGACATCGGCGACCTTTACCCCGGCCTGTGTGAGTTGTGGGTGAGTGCCGAGCAGATGGACCGGCTCAAGCTGCCGCCGGGCCTGGAGGTAAACGGGCTGGCGGTGGAGACCTCCCTGCAGGCCAATGAGGGGGTGACCCTGATCGACCAGGCCCAACCGGCCCACACCCTGCTGGCTCGCTTCAATGCAGCCACCGGCACCCTGCAGCCGTTGCAGCGGGCGCCCAAGGCCAAGCTCGGCCGCATCCAGCCCCGCAACCGGGAGCAGACCTTTGCCCTGGATCTGCTGCTGGATCCCGAGATTCAGCTGATCACCCTGGTGGGCAAGGCCGGCACGGGCAAGACCCTGCTGGCCCTGGCGGCGGGCCTGCACCAGGTGGCCGATGAGCGGCTCTACGAGCGCTTGCTGGTGACCAGGCCGGTGATCTCCCTGGGCAAGGAGATCGGTTTTCTGCCGGGGGATCTCGAGGAGAAGATGGGGCCCTGGATGCAGCCGATCCTCGACAACCTCGACTTTTTGCTGGGCGGCAGCGGCGAGGACGAGGGGCGCGGTGCCGGGCGGACAGCCGGTAGCGGTGGCGCTGGAGCGGGTGGCCGGGGCGGCAGCCACCGCGGGCCGCGCAGCAACTGGACCGACCTCAAAGGCATGGGTCTGCTTGAGGTGGAGGCGATCAGCTACATCCGCGGCCGCTCGATTCCCCGCCAGTTCATGGTGGTGGATGAGGCCCAGAACCTCACGCCCCACGAAGTGAAAACGATCGTGACCCGGGTGGGCGAAGGCACCAAGATCGTGCTCACCGGCGATCCCTACCAGATCGACAATCCCTACGTGGATGCCGAGAGCAACGGCCTCACCTGGCTGGTGGAGCGCTTCAAAGGCCAGGCCCTGGCCGGCCACGTGACCCTGCTGCGGGGTGAGCGAAGCGAACTGGCTGAGCTGGCGGCCAACCTGCTCTGAGCTTGGTTCCCTAGCCGTCGAGACCGGTGCGCCGCTCCCAGGGGGTCACTTCGGAGCGGTGCTGATCCCACTGGCGCCGCCGCAGACGCTCGTAGGCCTGGCAGAACGCCTCGCCCAGGGCCTGGCGCAGCACGGTGTCGGCGGCAAAGGCATCGAGGGCATCCCCGAGGCTGGCGGGGAGTCGTCCGGCGGTGCCGGTGGGGAGTGGCTCGGCGTAGTTGTCGTTGTCGTGGCGGGGGCCCGGATCGAGTTGGCGCTCGATGCCATCGAGGCCGGCCGCCAGCACGGCCGCCTGCAGCAGGTAGGGATGGGCGGCGCCGTCGGGCAGGCGCAATTCGAGGCGCTGGTCGTCGGGGATGCGCACCATGTGGGTGCGGTTGTTGCCGCTGTAGCTGATGCCGCCCGGACTCCATGTGGCGCCGGAGCTGGTCGGTGGCGCGGCCAGCCGGCGGTAGCTGTTCACCGTGGGGTTGGTGAGGCAGCTGAGGGCCGGCGCGTGGGCCAGCAGGCCGGCGAGAAAGTGGTAGGCCAGGGTGGAAACGCCCAGGGGGCCGCTGGGATCGTGGAAGAGGTTCTGGTTGGCGTTGGGGCTGCCGGCCGTGCCCCAGAGCGAGAGGTGGGTGTGGCAGCCGTTGCCGGTGAGCTCGGCGAAGGGTTTGGGCATGAAGCTGGCCCGCAGCCCCTGCTGCTCGGCCATCGCTTTCACCATCACCTTGAAGAAGGCATGGTGATCGGCGGTGGTGAGGGCGTCAGCAAAAGTCCAGTTGACCTCAAACTGGCCGTTGGCATCTTCGTGGTCGGCCTGGTAGGGGCCCCAGCCCAGCGCCTCCATCGCCTCCAGCAGGGGGCCGATCAGCGGGTAGCGGCGCATCAGGGCCAGTTGGTCGTAGCAGGGTTTCTCCTGGCTGTCGGCCCCATCGGCGATCTGCTCACCAGAGGGATCGAGCAGGAAGAACTCCGCCTCCACGCCGCTGCGCAGCTCGAAGCCCACGGCGGCGGCCCGCTCCAGCTGGCGGCGCAGCAGCCGGCGGGGGCACTGCTCCATCGGCGCGCCGTTGAGCTGCAGCTCGGCCGCCACCCAGCCCACCTCCGGCTGCCATGGCAGGGGCGTGAGGCTGGCGGCCGCCGGGATCGCCATCACATCGCCATCGGCGGGTGAGAGATCCAGCCAGGCGGCAAAGCCAGCGAAGCCGGCCCCGTCCCGGGCCATGCCGGCCACCGCTGAGGCGGGCACAAGCTTGGCCCGCTGGATGCCGAACAGGTCGGCGAAGGAGATCAGCAGAAACTTGAGGTTGAGCTTCTGCACCTGCTGGGCGAGATCAGACATGGGACGCTTGCTGGAGGAGGGTGGCAACGATGCGGTGCAGGCTCTGTTGCTCCGCCGGACTGCTGTGGGGGTTGCCGGCGCGGTGGCCGAGCTGCGAGCGGATCAGGTGCAGCGCAGCACCGGGGATGGCGTCGGCGTCGGCGGCCAGATCGTCGACCGGGAAGTAGAGGTCGTGGCTGCCGGCCACCACGGCGGTGCGGGCCTGGATCCGGCCCAGGGCTTCCGCCAGATCACCTCCGGCGGCCACGTCGTGGGCGAGCCAGGTGTCGAGCATGGCGATCAGATCGCGGGGGTCGTGGCGCTGGTAGTGGGGCAGCCACTGGCGTTCCACGTGCTCCTCCATCGGCTCGGGGATGCTGCGGAAGAAGGGCTGGCTGGCGGCCCAACTGGCGTAGATCAGGGCATAGGTGCGCAGTCCTTGATCCGGCGGTGCGTCGAAGCCCCCGCCGTTCCAGTGGCCATCAGCGGTGAGGGCCTGGCGCAGGCTCAAGCAGAACAGGCGGTTGTGGGGCGAGGTGCGGGCTGTGCCGCAGACGCAGCAGATCCGCTCCACCTGCTCGGGATGGTCCACGGCCCACTGGTAGGCCTGTTGGGCCCCCATCGACCAGCCATAGATCAGGGGGAGCCGTTCGACGCCGAACACCTCGCTCAGCAGCTGACGTTGGGCGGCGACATTGTCGCGGTGGCTCACCACCCAGCCCTGCTCCGCCAGGCCCATGGCGCCGTGGCTGGGGCTGCTGGAGGCGCCGTTGCCGAACATGCCGGCGATCACGACGCACCAGCGCTCGGGATCGAGCACCGGCCCCACCAGCCAGGCCAGATCCTCGGGTCGGGCGCCATAGAAGGTGGGCACCAGGATCAGGTTGGAGCGATCGGCGTTGGGTTCGCCGATCTGCAGATAGCTGACCTGGGCGCCGGGGATGGTGCGGCCGCAGGCCAGGCGCCAATCGCCGAGGCAGTGCTGGGCCCGCTGGGCAACGGCAGTGGCGCTCATGCCGGCAGATGCAGGGCCGGCAGGTTGCGCAGCAGCCGGCGGTGCACCGCGAGGTAGCCGCGATCGCAATGGCGCAGGTGCGGGGCGATTGGGCCGTTGGCGGCCGGCAGGGCGTGGAAAGGTAGAGACGGATAGAGGTGGTGCTCGGCATGGAACGGCATGTTCCACATCAGCCAGCGCACGGCCGGGTTGGTGAGGGTGGTGCGGGTGTTTTCGGTGCCGTCACGGCTGAAGCTGCAGCCGCTGTGCTCCGCCAGCAGCACAAAGCGAAGGAAGGGCTGCCCCACCGCCAGGGGGAGCAGCCAGAACCACAGCAGAAATCCGTTGCCCCCCACCAGGGAGGCCAGGGCCAGAGCTCCGTACACCGCAAACTGCAGCCTTACCGAGCGGCGCACCTGGGGGATCACCTCCGGGCTGAGGTAGCTCAGAGCGCTGATGTCGCCCCACAGCAACCGGCGGTAGCCGGTCAGCTTGCCGGTCCACCAGGTCCAGCCGCTCACCTCCTGCAAGTAGGCCCAGGCGTTGGTGGGAACGGGATCCTCCAGCTCGGGATCGAGCCCCGGTTGGTGGGTGTAGCGGTGGTGCCACTGGTGGTACCTCCGGTAGTGGGTGGCGTTGTAGAAGCTCAGCAGCCCGGCGAGCCAGGCCACGGTGTCGTTCAGCCGCCGGCTGCGAAAGGCGGTGCGGTGGCCGCACTCATGCAACGGTGCAAAGCAGGTGGCCAGGCCGATGCCGCACAGCAGCAGGCCCAGCAGCCGCAGGGCCAGGGGCCAGCCCTGGTGAGCCCAGACCAGCCCGCCCAACACGATCGTGAGCAGGTGACAGATCAGCCGCAGGATGGCTGGGCCATCGCGGAGCGTGTTGAGGCTGGCCAGCGCATCGCGCTCCAGCAGCGGTTGGGAGAGTTGGGCCATGGGCCCTATCCCACCAGCTCACTGGCCCCGGCTTCGGTAGGCGATGCGACCATCTGAGCCTCAGCCCCTCACACCATCTGGTTGGGTTGCACCCAGCGATCGAACTCTACGGCGCTGATCTCGCCGAGCACCAGGGCGGCTTCCTTGAGGCTGAGCTGGTGGTTGTGGGCGTGCTTGGCAATGGCGCAGGCCCGGTCGTAGCCGATGGCGGGGGTGAGGGCCGTCACCAGCATCAGGCTCTGGTCGAGCAAGGTTTCGATGCGGCTTTCGTTGGCCTTGAGCCCCTCGACGCAGTGCTCGCGGAAGCTGCTGCAGGCCCCCGCCAGCAGGGTGATGCTCTCGAGCACGTTGTGGGCGATCAGCGGTTTGAACACGTTCAGCTCGAAGTTGCCCTGGCTGGCGGCGAGTTGCACGGCGGTGTTGTTGCCCATCACCTGCACGGCCACCATGGT
Source organism: Cyanobium sp. Alchichica 3B3-8F6 (assembly GCF_024346435.1). Classification (NCBI taxonomy): domain Bacteria; kingdom Bacillati; phylum Cyanobacteriota; class Cyanophyceae; order Synechococcales; family Prochlorococcaceae; genus Cyanobium; species Cyanobium sp. Alchichica 3B3-8F6. Next base: position 111,503 of record NZ_JAGQCZ010000001.1, on the reverse strand, counting down.
CAGGCTTTCGGCCTGGGTGGGATTCACCTTGCCCGGCATGATCGAGCTGCCGGGTTCGTTTTCCGGAATCACCAGCTCGCCGAGGCCGCAGCGGGGCCCGCTGGCCAGCCAGCGGATGTCGTTGGCGATTTTCATCAGGCTGCCGGCCAGCACCGTGAGAGCGCCGTGGGCGGAGGCCAGGGGCTCATGGCCCGCCAGCGCCTGAAACTTGTTGGGCGCTGAGCTGAAAGGCAGCCCAAGGCGCTCGGCCAGCCGCGCCGCCACCGCTTCGCCGAAACCGGCAGGGGCGTTGAGGCCGGTGCCCACGGCTGTGCCGCCGATGGCCAGCTGGCGCACCTGGGGCAGGCTGGCGCGCAGGCTTTCGAGCCCCAACTCCAGCTGGGCCACGTAGCCGCCGAACTCCTGACCCAGGCTGAGGGGCACCGCATCCTGCAGGTGGGTGCGGCCGATCTTGATGATCTCCGCATAGGCCTCGGCCTTGGCCGCCAGGGCGGTGCGCAGCGCTTCCACCGCCGGAATCAGGCGGCGCTCCAGCTCGATCACCACCGCCACGTGCAGGGCGGCTGGAAAGGTGTCGTTGCTCGACTGGCTGAGGTTGACGTGGTCGTTGGGGTGAACCGGGCTCTTGCTGCCCAGCACGCCACCGGAGGCTTCGATTGCCCGGTTGGCGATCACCTCGTTGACGTTCATGTTGGTTTGGGTGCCGGAGCCCGTCTGCCACACCTTCAGCGGGAACTCCGCATCGAGGCTGCCGGCGGCGACCTCGTCAGCTGCCGCCACGATCAGGGCGGCCAGCTCTGGGCTGAGCTTGCCCTTCGCCTGGTTCACCTCGGCGCAGGCCGCCTTGAGCTGGCCGAAGGCGTGCACCAGCGCCAGGGGCATGGCCTGGCCGAAGGGGAAGTAGTGGATCGAGCGCTGGGTCTGGGCGCCCCAGTAATGCTCATCGGGCACCTCGATGGCGCCCATGCTGTCGGTTTCCAGGCGGCTCATCAGCGGCTCACCACCTCCGAATTGAGTTCGTTGAAGCTCTCGGTGGTGCTGCTGGTGCCCCCTTCCGGCAGGGGGATGCCGGTGGCCTGGCTGACGGCGGTGTTGATCGCATCGACGTCCACGGCGCCCTGTTGATCGAAGATCACCTGGCCCTCGGGGTTGAACACCACCACCTGGGGGATCGAGCCCGACCAGTAGTGGGCTGGGTCGGTGGGGCCGGCGTCAGCGCGGTTCTGCAGGGGGTCGGTGACCAGGGGGATCAGCTCGATGCTGTTGAGCCACACCCGCTGCAGCTCCGACACCACCGCCGAAAACTGTTTGCTGGCGGCGTCGTCATCGAGGTAGTAGACGACCACGGTGGTGCGGTGGTCGGACAGGGCCTGGGCGAGGCTGCTGCGGGGCGGCACCAGGGAGCCGTTGCCGGCGTAGAGGGCGTAGATGTTGCCGTCGTAGGTGTTATTGGTGAGCGAGGCCTGGGCCGGCGGGCTCCACAGGCCCCAGAGGCCCGACGCCAGCAGCATCCCCAGGGCGGAGGTGAGCAGGGCCCGCAGGACGCTCTTGGTGGTTGTCGCCGTGCCCGTCATCCCGATCCGCTGGCTTGAATGGGGCCATTGTGGCGTTCAGCCACGGCCCAGGCTGCGGCCCATTCCCTGGGCGATGCCCCGGCCCACCAGGCCGATGGCCCGGCCCAGCACCCGGGTGAGCACCACCACCACCAGATCGCCCAGGCCGCGCACCAGGCTCTGCACCTGGGGAGCTAGCGCATCTCGGGTTTCCAGCGCCAGGGTCACCAGTTGCTGCAGCCAGCCGAGCTGGCGCAATTCGGCGTCGCGGGGTTCGGTGAGCTCCTGGTAGCGGATGGCGCCATCGCGCAGGCAGTAGAGCCGGCGGCGGCTTTCGTAGAGGCTGATCGGCCGCTCCACCCAGCTGCTCCAGCGCTGCTGGGCATTGAGCTGGTTGCGCAGCCGCTCCAGGTTGCGGGTGGCGAGCAGGTCGGGTTGGAGCAGGTAGCGGCGCAGCTCGGGCCAGTGAGCGCAGCTGGCCAGCAGCTCAGCGCTCACCAATTCGGCGCTACGCACCAGCCAGTTGGCCAGCAGCAGCTCCAGATGCAACACGGCCTGCGGCTCATCGGCCGCCAGCAAGCGACCCTGCACCAGCAGGGGCTGAGCCCGCACCAGCGCTGCCAACATCGGTTGGGCATCGGGCAGTTCTGGGTCGCCTGCGGCGAGGTTGCTGCAGCGGATCAGGGTTTCGGCCACGGGCTGGAGGTTGCCCTCGTGGGGCAGTTGCACGTAGGGATTCACCAGGCTGCGCAGGGCTTGCTGGCGCAGTTCCGGCTGCCACTGCTGCCAGCGCTCCTGCAGCGCTTGCTGAGGAGCGGGGTCGCTCAGCAAGCGCTGGCGCAGGCTGTCCACCTGGCTGAGCAGGGCCCGCAGCAGATCCCGCCGCCGCTCCCCGCTGAGCCCCTCAATGGCCAGCAGTTGGCCGGTTTGGTTGCTCAGGCCAGCGTCGGTGCCGGCCTCAAGCCGCTGGCGAATGGCATGCCAGATGCCATCGGCGCTGCGCTGTTGCAGCGTGATCGCCAGCACGGGTTCGGGGCCGCCACCCGGGGCGTTGGCTGCGGCCAGGGTGGGGCTGAGGCTGGAGGCCAGAGGGCCCCAGGCCACACTCACGGGCCCCCAGAGCAGCAGCAGCAGCTGGCGGGCCGCCGAGAGTTCCCGGAGGCGACCCTGCAGCACCAGCAGTTGCACCAGGTTGGTGGGGGGCGGTGTCAGCAGACGCCCGATGGCCTGGATGTCGGCATCGATCTGCTGCAGGCCACTGATCAATAGCCATTGGCCCAGCCCCAGCGCCGGGGTGGCCGTTGGCGTGGGCGTTGGGGTGTCATCGGCTACGGCCAGCACCCGGCCGCCGGCCACCAGGGTGGGGATCGCCTCCAGCAGCTCCTGCGGACTCGGCGATTCCAGCAGTCCAGCCGCGGGCAGTTGCAGCAGGGCCTCGCTCTGAAGGCCGTGGCCTGCCGGCAGCAGCAACAGCAGCGGTGCCGGCTGCCAGCGCTCCTGCAGGCGCAGCACCTCCTGGGCCAGGCCTCCCCTCATGTCTTGGCTGCTGGCCTGCCAGATCACCAACGCAGGCAGACCCTTGAGTTGGTCAGGCGTTTCGGCAACGTGATACAGGCCGGGCTGGGCCGTCAGCAGCCGATTGAGCCCATCACGCAGCAGCGGTTCGGCAAACAGCAGCAGCTGCGCACTCACAGGTCGGGCCAGGTGGTTCGGCCAACGCTACCGATGTTGGGCGGGTTTCTCCAGCCCTCGATCAGGAATGGTCGATGGCGGGGGGGCGGTGGTGACGGCTTGCGCGGGCCCGGGGGCGGCCGGTGAGGTGCAGGGTGTAGCTCTCGATGGCAAAGCCCGTGTGGCGCTCGATCTGCTCGAGCAGCTCCCGGGGTAGTTCGACATCGAGGTCTTGAATGGCGCCCGATTCAACGCAAGTGAGGTGGCTATGGGGGTCGCTGCGGTAGCCATAGAGCCGCCCGCTGGCCCGATCCAGGCACTCGATCACTCCGGCCGATTGCAGCGCTTCGAGGTTTTGGTACACCGAGGTGTGGCCGATGTTGCGCCCCAGGTTGTTGAGCTTCTCGAAAATGTCCCGGGCGCTGAGATGGCTTTTTTCGGCCCAGAGCAGATCGAGCACCATGCGGCGCTGGCGGCTGAGCCGCATGCCCAAGTCCCGACAGCGTTGGTACACCTCATCCACGTTGGTGGCGCAGCCCAGGTTGGTGCTGGGCGGAGCCACACCGGCGGGTTGGGTAGGGGAAAGGGCGTCGACGCTCACGCGACACACCTCAGGAAGTGTTATGGCTTTATAGCTAACCCACACCCGATCCGCTTACGGGATCAGGCCACCGTGCTGGCGATGGGGTCCTGGAGGCGGCCGTCGCCAATGGCTTGCTGGGCCTCGGCCAGATCCACCCACCCGTCGTAGAGGGCGCGGCCCACGATCACCCCCTCCACCCCCAGGGGCGCCAGGGCCAGCAGGGAGAGCAGGTGCTCCAGGCTGCCGATGCCGCCGGAGGCGATCACCGGCACGCTGCTGGCCTCGGCCATGGCGCGCAGAAAATCCAGGTTGGGCCCCGCCAGGGTGCCATCGGTAGCGATGTCGGTGCAGATCAGGGCGGCCAGGGGGCTGGCGCTGAAGCGGCGTGCCAGCTCGCTGGCGCTGGTGCTGCTCTCCTCAATCCAGCCGCGGGTGGCCACCTTGCCATTCTTGGCGTCGATGCCCACCACGATGCGGCCGGGGTGGCGGGCCGCCAGGGCCTCCACCAACTCGGGTTGCTCCAGCGCCACGGTGCCAAGAATCACCCGATCGAGGCCGCAGGCCAGCAGCTCCTCGGCCCGTTCGGCGCTGCGCACCCCGCCCCCGAGCTGCACCGGGATGTCCAGGGTGGCGGTGATCGCTTTCACCGCCACATCGTTGATGGGTTGGCCGGTTTTGGCACCGTCGAGATCGACCAGGTGCAGCCGCTGGGCCCCCTGGCTCTGCCAGCTCAGGGCCTGGGCGACGGGATCGTCGCTGAAGCGCGTCACCTGGTCGTAGTCACCCTGGTGCAGCCGCACGCAGTGCCCGTCGAGCAGGTCGATGGCGGGAATGATCTGCATGGCGAGCGGTGGCGGCAACTGCTGCCAGCCAGGCTGCCAGAGCTGTCGATCGCCCAGCTCTCTCAGGGGTACCACCAGCCGAAATTGGCGCTCCAGCACCGCCTCGAGTTCCACGGCCCGCTCGCTGCCCTTGCCCCGCTCCCCTAGCAGGGCGAAGTGGCGGTAGCCGCGGGTTTGCGGCAGCACGGCGACTTGGGCGGTGTAGGCGGCACTGAGACGCATGGCGCCATCCTGGAGCCTGCGCTGCGTCGGGTGTTGCGGTTGGCCTTGGCGTTTCTGCTCGAGCTGGTGCCTGCACTGCTGCTCGGGATGCTGCTGGCGCAGCGTTGGCCCGATTTGGCCGGCGTGCTGGCACCGCCCCTGGTGCGCTGGGGGGTGCCCTTCAGCCTGATGGGGCTGCTGCTGCGCAGCGGCCTGCACTGGGATGTGCTGGAGATGGGCGTGCTGACGCTGGCCGCCGTTGGCAGCGGCCTGCTGGCGGTGCAGCGCTGGTGTTCCAGCCCAGCCGAGCGTTTGGGGGCGGTGGTGGGCAACACGGCCTATTTCGGCATCCCTGCGGCGCTGGCCCTGTTGCCCCCGCAGGCCCTGAGCTACGCGATCAGCTACGACCTGGCCGGCACCCTGTTCACCTGGACCATCGGTCCCTCGCTGATGGCCCAGCGCCGTCTGGCTCTGCAACCGCTCCTCACCGCTCTGGTGCGGAGTCCTGCCAGCCAGGGGTTGCTGGGGGCGGCCCTGCTGCAGCTGTCTCCCTGGGATGGGGTGCTGGCGGCCTGGTTGTGGTGGCCTGCTCGGGCGGTGGTGTGGCTGTCGCTGGTGGTGCTGGGGTTGCGCATCGCTCCGGTGTTGGGCCGCCCCCTGCCCTTTGGTGTGCTGGTCAGCATGGCGATCAAGCTGGTGCTGTTTCCCCTCGCTGTGCTGGTGATGGCTGTGCTGCTGCGGCTGCCGCCACTGCTGCTCGCTCCTCTGGTGCTGCAGGCGGCGGCACCCACCGCCGTGGCGGTGCTGTTGCTGGCGGAATCGGTGGGGACAGATTCCGGTGCCGATCGCGGCGCTGATACCCGCCGGCCGGCGGCCCTGGTGCTGTGGAGCACCTTGGCTGCGCTCCTGACGGTGCCGCTCTGGGCCTGGCTGCTGCAGCATCTGGGCCTGAGTAGTGGCCTAAGCACGGGTACCGGTGCCTGAAGGATCCCCAAAGCGGAACGCAGCCCAGAATGTCGCCGCGTTTCACGGCCCGCTGGCAGGCATCGGCATGGACATCCTGGTGATGGGCGGCACACGCTTCGTGGGTAAACCGCTGGTGGAGCGCCTGCAGGCTGCGGGGCATGCCCTCACCCTGTTCACTCGAGGCAACAAGCCAGCGCCGGCAGGGGTGGAGCACCTGATCGGCGACCGCAGCACCCCGGAGGGTCTGCAGCAGCTCGATGGTCGCCGTTTCGACGTGATTGTCGACAGCTCCGGTCGCACCCTCGACGACTCCCGCGACGTGATCGGGCGCACCGGCGCCCCCAGCCACCGGTTTGTGTATGTGAGCTCAGCCGGTGTGTATGCCGACAGCGAGCTGTGGCCCCTGGATGAGGACAGCCTCACCGATCCGGCCAGCCGCCACGCCGGCAAGGCCGACACCGAGGCCTGGCTGCGCAGCGAGGGGATTCCCTTCACCAGCTTCCGGCCCACCTACATCGTGGGGCCTGGCAACTACAACCCGGTGGAGAGCTGGTTCTTTGACCGGATCGTGCACGGCCGGCCGGTGCCCCTGCCGGGTGATGGCAGCACCATCACCCAGCTGGGCCACGTGAGCGATCTGGCCTGCGCCATGGCCCGCTGCATTGAGGTGGAGGCCGCTGCCAACCGCATCTACAACTGCACGGGTCGCCAGGGCGTCACCTTCCGCGGCTTGGTGGAGGCGGCGGCGCGGGCGGCTGGCCAGGATCCGGCGACGGTGGAGATCCGCAGCTTCGATCCCGCAGGCCTGGATAAGAAAGCCCGTAAGGCCTTCCCCCTGCGGTTGGCCCACTTCCTCACCGACATCACCCGGGTGCGGCGCGAACTGGCCTGGGAGCCGGACTTCGATCTGGAGACCACCCTGGCTGACAGCTACACCCACGACTACGCCCAGCAGATCCCCACCAGCCCCGATTTCAGCGCTGATGCGGCGTTGCTGGGCGAAGGCTGAGGTCGGGGCACGGTTCCGGATAACGAATCGGCTCCACCCTGCCCATCCAGTCGATCGAGAAGCTGTGGAGGTCGTAATAGCCGGCCACCACGGCGAGCTGACCGGCCCGCAGGCGATCGGTCAGCAGCACGCTGGAGTGCACCAGATTTCCAGCGGCGCTCAAGGTGTGGCGCCGGCAGGATTCCTCCAGTGAGAGCTGATCGCCGTATTGCAACAGCTCCATGCGCAGTTGCCCCACCACCTGGGCCAGGCTCGGGGTCAGGAGCAGTTCAGGGTGAAGAGCCGCCGATACGGCGCCGCAGGCTTCGTGACCCAGCACGACAATTAAGGGCACGCCCAGATGCCCCACCGCGTATTCCAGCGAGGCAATCGCCGCCGTGGTGCTCATCGTGCCGGCATTGCGCACAACAAAGAGATCACCGAACCCGGTGTCGAACAGCAGCTCCACCGGGACTCGCGAATCTGCACAGCCCAGAACCGCTGCCCGCGGATGTTGTCCCTCCACCACCGCCTGCATGCGTTGCCGCGTGCTGTGGGGGTGGAGGGAATGCCCCTCAAGAAACCGGCGGTGACCCTGCTGCAACCACGCCAGCACCGATTCGGGATTGATCCAGGTTTGAGGTTTAGCCAAGGCTCAGGCGTGACATGGACAACAGGTCATGGCCTGTGAAGAAAGGTATGCGTTTTTCCTGAAGGTAGCGATCGCTGCTTTGGCAGCTTCAGTTTGGCGATAGGTGATTTGCAGTGTGTGTGTTGATCCATGGCCAGTGAAAACGAGACCGAGAGGGCATCGGACACCAGTTCTGAGATGGGTTCGGAGGCCGCTTCCAACGCTCTGGATATGCCGTCGCCGAAGTTGAAGCTGCTGTCTAAGAAAATGAAAAAGAAGAAAGGCAAGAAACAGGTTAAACGGGCTGAATCGACCAACAAGAAAACTTTGTCAGCAGATGCCGCTGGAAACGGCAGCGATCGCTACCACCCGTCGCCGATCTTGGACGACTTTTCGAGCCACTCCGAGGGCCGACCTCCGAAACTGGACCGCAAAATTTACGAAAACGAGCTGGCCCGATTGCAGGTGGAGCTGGTGAAGATGCAGTACTGGATCAAGCACACCGGATACCGCCTGATCATCTTGTTTGAGGGGCGTGATGCCGCCGGCAAGGGCGGCACGATCAAACGCGTGACGGAGCCGCTGAATCCCCGTGGATGCAAGGTGGTGGCCCTGGGCACCCCTTCAGACCAGCAGAAGAGCCAGTGGTATTTCCAGCGCTATGTGGAACATTTCCCCGCTGCCGGCGAGATGGTGCTGTTTGATCGCTCCTGGTACAACCGCGCCGGGGTGGAGAAGGTGATGGGCTTCTGCAGCCCGGAGCAGGTGGAGGAATTCATGCAGTCCTGTCCGGAATTCGAACGCATGCTCGTGCGCAGTGGCATCACCTTGCTGAAGTATTGGTTTTCGGTGAGCGATGAGGAGCAGGAAGTGCGCTTTCGCTCAAGGCTCAAGGATCCGGCGCGCCGCTGGAAGCTCAGTCCGATGGATCTGGAATCTCGGGATCGCTGGGTGGAGTTTTCCCGTGCCAAGGACGACATGTTTGCCCGCTCCAACATTCCTGAGGCTCCCTGGTTCACGGTGGAGGCCGATGACAAGCGACGGGCCCGGCTCAATTGCATCCGCCACATTCTCAGCAAGGTTCCCTATGTCGACATGACCCCCGAGGCGATCGACCTGCCACCGCGCAAGAGCGTGGGCGATTACCAACGCCCACCACTGAATGAACAGTTTTTCGTGCCCAATGTTTATGGCTGATCGGCCTTGCGCAGGTAGCCCCAGGCCGAGCTGAGCGCCAGCAGCAGCGACGGCCAGAACAGCCACCAACCCATCAGCTGGGCCCAGCCGGCGCCGCTCCAGGGCCAGAGCAGCAGCAGCAAACTCCCAAACTGCAGGATCGTTTTGGCTTTGCCGCCCCGGGAGGCGGGGCCGCCGCCTGTGGCTCCGCTGCGCCAGCCGGAAATCAGCAGCTCCCGGGCCAACAGCAGCCAGATCGCCCAAAGGGGCAGCAGGCCCACGGCCCCGATCCAGAGCAGGGGGGCGGCGATCAGGATTTTGTCGGTGAGGGGATCGAGTCGGGCGCCCCAGGTCGAGCCGCCACCGGCGCGGCGGGCCAGCACGCCGTCGGCCCAGTCGCTCAGCCCCCCCAGCAGCAGCAGCCACCAGCCCAGGGCCAGCTGGTTGCTCGCCAGAGCCAGGATCAGCGGCAGGCCCAGCAGGGCGCGGCCCACGGTGAGGCCATCGGCCAGGCGGCGCAGTTTCCATGGCTCGATCCCTTGTGTCGTCATGGTGCTCGCCAGGCTCGGCCCCAGAATGGCTCCAGTCTTGAGTGCTGGCCCGTGGTGCAACAGCTGGTTTCCGCCGTGATGTCGGCCCCGGTGCTGAGCGTCACCGCCGGTAGCCCCCTCCAGGAGGCCGTTCAGCTGATGAGCGAGCACCACATCGGTGGCCTGCCGGTGGTGGATGGGGCGGGGGTGCTCGTGGGTGAACTCACGGAGCAGGACCTGATGGTGCGCGAGAGCGGTTTCCAGCCCGGGCCCTACGTGATGCTGCTCGATGCGGTGATCTACCTGCGCAACCCGCTCAACTGGGACAAGGAGGTGCATCAGGTGCTTGGCAGCACCGTGGGCGAGGTGATGAATGCCAAGGTGCACACCTGCAGCGCCGACCTGCCCCTGCCGGCTGCCGCGAGCCTGCTGCATGAGCGCAGCACCCAACGCCTGTTTGTGCTCGATGGCGAGCGGCACCCCGTGGGTGTGCTCACCCGTGGCGATGTGGTGCGGGCGCTGGCGGCGGCGGGCTGATCAGGGTTGCGGTAGAGGCGGTGGTGGTGGCGCCCCGGGCAGCTGTCCCCCCACCACAACAGGGTCTGTTGCAAGGCTTGTTGCACCAGCGGCTGAACCGCTTGGGGCCTCCTGCTGCTGGGACTGCTGCTGGGGCTGGCGCTGAGGGACATCCAGGTTTGCGGTCCCCCTCCCATTCAGGAGATCGTCGCCATCCGTGAGCGCTGCGCCTTCCGGCAGCACCAGCGGCTGGGGCAGGTCGGCGGGCAGGCCAAGGGTTTCCAGCTCCACCTCGGTGATCACCGGGCTGGCGCCCGCCTGCTCCTGGCGTTGCCGTAGGGCCAGGGGGTCGGCGCTGATCGGTGGCTCCCGCAGGGGCGCCTTGGCACGCGCCCGCAGGGGATCCTTGGGCCCCAGGGGCGCCCAGATCAGCTGGGCAATGGGCTCCACGCCCTGCTCCATCAGCCGGTTGAAGCCGGCCAGGGCCCGGTCCACCAGCTGGCCGCCCAGGGTTTGGCCGCATTGAAACGGATTGCCGCAGCCCTCGGCCGCCGTGCGCCCCGCCAGGCCGGCCAGCAGCGATCCCTGGAGGGGTATGGCACGCCGGCTCAGCCGCAGCAGGTAGGGCACGTGCACAAAGCTGGTGGCGCCACCGCTGATCCAGTTGGCATCGGCCGCGCTGAAGCCCTTCTGGCCCGGAATGATGAAGCGGCTTTTGGAGGCGTGGTCGGGCAGGTAGGCCGCCCGCAGCCCGCGCTGACGTGCCAAGGAGCGGGTTTGCTCCAGGGTGAGGCCATCTCGGCTCATCAGCGCCTCCAACCGGCCGTCGGGGCGCAGGCCGATCACCATGCGGATCCGGGGCAGGAAGTAGCGGATCTGCTGCCCCATCGAGATGCTGTACGCGCCTTTGTAGGCCGCTGGGGGCTGCTCCAGGTCGTTGTAAACGCTGTGCAACCCGCCGATGAAGCTGTCGAAGCGTTGGGCGCGCTCGCTCGTGAGTTCGCCGTAGCCGAACTCCACGCCGCCATCGCGGCGGATCCCCACAAAGGCCCGTTGGCGGGCGGCGGTGCGGTTGCGGCCGCGCCAGATCCGATCGCCCAGCTTGATGTCGCCCAGGGGCACCGTGATCTCCCGCCCCCTCTCATCGACATGGCGCTCGTACATCGGCCCGGAGATGAAGGCCAGGGCCTGGCGGTCGGCGAAGGCCTCCTGTTCCCGGTCCCAGCCTTCAAACAGTTGGAGTTTCACCTCTCGGGGATCGAAATCGAGGGCATAGACGCTGTCGTCGGGCTGATAGCGGAAGGGCACCCCGTCGGCGCTGGTGAGCAGCGGTGCTCCGGCCCTGGGGCCCGTCAGGGGTGGTGCGATCGCCACCAGAAAGCTGAGAAATCCCACTGGCACGGCCACCACCAGCGACCGCTTGCGTTGCCACAGCGGTCGTCTCGCCGCGGTGCGTTCAGGCAGAGGGGTCAGGCGGTTGGGGTGTTGCTGGGGGCTGCTTGCGTCCACTCCACAACGGCGCCATCCGCCACCAGCCAGATCTGATCACGTTGGGAGCAGGGATGGCCTCCCGTCAAGCGACCGAAGGCGGGCAGGGCCAGGCGCTCCTGGCGCATGCAGTAGCTGAAACAGGGCAGCCGCAGCCGATCAGCGCCCCGCCCCACCACCGCCACCGGATGGAGATGGCCGCAGAGGTTGAGGAATCCAGCCCGCGGTTCCGGCTGGTGGCTCAGCCACCAGGGTCCAAGCGCCTGGGAGGGCTCCTGCGATAGCCCGGCGATCCAGCTGCCATGGTCGTGGTTGCCTCCGATCAGCCGGAGCGGACAGCCGAGCAGCTCGGGGAGGGCATCCAGCTTGGCTCGCAGCTCGGCGGTGAGCCCTAGGCGGCTGTGGATCAGATCCCCAAGCACCACCACCTGCTGGGGTTGCCAGCGGTGAGCCAGATCCAGCAGGGCGTTGAGAGTGCTGCCGTCGCCATCGCTGGGCAGGGGGATGCCGTGGGCCTGGAAGGTTTCCGCCTTGCCCAGGTGCAGGTCGGCCACCAGCAGGGTGCGGTGCTGCGGCTCCCACACCGCCGGGGCTCCCACCAGCTGCAACACCTGACCCTGCCAGGTGAAGAGGGGGCTGTCAGTGGCCATCAATCCCCCTCACGCCAGCCCCATCACCCGCCGGTAGGCCGGACGCGCCTGGGTGGCGGCGATGGTGGCCTGCACGTTGGGGTAGGCCGATAGATCGACCTGTGGGAAAAAGATCGGCAGGTAGGCCAGGTAGGCATTCACGGCGCAGTCGGCGACGGTCCAGGTGGGGTTGCCCCAGGGACCGGCCAGCAGGGAGCGTTCCTCTGCGAGCAGACCGTCGAGCACGGTCATCAGCCGGGGAAACTCCCGCTCCCGGTTGGACGGCACAAACAGGGCCACCGCCAGGGTGGCGTTGGCAAACAGGATCCACTGGGTCGCCAGGGCGCGCTGGGCCGCTACCTCCGTAGCCGTGCCGTTGAAATCCTGGCCGTGATGGTCGGCGAGGTGCAGCAGGATCGCTCCGCTTTCAAACAACTGCAGCGGCTCCCCGCCCGGCGCCCGCAGGCTGTCATCCACCAGCGCTGGCACCTTGGCGAAGGGGTTGATGGCGGTGAAGGGCGGCTGCCGGTGCTCACCGGCCTCCAGGTCGAGCTGGATCCACTGGTAGGGGATGCCCTTCTCCTCCAGATACCAGCGGGGCATCGAGGCACGGCTGCGGGCGCCGCCGTAGAGCGTCAAGCCCATGGAGTGTTGTTGTGCTTGCTGCCCCTGATTCTCGGTTGCAGGCTGGTTGCGGCCTTCTCCGGCCGGTTGGCTCCTCGCCGAGTCCGAGGATCACACGTGCGGTGGTGAGGCTCATGCCATTGGCTCAGCCCGCCGCCAGCGAGCCAGGCGCGGCCCGCTCCAATGACCGCTGGGGATCTGCGGCACATGGCGCACCTGGGCAGCACGGCCCAGATACACCCAGGCACAGCGTCCATCGCGGAGCGAGCGCCAGTGGCGCTGGAACAGCCGCGGGGCCCCTTCCAGCTGGTCGAGTTGCGTCAAGGTGGATCCATTCACTTGGTAAAGCTCACCGCGAAGCGGATTGGAGAGCTCTGGGGATGGCGCCATTCCCGCCTCCATCTCCACGGCCATTGGGAAGGGCCCCAGGTCGAACAGCTGCACGCCGTCCAGACTGGCCTCACCCAGCCAGGTGGCCCCAGCCAGCCAGTGGTGGTTGCTCTGGTCGCGTTTGAGGCTGCCGTAGACGAACACCATGGACGACTCCAGCACCATGGACGACTCCTGCCCCGCCATGCCCTGGCCTTGGCCGGGGATAATCGCCCTACATGCAGCCACCTCAGTCATGACCATTGCCCTGTTGATCGCCTTGGCCGGATCCCTGGTGCTGATGGCCGTGATCGTCAAGCGGCTTGAGCAGGCCTGAAGCCTGCTCAGGCAGGGGCTGGGGCCCGTCGCAGAGCTGGACAGGGCTGATTTTGGCGCGCTTGGCTGCATACATGGCGTTGTCGGCGGCGGCCAACAGCTGTTCGCAGCTGTTGCCGTGCTCGGTATACCGCGCGATGCCGACGCTGGCGGAGATGTTGATGCTGGGATCGAGCTCGTTGTAGGGGGCCCTGCTGGCTTCCACCAGTTTCCAGGCCATGCCCATGAGCTCGTCCGGGCTGCCCGCTTCCGGCACCACCACGACAAACTCATCGCCTCCCTGCCGGCAGAGCAGGTCGCCTTCGCGGATCACCTTGCGAAAGCGTTCGGCCACGAGCTGCAGCACCCGGTCGCCCACGTTGTGGCCGAAGCGGTCGTTGACGGGCTTGAAGCCGTCGAGGTCGAGATAGAGCAGAGCTACTCCATGGCCATGGCGCTTGGCCAGGGCGAGATGGCGCTCCAGTTGTTCCATCATCATCGAGCGGTTGGCCAATCCGGTCAGGGTGTCGTGCTGGGCCAAGAAGCGCACGGCCTGTTCGGCCTGCTGGCGCTCGGTCACGTCCTGGAGCATCCCCACGTAGTACTGGGGCTCCAGGTCGTCGTCGCGGACGGTGGAAATGCTGAGGTGATGGCAGCGGATTTCACCGCTGCGCACCCGGTTCCAGATGTCGCCTTCCCAGAAGCCCTTGTGGATCAGTTGATCCCATAGCTGCTGATAAAAAGCCTTGTCGTGGCGCCCCGACTTGAGCAGGCTGGTGCGCTGCCCCTTGATTTCTGAAATGCGGTAGCCGGTGAGTTGGGTGAAGGCGTTGTTGGCCATCAGGATCCGGCCTTCGGGATTGCTGACGACAATCCCCTGACCGCTCTCCTCAAACACCGTGCTGGCCAGTGCCCGCTCCTGGGCGGCGGCTTCGCTGATCGCTAGGGCTTCACGGGTGGCGAGATGGTTGCTGACCAGGATTCGGGTGAGCAGGGCTGCCACCAGGCTGCTGCCCAGCCCCGCCAGCAGATTCATCCAATAGGCATTGTCGATGCCGTTCTGCCCCACCAGTCGGGGCGCGAGCTGAACTCCCACCAGCCAGGTGCGCCCAGCAACCTCGATAGTCTCGTAGCTGGGATGACGCAGCTGGTTGCGGCGCAACAGCTTGAGGTTGTCGAATAGGACGCGGTTGGCATCGAGTTGGTCGCCGTCGATCACCACCACGCCAGTGCCGGCCATGTCGGGGCTATTGATGCCGGCAATGGCACTGTTCACCACGTCGTTCATGCGCAGGGGGGAATAGGCCCAACCCAGCAACTCCCGCTGGTTGGACCCCGGCACTTGCCCTCGATCGGCATAGATCGGCAGATAAATCAGCACGCCCCGTTGCAGGTCCTCCTGGGTTTCCTGCACGAGTTGCACCTTGCCTGTGAGGCTGGCATTGCCGGTGCGCCAGGCCCGCTGCATGGCCTGCCGCCGCACGGGCTCGGTATACATGTCGAAACCGAACGCCCGTTGGTTGCGCCAGTCGAAAAGTTCAAGAAATTCAATGGCGCTGTAGTCGGCCCGGCGGCCCGGCGGCTGCACACGGAAATTGGAAAACCCTTCGCGGCGGATCCGTGCCTCATAGGCCGGTAGCTGGGCGCCCGGGATCCAGCGGGCGAAGCCCACGCCTTGCACGCCCTTGAGTTGGGCGGTGTTGAAGGCGACGGTTTCGTAGAAGGTGGTGAATTCCTGGCGATCCACCGCCTTGGACGCGTTGAACAGCCCCACCACAGCGGCGAGCAAGGCGATGTTGGCCTCCAGCTTGCTGCGTACGGCATCCACCACGTTGTTGAGCAGGGTGGTCTCGGCGCGCAGGTGCTTTTGGACGCCGAATCGCCGGGTCTGCTCGCAGACGGCCATGGTGAGAATTAGCCCCCCCGCTAGCACCAGCACCGGCAGCAGGGCCACAGGACGCTGCCGCCGCCCCAGGTCGAAGAGCTGCCGGATCAGGATTCGGGGCCGTACCCGCACAAGGCCAATCCTGACGAGCTTTTTTAGACCTTAGACATCCCTGTCTCCACCCGTTCGGCATCCTGACGGAGCCGTTCCAGGCGGCTCAGCAGGGATTCATTGCTCATGCGGTTGTTGAGGCGCTCCGCCAGCAGAGGAAAGGCCAGGGGGCCGGGTCTGGGGGTGCGCTCCAGCTGCAATGTGCAGCGTTGCAGCCGCTTCAGGGCACCAGTGATTCTGGGCAGGTCCAGTTGTTCGCTCAGAACCTCAGCCCGGGCCTGCGCTACCAACCGATTGTCGGGCTCGTGACGGTTGAACACATCAAACAGCAGGGCGGCGCTGATCTGCAGCTGGCCGCCCGATTTGGACTGGCCCGGATAGCCGTTTCGGACCAAGCCACTGATCTGGGCAATGGCCCGGAAGCGGCGGCGGCAGAGCTCCGAGAGGTTGACGGCCTGCTGCAGATCAGCCTCCAGGTTGGTGCTATTCAGCAGGACATCGCCGTGGAGGTCGAACAGCTCCTCAAACGGGTAGCCCTTCGGGGCCAGCAGCTCGAAGCCGTAGTCGTTCACCGACACGGTGATGGTGCTGGGTTGCTCGCGGGCCAGGCGCCAGGCCCAGAGAAAGCCCAGGCCCTCATGCACGAAGCGGCCCTCAAAGGGATAGGCATAGAGATGGCTGCCCTCCCGGCTGCGGCACACCTCCACCAGAAACTCCTCGCTGCGGGGTAGCCGCGACAGCTGGACCTGGCGTTGCAGTAGGGGTTCCAGCGCCTGCAGTTCCGGGCTGTCGAGGTGGGTGTCTCCCGCCAGAGCGCGGGCACAGCGGTCGACCTCGGCCCGCAGGTGTTGGCTGAGCAGATCGGAGAGGGCCATCTGGCCGCCGGCCCAAGCGGGCACCGTGGAGCTCTTTTTGGTGGTGGCTTTCACCAGGGCCGTCATCTCGCGCAGGCGCACGAATTCCAGCTGGCGCCCGGCAAAGAAAAACACATCGCCGGCTTTGAGCCGGCCGATGAAGGCCTCCTCCACGTGGCCGAGCACGGCGCCGCGCACAAAGCGCACCGTCACGGCGCGGTCGGCGGTGATCGTGCCGATGTGCAGGCGGTGCATCCGGGCGATCGCCTTTTCCTTTACGAAATAGAGATCGCCATCGCGCTCGAGCTTGCGGTAGCGGGGATAGGCGCCGAGGCAGTCGCCACCGTGTTCGAGAAAGCGCAGGCACCACTGCCAGTCGGCATCGCTGAGCTGCCGATAGCTCCAGGCCGTGCGCACCGCCGCCAGCTCCTGGGCCGGTTCGAAGCCCGGCCCGCAGGCCAGGCTGGTGAGGTGCTGGAGCAGCACGTCGATCGGGGCCGTTGGCGGCCGGCGCTCCTCCACCAAACCCGCGGCCAGGCCCCGCCGCAGGGCGCTCAGCTCCAGCAGCTCGAGAGCATGGGTGGGCATGAACAGCACCTGGGAGGTGCCGCCGGGGCTGTGGGCGCTGCGGCCGGCCCGCTGCAACAGCCGCGCCACGTTTTTGGCCGAGCCGATCTGCACCACCCGCTCCACCGGCTGAAAGTCGACGCCCAGATCCAGGGAGCTGGTGGCCACCACCCAGCGCAGGGCCCCATTTTTGACGCCTGCCTCGATCGCTTCGCGCTCGGCCCGGTCGATGGCGCTGTGGTGCAGGGCCAGGGCGCCCTCCATCTCCGGGCAGGCATAGCGCAGGCACTGGTGCCAGCGCTCGGCCTGGTTGCGGGTGTTGGTGAACAGCAGGGTGGACACCCCGGGCTCCAGCGCCGCCACCAGTTCCTCGTACATGCGCAGGCCCAGGTGGCCGGCCCACGGGAAGCCGTCGATGCTCTCGGGCAGCAGGCTGCGGATCGCCGTGGCCCGGGCGATCGGTGCCGTAATCAGGCAGGGCTCGGGGCCAGTGCCAAGGGCGGTTTGAGCCGCTTCCTCAAGGTTGCCGATCGTGGCGCTGATCGCCCAGGTGCGCAGGCCGGGCCGCAGCCGCCGCAGCCAGCTCAGGCAGAGCTCGGTTTGGCTGCCGCGCTTGCTGCCCATCAGCTCGTGCCACTCATCCAGCACCACCGCCTGGAGCCCGCTGAACAGCTCCGTCGCCTTGGGATTGGCCAGTAGCAGCGCCAGTGATTCCGGGGTGGTGATCAGGATCTGGGGCGGGCTGCGCAGCTGCCGGGTGCGTGCGCTGCTGGCGGTGTCGCCATTGCGGATGCCCACCTGCAGCGGCCAGCCCATGGCTTCGATCGGTTGCTGGATGGCGAGGGCGAGATCGCGGCTGAGGGCGCGCAGGGGGGTGATGTAGAGCAGCCGCAGGCCCTGGATGTTGGTTTGGGGTGTGGTGGTGCGTCGGGGGCGCTTGTTGTTTTCAGACTCTCCCTGTTTCTGTACGGTCTGTACGTAATCCTGGAGACGGCGCTGCGTTGTGTCTGCCCCCTGCACGGCGAGCATCTCGGCGATCGGACCCATCACGGCGGCATAGGTCTTGCCGGAGCCGGTGGGCACCTGGATCAGGCCGCTCCTGCCCTCCAGGTAGGCCTGCCAGCTCTGGCGTTGGAAGGGCAGCGGCGTCCAGCCCTGCTGGCTGAACCAGGCCTCGATCGGCGCCATGGACAGCGTCATGCAGCGGCCAGCTCCAGCAGGGCCACCTCGGCGCAGAGCCCCGGCCCAAAGGCCAGGGCCAGGCACGGGCCGGGAACCGCCGCCCGGCGCAGGCGATCGAGGATGAACAGGATCGTGGCCGACGACATGTTGCCGTGCTCCTGCAGCACGGCCTGGGATGTGGCGATCTGGTGGGGCTCCAGCTGGAGGGCGGCGGCGCAGGCCTGCAGGATGCGCGGGCCGCCGGGGTGCACTGCCCAGCTGGCGATCTCCGCCAGGCGGAGGTGTCTGGGGTGCAGCCAGTGCTCGAGCCAGGGACCCAGCTGGGCGGCCACCGCCTCCGGCACCTGCGAGGAGAGGCCCATCTCGAAGCCGTGGTCGCCGATCTGCCAGTGCATCAAGTCGGCGGTGTGGGGGATCACGGTGGAGCCAGTGGCCAGCAGGTTGAGGAGGGAGCCAGGGCAGGGGCTGGGGTTGGCGGGCTTGGCGGTGGCCACCAGGGCGGCCGCCCCATCGGCAAACAGGGCATTGGCCACCACCTTCTCCGGATCCCAGCCGTAATACAGGTGCAGGCTGCATAGCTCCACCGCACAGAGCAGCACCACCGCCTCGGCATCCGCCTCCACGAAGGCCTGGGCCACCCGCAGACCGTTGAGGGCACCGTGGCAGCCCATGAAACCCACGTGGGTGCGCTGCACCCCCGGATCCAGGCCGAGCTGGTGGATCAGGGCCAGATCCAATCCCGGCGCCTGGAAGCCCGTGCAGCACACGGTGATCAGATGGGTGATCCGGGGGGCTTCGATCGCCGCATCAGCCAGGGCGCCGCGCACCGCGTCCAGGGCCAGAGGAGCGGCATGGTCGGCGAATGCGGCCATGCGGGCGGCCGTGGTGGGGCTCTGGTTGCCGTAGAAGGGCAGCCGCTCGTCGCTGGGCTGCTGGTTGGCGTTGCCCGTGGCCAGCACGCTGCCGCGCTGGCGCACCTGGGTGCGGCCCTGGATCCGCCGCACCAGGGCGGCCCGGCTGCCGTTGTCGGCACTCACCCGTTCCGCCAGGGCCATGGCTTCGGCCTGGTTCAGCTGGTGGGGCGGAGTGGCGGTGCCGATGCCGCGGATGCTCAGGGGCATGGCGACACCTGCAGGGAGGGGACAGTCACATGGTTGAGCTGGGCCACCAGCTGCTCGGCGACGGCCGGCAGGTGTTGGCTGACGCCAAAGGCCAGGGCTGTGGCCCCCGGCTGGCGCAACAGCAGGGCCAGGCCGCGGCAGAGCCGTTGGCGGCGGCCAATCTGCTGGCGCAGCTCCCGCTGCCAGCGGCGCTCCAGGGCTGGGCTCCAGCACTCCAGCCCCGCCAGTACGAGGGGCGCCGCGGCAGCGCCGGCGGTGAGGGCCCAGGCCATGCCTTCGCCGGTGAAGGGCTCCACATAGCCCGCCGCGTCGCCCAGCACCAGAAAGCGCTCGCCAGCCACCACCGCGGCGCGACGGCTGAGGGCGGGGGTGAGCTGCCAGCGCGCCTGCTCCAGCCCCATCGGGATCGGGAAGCCGGCGCTCGCCAGCACCGTTCGGGCTGCAGCGGCTGCACCGCTGCTGCTGCTTGGGCCAGGACACTGGATTGCCTGGCGATCGAAGGCCGCCGCCAGGTTGAGCTGGCCATCCTCGCGCCGCACCAGGCCCACGTAGCCCTCGCGGCCGATGGCCATGTGGATGCGGCCGGACGGATAGGCGGCCGCCGCGTCCGGCAGCACGCAGCCCGCCCCGATCCGGGAGTGACGCTGGATGATCGGGGCACCGGCCTCGCCGGCGGGGATGCAGCGCTGGGCCAGGCCGGCGGCCACCAGCACCACCTTGGCCCGCACCGATTGGGACTGGCGACTGCCGCGCTCGTGCAGCGTCACGGTCCGTCCGGTGGCGTCTGCCGGGCCCAGCTGGGCCGTGGTGCTGGCCCGGAAGCTGGCACCTGCGGTGATCGACGCCTGCACCAGGGCCTGGTCGAACCGCTCCCGCGACAGGGCGCGGCCATCGGGCAGGGCCAGTGACGCCTGCCGGCCCCGGTGGCCCAGTTGCAGCCGCCGCAGCGGCACACCACCCTGGCTCTCGATCAGCTGGCCCTGCCCCACCGCCGCCAGCACCGCCTGGGCCTGGGCATTGAGGCAGCAGCCACACACCTTCCAGCGGGGAAAGGCCCGCTTCTCGACCAGCAACACCCGCAGCCCCCGCTGGGCCAGATCCAGGGCCGCCAGGCCACCGGCCGGGCCTGCCCCCACCACCACCACATCCCAGCCGTTGGCATGCTGCAACTCAGCCATGGCCTTGCTCCAGGCCACGCTCCCAGCGCAACAGATAACGCTCGGGCCAGCAGCGCTGCAGGGAGGCTCCAGCGAGTCCGGCCCGCTCGGCCATCGCCAGCACCTCCGCCGGTTGAAAGGCGGCGCGCACCGAGAGGAGCCCATCGGTGTGCACCACCCAGGAGCGGCTGAGCAGGTGGGTGCCGGCCCAGGCCAGGGCATAACCCACGCGGCTGCGGATCAGGTCGTTCACCAGCACCAGGTGGCGGGCCCGCTGGGCCATCAGCGCCAGCAGCCGCTCGGCATCGGCGTCGGGGAGGTGGTGCAGAAACAGCGAACAGAACACCACGTCGGCTTCGCCCGGCGCTGGGGGAGCGGCGAGGGCATCGGCGCAGAAGAACTCCACCGGCGCGCCGCGCCGTTGGGCATTGGCCTCGGCGATTCGCACCGCCTCTGGGTTGAGGTCGCAGGCGCGCAGCTCCAGGGCCAGGCCTCGGCGCTGGGCCATCAGGGCCAGATCGATGGCGGTGTCGCCGCCACCGCAGGCCAGCTCCAGCACCTGCAGGGGTGCGCCACCGCGACGCTCGGCCAGGGCCGCGATTGGCGCCAGGAGGCTCGCCGCCAGGCCGCTGATGCGATTGATGCGCCGCAGCCCGGCCAGGGCACGGGCGTGTTCGGCCGGATCCAACCCCGGCTGATCCATCACCTCCGGTTGGCGATCGCGCCGCTGCAGGCCCTGGCCCGGTGGCGTGGCGGAGGGCATGGGCGCAGCCGTGGGCATGGGCTCAGCCGAGGGAGTCAGCCCATGATGGGCAGGTTGCGATCGATGTTGCGGTGCCTCAGGGCTGCAGCAGCGCCAGGGCACTGGCGAGGGTGTCGGCCTCACAGGCCGGTTTGTCGTGGCGCCAGCGGCGGATGCGGGGAAAGCGCACGGCCAGGCCGCTCTTGTGGCGCGGTGAGCGCTGCAGCCCTTCGAAGGCCAGCTCGAACACCTGCTGCGGCTCCACGGCCCGCACCGGGCCGAAGCGCTCGCTGGTGTGCTGACGGATCCAGCGGTCCAGGGCTGTGATCTCGCCATCGTCGAGGCCGGAGTAGGCCTTGGCGAAGCTCACGAGTTCGCCCTCCCCGTTCCACAACCCGAAGGTGTAGTCGGTGAACAGGTTGGCGCGGCGACCGCTGCCGGCCTGGGCGTAGAGCAGCACCGCATCAAGGGTGTAGGGATCGCGCTTGTGCTTCCACCAATGGCCGCGTTTGCGGCCGGCCAGGTAGGGCGACGCCAGCGCCTTGAGCATCAGGCCCTCGGCGGCGGCGGTGCTGGCCTGCTGGCGCAGCGGCTCGAGCTGTGTCCAGCTGTCCAGGGGGAGTCGGGGGGACAGGCGCAGGAGCCTGGCTTCCGGGGTTGGTGTCGTCTGCTGGAGCTGCTGGTGGAGCTCCTCCAGGGCGGCCCGGCGTTGGTTCAGGGGCCTGGGGCGCCAGTCTTCGCCCCCTCGCTCCAGCAGGTCGTAGGCCACAAAGCAGGCCGGGCACTCCGCCAGCAGCTTGCGGCCCGGTGCCTTGCGGCCGAGGCGACGCTGCAGCTGGGCAAAGGGGGCCGGGCGCTCGATGCCCTGGGGCCACACGAGCACCTCGCCGTCGAGCACGGTGCCCTCGTCCAGGCAGCCGGCCGCCGCGATCAATTCCGGAAAGGCGGCGTTGATCAGCTCCTCGCCGCGGCTCCACAGAAAGCTCTCGCCGCTGCGGCGGATCAGTTGGCCGCGGATGCCGTCGAATTTCCACTCCGCCAGCCAGGCGCTGCTGGGGCCGGGTAGGGGCGCGGCGCCGTCGGGGAGTTCCAGCGGTGCGGCCAGAAAAAACGGATAGGGCCGGCTGGGCAACGCTGCGCCTTGGTCGGTTGGGGCCAGCAGGGCGAGAAAGACCTCGGCGCTGGCCTCAAAGCCCCCCATCAACCGGTGCTGCAACAGAGCTTCCTCCAGGCCGCTCAGGCGTGCCAGGGCCCGCAGCACCAGGCCCTGGGCCACACCCACCCGCAGGCCGCCGGTGAGCAGCTTGTTGGCCACCAGCAGCTCGCCGGGGCTCAGGCCCTGCCACAGCTGCCGCACGGCTTCGGCCTGCGCGGCCCCGTCCAGGGCTGCGGCGGCAGGTAACAGCTCCGCCATCCAGTGGTGGAGGGGTCGGTCCGCCCGTGCCTCCTGGTCGGAGGGCTGCCAAAGCAGCGCGATGGTTTCGGCCGAGTCGCCAACGTGGGCGTAGCAGTCGTCAAACAGCCATTCCGGGATGGGGGAGCCCTCCAGGCAGATCTGGCGCAGCCGCCGTCCGGTGATCAGGCGCTTGCCCTGCTTGCCCAGCAACACGTGCAGGGCCCAGGCGGCATCGGCCGGATCGGCGCTGGCGAAGTAGGCGGCCAGGGCTGCGACCCGGGCACCCGTGCCGCTGCTCCCATCGAGCTCGCTGTAGAGCGCGGCGAAACGGCGCATGGTCAGGCGGCGGGGTCTGGGCTTTCGCGGCTGGGGCCATGGCCCCCCTCCAGCGCCTCGGCGCTGATCCCCTCCACCTCGCGCAGGTAGCGGGCCAGGCCATCGCTGTTGCCATGGGTGACGTACACCTGGCGGGCGCCGCTGTCGTTCACGCTGGCGATCAGGCCGGGCCAGTCGGCATGGTCGCTCATCACGAAGCCGCGCTCATAGCCCCGGCGGCGGCGGGCGCCGCGCACGGCCATCCAGCCGCTCACAAACGCCGTTTGCGGCAGCTTGAAGCGCTTCATCCACGGCGAGCGGTGGGCTGAGGGCGGGGCGATCACCAGCCGGCCGGCCAGGGATTCGCCCCTGGCGATGGCGCTCACGGCCTGCGTGGGCGGCAGCACCACACCGGCTTCGCGGTAGGCGGGCATCAGCGCCTCCACGGCGCCGTGCAGCAGCACCTCTTCCGTCACACCGATTCCGGCCAGCTCGGCCAGCAGCCGTTGGGCCTTGCCGAAGGCATAGGCAAACAGGAGCGAGGGGCGCTCCGGCGCCGCCCGCCACCACGCCAGGATCTCCCGGGCCACCGCGGCCCCGCTCTGCCAGCGGTAGATCGGCAGTCCGAAGGTAGCCTCGCTGATGAACACATCAGCCTGTACGGGTTCAAACGGCGTGCAGCTGGGGTCGGCGCAGCGTTTGTAGTCGCCGCTCACCAGCCAGCTCTCGCCGCCAGCCTCCAGACGGATCTGGGCGCTGCCGAGCACGTGGCCGGCGCTGTGAAACGACACCCTGGCGTCGCCGATGCGGTGCGCTTGGCCGTAGTCCACCGGGATCAGGTTGATGCTGGCTCCGAGCCGCTGCCGCAGGATCGCCTCGCTGGCGCCGATGGCCCAGTATTCGCGGCAGCCGGGCCGGGCGTGGTCGGCATGGGCATGGGTGATCAGGGCTCGGGGTACCGGCCGCCAGGGGTCGATCCAGGCCCCGGCCGCCCGGCAGTAGAGCCCCTGGGGGGTGAGCTCCAGCAGGCTGGCGGGGGGGAGAGGCATGGGAACTGTCGGTTGATGCGGAGGGCTCCGGGGATCAAGGTTCGTCCCAGAGGCTCTGCAGCGACCAGGGGCTGCCCGCCATCAGCCAGAACGATCCATCCACCAGGCGGAGGTGCTGATCAAGCTCGCTGATCCGCTCGAGATCGGCCGGCGTGAGTTCGATCTCTGCTGCCGCGAGGTTCTCGCGCAGCCGCGCTGGGCTCACCGACTTGGGAATGGTGGAGATGCCGCTCTGGAGCTGCCAGGCGATCAGCACCTGGGCGGGGCTGCAGCCATGCTCCGCGGCGATCGCGCTGATCAGCGGGTGCGTCAGCAGCTCGGATTCATTCGCGCCCTTGAGGGCGGCTGGCCGGTCGCCAGAGCCCAGCGGTGAGTAGGCGGTGATGTGAACACCCTCGGCTGCGCAGTCGGCCAGCAAAGCCGGCTGTTGCAGCAGGGGGTGCCGTTCCACCTGATTCACCTCCGGCCGGATCCGGCAGTGGCTCAGGAGATCGTGGAGCTTGTGGCTGGAGACATTGCTCACACCGATATGGCGGGTGAGCCCAGCCTCCAGGGCGCCTTCCATCCCCTCCCAGGTGGATCTGAGCGACCCCTGCGCCGGTGGTAGAAAATCTTCCCCGCTGGAGGGAAAGGCCACGCCGGACTTGATCGGCACCGGCCAGTGGATCAGGTAGAGATCCAGCCACGCCAGGCCCAGATCCCCAAGGGTGCGGCGCAGCGCCGGTTCGACGTTGTCGCGGCCATGGGCATTGCACCAGAGCTTGGAGGTGATCCACAGCTCCTCGCGCCTCACCTCGCCGGCATCGATGGCGCTGCGGATCGCCTCGCCCACCTCCGGCTCGTTGCCATAGACGCTGGCACAGTCGATGTGGCGGTAGCCCAGCCGGATGGCTTCCTGCACCGCAGCACCCACATCACCAGGAGCCGATTTCCAGGTGCCCAGTCCCAGCAGGGGCATGCGGTCGCCATTGGCGAAGGAAATGGTGCGCATGGGTAGCCGGGGGAGTGAATGACCTGGCTCGGGCACCCTAGGCAGCGTGGCGACACGTGGCTTCCCTGCTCCGACCACCCCCCCTGCCTTTCCCCCCCAGTCCACTGTTGACGATGAGCGGCGGCCCGACTAGCCAGGGATCTCCCGCAGGCTGCCGCCATGGCCCTGGATGATTTCCGCGATGAGCTCGCCGCCACCGCTGCGGCCCTGGCGGCCCCGGGCACGGGGCTGCTGGCGGCGGATGAATCCACCGGCACGATCGGCAAGCGCTTCGCGGCCATCGGCCTGGAGAACACCGAGGAGCATCGGCGTGCCTACCGCAGCCTGCTGGCCACTACCGCAGGCCTCAGCGACCACATCTCCGGCGTGATTCTCTACGAGGAAACCCTCTTTCAAGACAGCACCGCTGCGGCTGGCGGCGTGCCGCTCGTGGAGCTATTTCAGCGCCAGGGAATCGTGCCCGGCATCAAGGTGGATCAGGGGGTGGAACCCCTGGCTGGTGGGGTGCCCGGCGAGAGCTGGTGCACCGGGCTCAAGGGCCTGGGGGAGCGCGCGGCCCGTTACTACGCCCGTGGCGCGCGCTTCGCCAAGTGGCGCGCTGTGTTGCAGATCAGCGCCAGCGGCGCGCCATCGGAGCTGGCGGTGCGTGAGAACGCCTGGGGGCTGGCCCGCTACGCCCGCACGGTGCAGGAGCACGGCCTGGTGCCGATCGTGGAGCCTGAGATCTTGATGGATGGCGACCATGACATCACCACCACCGCCTCAGTGCAGGAGTGGGTTCTGCGCACCACCTACGAAGCCCTGGCGCTGAATGGTGTGTTTCTCGAGGGGAGCCTGCTCAAACCTTCGATGACCTGCCCAGGCGCCGACTGCCCCCGGCAGGCGAGTGCCGAGGAGGTGGGGGAATTCACCATGCGCACCCTCAGCCGCACCGTGCCTGCGGCGGTGCCGGCGATCCTGTTCCTCAGTGGCGGCCTCAGAGAGGAGGACGCCAGCCTCTGCCTCAACGCCATCAATCAGGTGGCGGCCCAGGAGGGCGCCCCCTGGCACTTGGGCTTCTCCTACGGTCGCGCCCTGCAGCATTCCTGCCTCAAGCACTGGGGCGGCACGGATCGGGCGGCCGGCCAGGCGGCCCTGTTGGCCCGGGCCCGCGCCAACGGAGCCGCCAGCCGCGGCGCCTACGAGCCCGGCAGCGAGCCCTCCGACGACACCAGCTTGTTTGTGGCCAACTACAGCTACTGACTCAGGGGCGGTGGGTTCAGCGGCTCATCGCCAGCATCCGCTCGATCGGCGCCAGGGCCTTGAGCCGTAGCTCCTCGTCCAGCACGATTTCCGGTGCCATGTCGTGCAGGCACTGCCACACCTTCTCCAGGGTGTTGAGGCGCATGTAGGGGCAGGCGTTGCAGCTGCAGCCGTCGGCGCCGGGCACCTCAAAAAAGTGCTTGTGGGGCAGCTTCAGCCGCATCTGATGCAGGATGCCGGGCTCGGTGAGCACGATGAAACTGGTGGCGGGGCTGGCCTCGGCGCGGCGCAGCAGGCCGCTGGTGGAGCCGATGAAATCCGCCAGATCCAGCAGGTGCTGCTGGCATTCGGGGTGGGCCAGCACCTCGGCTTGCGGATGCTCGAGCTTGAGCTGCAGCAGGGCCTGCTCGCTGAAGGCCACGTGCACCTGGCAGCTGCCGGGCCAGAGGGTGAGCTCCCGGCCGCTCTGGGCCTGCACCCAGCGGCCGAGGTTCTCGTCGGGGGCGAACAGGATCGGCCGATCGGCGGGCAGTTGCTGCACCAGATCCACCGCATTGCTGCTGGTGCAGATCAGGTCGCTGTGGGCTTTCACCGCTGCCGAGCAGTTGATGTAGCTCACGGCGATGTGGTCGGGATGTTGCGCTCGGAAGCGGGCGAAGGCGTCGGCCGGGCAGGTGTCGGCCAGGGAACAGCCGGCCTCCAGATCCGGCAGCAGCACCGTTTTTGAAGGATTGAGGATCTTGGCCGTTTCGGCCATGAAGTGCACGCCGCAGAACACGATCACATCGGCCTCTGTGGCAGCTGCCTTGCGGGAGAGCTCCAGGGAATCGCCGATGAAGTCGGCGATGTCCTGGATGGCCTCGTCCTGGTAGTAGTGCGCCAGGATCACGGCGTTGCGCTGGCGCTTGAGCTCGGCGATCGCCGCGGGCAGGTCGACGGCTGGTGTGTGCTGGATGGCGGCGAAAACCAACCCGGGCCCCCAACTGATGCAGGATGGCCTCAGCCTAGGCAGCGGAGATGGCGGCACCCGGCGGGGGGAAAACGCTCCGCATCGCCATTGCCGGTGATCTGCACGGGGCCTGGGACCACACCGATCACGCTCTGCTGGCGACGCTTGCTCCGGATGCCCTGCTGGTGGTGGGCGACCTCAGCGATGGCCAGCAGCGGATCCCGGCACTGCTGCGCCAGCTTCCGCTGCCGGTGGCCTGCATCCTTGGCAACCACGACGCCGGCAAGGACGCCTCCGGCCGCACCCTGCAGCGCCAGATGGACCTGCTGGGCGACGTGCACTGCGGCTGGCGGCTGCGGGCCCTCAGCCCGCCGGGTCTGGCCGTGGTGGGGGGCCGGCCTGGCACGGCCGGTGGCGGCTACAACCTCTCCCGGGCAGTGCAGGCGGCTTGCGGGCCGGTGAGCCTGCAGGAGTCGGCGGACCGGATCACGGCCGCCGCCGCCGCCGCTCCCGCCGACTGGCCCCTGGTGCTCCTGGGCCACAGCGGCCCTTCCGGCCTCGGTAGCGACGCCGCCTCCCCCTGCGGCCGCGACTGGAAGCCCCCCGCCTGCGACTGGGGCGACCTCGACCTCTCCCTGGCGATCCAGCAGATCCGCCGCCGCCGCTCCGTGCCCCTGGTGGTGTTCGGCCACATGCACCATGCGCTCAGGCGGGGGCAGGGGGCGCGCCAGAGCTTCTGCCGCGACCGGGCCGGCACCGCCTACCTCAACACCGCCTGCGTGCCCCGTCACGGCACCGACGGCGCCGGCCAGGCCCTGCGCCACTTCAGCTGGGTGGAGCTGGTGGGGCAGGAGCTGCGCAGCGCCAGTCACCGCTGGTATGGCCTGGGCGGTGAGCTGCTGTACGAGGAGCGGCTCTGGCAGGCCCCCAGCCAAGCCGCCCAGCTGGCACCGTGCTAATCCTGCGCTGACCCATGCTGATCGTTGCCTGCATCAGCGCCCATGGCTTCGGCCATGGCTCCCGCACCGCCGCCGTGCTCACGGCCCTGCATCAGCGGCAACCCAGCTGGCGGCTGGTGCTGTCCACGGCGTTGCCCGAAACCTTTCTGCGCACGGCCCTGGGGCCGGTGCCGTTTGAACGTCGCCCCTGCCGCTGGGATGTGGGCGTGGTGCAGGCCGATGCCCTGGGCGCGGATCCGGAGGCCACCCTGGCGGCCCTGACGGCCCTCGATGCCCAGCTGCCCCAGCAGTGGGCCGCTGAAGCGACCTGGCTGCTGGCCCAGGGGCAGCCGCTGCTGGTGTTGGGGGATGTGCCGCCGGCTGCCGCCGAGCTGGCCCGGCGGGTGGGTGCCCCGCTGATCTGGTTGGCCAGCTTCGGCTGGGAGGCCATCTACAGCCCGATGGGGCCGGCATTTCAAACCTGGGCCCGCCGCAGCCTGGAGGCCTACCGCCAGGGCGATCTGCTGCTGCGCTGCCCCCTGGCCATGCCGATGGACTGGGACATCCCTGAGGTGGAGGTCGGGTTAACGGCCGGCCAGCCCAGGCTCGACCCTGCTGCCCTGGCCCAGCAGCTGGGCCTGCCGTCTGAAAGAGAGCGTTGCGTGTTGATCAGCTTCGGTGGGCTGGGCCTGAACCTGGCTGCGGAGCTGCTCGGTCGCTGGCCCGACCATGTGTTCATCTCCTCCGATCCCTCGCTGGCTGAGGCCCCCAATGCCCGGCTGTTGCCCCCAGGCGTGCGGCCCCTGGAGGTGATGGGGCTGTGCGGGCGGCTGCTCACCAAACCGGGCTACAGCTCCTTTTGTGAAGCCCTGAGTGCCGGTGTGGGGGTGCACCTGGTGCATCGCGTCGGCTTTGCCGAGGCCCCGGTGCTCGAGGCGGCCCTGGTGCGCCATGGCTGGCACCGCCTGCTCAGCCAGGAGCAGGCCCGCAGCGGCGACTGGCAACTGGATCAGCCGTTGTTGCCGCCCCAGGGAGCCCCCCTGGCTGCCGATGGCAACGTCCAGGCGGCCAAGGCCATCGAGACCTTTGTGACCCAGCAATTCGCCTCGGCCTAGCGGCTCACTGGCGCCAAAGATCAGTTGTGTTTTGACGACAAAGGCTTGGCGCAGGAAGTGATCTGAACCGTTCACGGTGATTGTTGACACCAATGGACACTTGTGTGATTGGCACTAATGTTCTCGATTTGCGCGAATTGGTAGGCAAATTGACGCGAACAATAATTGTTTCGTTTTTCGAGTTTTTGCCGCCTGGATGCGGTTTTGCCGTCTGATTCGCTCCGGTATGACCTTGCCTTGCTCCAGCTCCCGTTCAGCTCGCTCTGTTCAAGTCGGTTTGGCCGGGCTGGCCCTCCTGGTCCTGATCGCTCCCGGGGCTCGGGCCGCTGAGGATCCGGCTGCTCCAATGCTGATCCAGGCCCATCCCCACACGGCGATGGCGCTGCCCCTGCCGCCGCCGCCGCCGCGCATCTTCGCGATCACGCCTGAGCGCCGGGCGTTGCTCAACACCATTCGCTTCGCCGAGGGCACCTGGGCCAATGGCGACGACGTTGGCTATCGCATCATGTTTGGCGGCGGCCTGATGCCGTCGCTCGAGCGCCACCCCGATCGGGTGGTGCGCACGGCCCGTTACGCCAGTGCGGCCGCTGGGGCCTACCAGTTCATGCCCTTCACCTGGAACATGGTTTCGCGTTCCTTGGGAATCGCGGCCTTTGGCCCCCAGGTTCAAGACCAGGGCGCCATCTACCTAATCCAGCGTCGTGGTGCCCTGGCCCTAGCTGATCAAGGCGTGTTCTCGCCGCTGCTGGCGGCCAAATTGGCCCCCGAGTGGGCCAGCTTCCCCACCCTCGCCGGCCGCAGCTTCTACGGCCAGCCGGTGAAGCGCTTCCACGACCTCAAGCGTTTCTACGACGCCAACCTCAGCCGTCTGCGCGATCAGCAGCCCCAGGTCACAGCCAAAGTTGAAACCAAGCCCGCCTGTGCGCCTGAGGGCTCCCTGCGCTGTCAGCTCGAGGCCCTTGAAAAGCTGGGACCGCGCAGCCGCAGCCAAAACCCCGACTGAAAGTTCTAGCCCTGATCGGCATCCTTGAGCCTGGCACCCACGGTGGCTCCGGCGATTAGGTAGGCGCCGAGGGCTGCGCCGAGGAAGGCCAGGGTGTTGCGGGCAACCGGCAGCAGGTCGTTGGTGCGGGTCAGGATTGGGCCCAGCCCTAGGGCGCCAAACAGAATCAGCCACAAAGGTGAGAGCAGCAGCACCCAGGCCCACTCCACCTTGCGACCTTCTTTGCGCGGATAGGAAGCGAAGCCCGCCACCAGGCCGCCGAGCACGGAAGTGGAGAGGGTGAGCAGCCACTGCTCGCGTGGCAGGCCCGGCACCACCTGGCAACCACCCCGCTCCAAACAAATTTCCACAGCTGCAAGGGCATCGACAATGGCGGCGTCCTGGCCGTTGTCGCGCACGTAGTACTGGTTGCCGAAGCGGGTCTGCAGCTCCACCCAGTAGGTGCGGGGCATTAGGGCAAACAGGGCGTCGCCCACGTTGAAGTTGAGCAGGTTGCCGCCGCGCTCATCGGCCACCAGCAGCAGGCTGCGTTCGTCCAGGTTCCAGAAGTCCTTCACCGCCTGGCCTGGGGTGCGGTCGTACTGGGTGAGCACCCGCAGTTTCCAGCCGGTATCGGCCTCGAAGCGGGTGAGATTTTCTTCCAGGCTGATGCGCTGACCATCGGTGAGGGCCTTGGCCAGGTCGATCACCGGGGTGGGGTGGTCGGGTAGGAGGTCGGGGTTGTCGTAGGCCTGGGCCGGAGCGATACCCACACCCAGCCAGCAGGTCAGAACCAGCAGCAGCGACACTAGCGCAGGCAGCACGGCGTTCCAAGCGCGACCCATTCACCAGCCTCAGCGAAGATGCATTCTCCCTGAGCTGGCGTCTGAGCGTGAGTTTGCCCCCCTGGCTGCTGCAGCGCTTCGAGGCCGTCGGCGCAGCGGTCCCCTTTCGCACCTACATGGAATGGGTGTTGCACGATCCGTTGCATGGCGCCTATGGGGCTGGCCGGCTGCGCATCGGCCCGGCGGGGGATTTCGCCACTGCTCCCTCCCTGGGGCCCGATTTCGCCGCCCTGCTAGCTCCCCAGCTGGCCGAGTGGCTCACTGCCCTGGCGGCCGGTCCCGGTCCCCTTGCCCTGGTTGAGGCAGGGCCCGGCGAGGGCAGCCTGGCCCTGCAGCTGGCCGAGGCCCTGGTGGCGGGTTGGCCCCAGCTGGCCCAGCGCCTGGAGCTGGTGCTGGTGGAGCCCAACGGGGGCATGGCGGCCCGTCAGCAAGCCCTGCTGCAGGACTGCCCCTTGCCCTGTCGCTGGGCCAGCTTCGCGGAGCTGGCGGCCTCACCGCTGCGCGGTGTGGTGCTCGCCCATGAGGTGCTCGATGCCCTGGCGGTGGAGCGGATCGAGTGGGACGGGGCGCTCTGGCGCCAGCAAGTGGTGGCGCTGCACGAGGGTCCTGGGGCGGAGCTCTCGCTGCGGCTGGAGCCCGGCGCGCCCCTGGAGCCGGCAGCGGCCGCCCAACTCGAGCCCCTTGGACTCCTGCCCCCATCGCTCCAGCGCCCGCCCGGCTGGTGCAGCGAGCTGCACCCGGGCCTGGCCCCCTGGCTTAGCGAGTGCGCCGCAGCCGTGGCCGAGGGCCAGCTGCTGGTGATCGACTACGCCTTAGAGGCCTGGCGCTACTACGCCCCCCAGCGCTCTGGCGGCACCTTGATGGCTTATCGGGGCCAGCAGGCCAGCGGCGATCCGCTGCTGGAGCCAGGCGCTTGGGATCTCACAGCCCATTTGTGTGTTGAGAGCGTCGATGCTGCCGCCGCCGCCAGCGGCTGGCTGCCCCTGGGCCAGTGCCGCCAGGGCCAGGCCCTACTCGCCCTGGGCTTGGCCGAGCGGCTGCACGGGCTGCAGCAGGAGGCCCCGGCGGCGCTGGCCACCGTGCTGGCCCGGCGCGAGGCCCTGCTGCGGCTGGTGGATCCCGGGGCCCTGGGGGATTTCCGCTGGCTGGCCTACGGCCGGGGTGGGACCCCGGAGCTACCCCGCTTCAGCCGGGAGCCGGGATCGCTGTCTCCAGCCAATGGTTGAGGGACTGGGGCTGCTGGGTGGGACTGCTGGTGATTTCGATGATCTGCCCGCTGGCGGCCGGGGTTTCGAGGGCTTCTAGGCACACCCGGGCCACCAGGCGGCGGGGCAGGCTGCTGCTCTCCTGCTGGTTAGGGCCCGAATAAACCACCCCCTCCCTTTCGCTGCGGCTGTCGTCCTCACTGAGGCCGCCGGGGCGCACCACGGTCCAGTCGAGTCCGCTTTCTTCAAGCCAGCGCTCGCCCAGGCGTTTCCACACCAGGATCAAGCCAAACAGGTTTAGGGGGTGCTGCCAGCGACCGGCGCAGAGGGAGCTCACCAGCACCACCCGCTTCAGGCCCACCGCCTGGCAGGCGCGGATCTGGTCGCGCACCCCGAAGGCATCCACCTTGAGGGGGCCGGCCAGATCCACGGATGGCCTGGCGCCAGTGGCGATCACCAGGGAGTCACAGCCGCTCAGGGCGGCATGCAAGGCCTCGGTGGCACTTAGATCCAGTCGCCGCACATCGAGCCGCCCTTGCTGCTCTGCTTCGGCTAGGGCTGCTGGCAGCACGGAGCCGGGCCGCACGATCGCCCGCACCGCCAGGCCCCGCTTCAAGGCTTCATCCACCACCCGCCAGCCGGTCTTTCCGGATGCTCCCGTTACTGCTACCAGGCTCATCGCTGCATCTCCTCCATTCCAGCTCCATGTTGCTCGTTTGGCGGATTGGCTGGCAGCAGGCTGCGCCTCAGCCAGGTTTCAGCTGCCAGTGGCCGCAGCAGCCGGCTCAGGATCACAGCCAGGGCAAGCGGTTCGGCAGGCGCCCGCCGCGTCGGCCACTGGCCATCGCGGCGGTATAGCCGTTGCTGCAGCCACTCCTTGCGCTCCTCCGCAGGCTCGCTTGAAATCGGTGCCCAGCTGCAGCCCAGGCGCCTGCCATAGCAGGCCTCGAGCCTCAGGAGCCAGCGACGGCCGTCGCTGGTGGCGAGTTCCAGCTCTTGCCCCGGCTGCGGCGCTTCCCGCTCCAGTTCAAGCTCGAGGCCCGCTTCGCTTAAGGCCACCAGTTGGGCGGGCTGGCCAGCTAGCTGCACCGCCTCTCGCCAGGCCAGCCAGGGCACCGCATCGCTGCGGGGCCGATCCCAGCAGCAGCGCAGGGCGGCCAGCAGCAGCAGCACATTCACCAGGGCCCAGCCCACCCCGAGGGCCAGGGTGGCCTTGCTCTCGGGCAATAGGTCCAGCCGGACACCGCTGGCGATGGGCAGCAGATTCAGCAAGGCGACCAGCTGCAGGCTGAGCAGGGCCAGCAGGGGCAACAGCAGACGCGGTTTGGGGCTGGTTTGGCGGCCGCTGGCCAGGGCCTTGGGTGTGACCCGGAAGGGCAGGGGCCTGCCCAGCAGGGTGCTCAGCACCGCTCCCACCAGCGGCAGCAGCACCACCAGGCGGTAGAGCTCGCTGGTGAGTGCGGTGCGGCTGTGGGCCGTAAACCAGCGAGCCAGCACCAGCTGGGCGCCGTAGAGGGGCAGGGCCATCTGCAGCAGTCCGGCACCGCTGACGCGCAGTGGCGCGATGCCCAGCACCCCCAGGCTCAGGGGCATCAGCAGCAGCACCAGCTGGGGCAGGGCGTTGAGCCAGTGCAGGATCCCCTCGAGAAAGGCAAGCCGCTGGATCGGATTAAGGCCCTTGATCAGTAGGGGGTTGGCACCGGTGCGCAGGGTCTGCAGGGTGCCGCTGGCCCAGCGGCAGCGCTGGCGGGCAAAGGCGGCGGCGGTGAGGGGCGCCAAGCCAGCGCTGAGCTTCTCCGGTACAAACAGCAACCGCCAGCCGGCGGCTGTGAGCCGAATGCCGGTGGCTAGGTCTTCCGAGGGGGTGCCCGTCTCGAAGCCACCCACCGCCAGCAGGGCTGAGCGGCGCAGCACAAACGACGTCCCGGCACACACCACCGCCCCGAGCCGTTGGCGCACTGGTTCAATCCAGCGGTAAAAGCTCTCCTCATCCGGCAACAACCACCGCTCCAGAGCCAGGTTGCGGATCACCGGATCGGCATTCATATACGTCTGGGGTGTCTGCACCAGGCCCACTTCGGCTCTATCAAATAGCCCAACCGTTCGCTCCAGGAAGCCCCGCACCGGCACAACGTCCGCATCGAATACGGCGATCAGCTCGCCCTGCAGGTCCGGCAATACATGGTTGAGGTTGCCTGCCTTGGCATGCTCCCGCCGCTCGCGGCTGCGGTAGTGACAGCCCAGGCGCGCGCACAGCTCCGCCAGCTCCGGCCTGCCGGAATCGTCGAGGAGCCAGAGGTGGTAGCGGCCGTAATTGAGGGCGCGGCAGCCGCGCAGGCAGCGCTCCACCACCTCGATCGGCTCGCTGTAGCTCGGCACCAGCACATCCACCCAGGGCAAGCTGGCGGCCTGCTTGGGGTCTGGGCTAGGCGCTGCTTGTCTTTGGGCCGGCGCCAGGGTGAACAGCAGCTGCAGGAAGCCGTGGGCCAGCAGCCAGAGCTCGGCTGCCAGCAGCAGCAGGCTCAGCGCCGCAGCCAGGGGGCTATCGAGGTTCAGGGTGGCTGTGCAGCGCCAAAAGACGTAGCGACCCGCCAGCAGGGCCAACAGCGCTACGGCCCAGGGCAGGCGCATCAGCCCGGTGGAGCCAGGGGCGGGCAGACGCGCAAGCTGAAGTCACAGCTCCAGATGGTGGCTTTTTGCCAGCTCAGGGGAATTTCCAGCAGGTCCCTCGGGCCCGTGATCCCCTGGGCCAGAAAGATCAGGGCCGCCAGGGCGTTGGCGCTGAGGTGAAGGCGCCGCCAGCGCATTTGGTGCTGGATCTCCGGACGGGCCGCTAGGGAGAAGAGCAGCAAGCCGGTGAGCCCCATGCCGCCCCAGAAATGGGATTGCCAGAAGGCTGGATCGAGGGGGTTGTCGCTGAGCCGCCAGATTTCAGGCTGCATGCCCAGGCCGATCACCCCGATCCAGCAGAGCAGGGCAAAGCTGGCCCGGTAACTGGCTTGCCGCACCCGCCACAGAGCTACCAGGGCCAGCACGCTGCCAGTCAGCACGAGCAGCAGCAGGGAGCTGCGCATGGCGTCGAGCTGGCTGGGCTTCTGGGTGAGAATCACCACTGCATAGGCAAGCAGCTGGATGGCCACCACCGAGCTGGTGAGCCAGCGCCCCAGGGCGGTGTGTTCGCTGCCGGCACTTGCTGGCGCCTTGCCTGGGTTGAGGCGGCGCCGGCGGGTCTGGATGGCCAGCTGCAAGACAGCGCCCAGCAGGGGAAAAACTAGGGCTACCGCCAGGGCGGGATGGAGCAGCCAGAGCCAGTCAACGCTGGTCATCGTCTTGGAGGCTGTAGTTATGCGGTGCCTAAACCCTAATCAGCCCAGTTGGCTGCCTACCGTGCCCTGGATAGCAGAACGTTGTGGCAGGGCCAATCATTCGCGCTAGTGGGCTGAGCAAGACCTACCGAATCAGCGAGAAGCAGCCTGGCCTGGCCGGCACAATCCAGCATCTGCTGCGGCGGCGCCATCGCGATGTGTTGGCGGTGGATGGAATCAGCTTCACGATCGAGCCCGGGGAGATCGTTGGCTTCCTGGGCCCCAATGGCGCCGGCAAGACCACCACCTTGAAGATGCTCACCGGCCTGATCCACCCCAGCGGTGGCGAGCTGGAGGTGGCAGGCCACGAGCCCTTTCGGCGTCAGGCCCGCTTCTTGCGCCAGATCACCCTGGTAATGGGCAACCGCCAGCAGCTGATCTGGGACCTTCCGGCCCTCGATTCGCTGCGGGTGAATGCGGCGGTGTATGGCATCGAGGAGGCCGAGGCGAGGCGCCGCATCGCCGAGCTGGCCGAGATGTTGGAGCTGGGTCCCGAGCTGCAGCGCCCCCTGCGCAAGCTCTCGCTCGGTCAGCGCATGAAGGCCGAGCTGCTGGCGGCGCTGCTGCACCGGCCCTCGGTGCTGTTTCTCGATGAGCCCACCCTGGGGCTGGATGTGAATGCCCAGGCGCGGGTGCGCGATTTCCTGGCCGACTACAACCGCCGCACCGGCGCCACCGTGCTGCTCACCAGCCACTACATGGGCGACATCACCGCCCTCTGCCCGCGGGTGCTGCTGATCCACCAGGGTCAGCTGTTCCACGATGGCTCCCTCGCCGACCTCACCCAGCGGCTGGCCCCCTGCCGCCAGGTGCGCCTGGAGCTAGCCGACCTGCAACCAACCGAGGCCTTCGCGGGCTTTGGTGTGATCGAGGCGCACCAGGGCCACCAGGTGCGGCTGTTGGTGCCGCGCGCGCAGCTCACCGAGCGGGTGGCGGTGCTGCTGGAGCGCTTTGCGGTGGTGGATCTGGAGGTGAGTGATCCACCGATCGAGGAGCTGATCGGTGGGTTGTTTCGCCAGCGCGGGGAGGCTTCGGTGACGGGAGGGGTGCCTTGAGCTGGGCCTGGCGCGTGGCGCGGGCGCTGCTGGGCAGCCAGTACGCGCTGATGCTCGAATACCGGGCCGAGATCGCCCTCTGGGCCCTCTCGGGCGTGCTGCCCCTGATCATGCTGGGGGTGTGGAGCGGCTCGGGCGCCGGCGTAGCGGCGGGCCTGACGCCCCAGCAGATCAGCCACTATTTCCTGGCGGCGTTTGTGGTGCGCCAGTTCACGGTGGTGTGGCTGATCCACGTGTTTGAGGAGGATGCCCTGCAGGGCCGCCTCTCGCCCCTGCTGCTGCAGCCCCTGGCGCCGCTGTGGCGCTACCTGGCGGCTCATTTCAGCGAGCAGGCCACTCGCGTGCCGTTTGTGCTGCTGATGCTGGTGGTGGTGGGGCTGGCAGCGCCGGGGGTGCTGTGGTGGCCTTCGCCTGCTGAGCTGCTGCTGGGACTGCTGGCGATTCAGGCAGCCTTCCTGCTGCGGTTTGTGTTGCAGGTGATCGTCACCACCTTGTGCTTCTGGAGCGAGCGGGCGGCGGCGCTGGATCGCCTGCTGTTGATCCCCTACCTGTTTCTCTCCGGTCTGGTGGCCCCGCTCGACACCTTTCCGCCGGCGGTGCGGCGGCTGGCCCTGGCCACGCCCTTTCCCTGGATGGTGGATTTCCCGGCCCGGCTGCTGGCCGGTGAGCCGGTGAATGTGGCGCTGGGATTCGGCGCCATCGCTGCCTGGTGTCTGCTGCTCTGGCCGATCAGTCGTGTGCTGTGGCGGGCCGGCCTGCGGCGCTACTCGGCGATGGGGGCCTGAAGCATGAAGCGCTACTGGCGCAGCCTGCGTTGCTTCTGGGGCACCTCGCTGGCGGCCGAGCTCGAGTATCCGCTCAATGCGGCGATTGAATTCGTGTCGGTGCTGGGCAACCTGGCCGGCAGCCTGTTTGTGCTGCAGCTGCTGTTTGCCGGCGGCCCCAGCCTGGGGGGCTGGAGCTGGAGCGGGGCGCTGGTGGTGCTGGGGCTCTACACCCTTCTGGATGGCTTCACCACCTGCGTGCTGCAGCCCAACCTCAGCCGCATCGTCAGCCACGTGCAGACGGGCACCCTGGATTACGTGCTGCTCAAGCCGATCGACAGCCAGTTCTGGCTCTCGGCCCGCACGGTGTCACCCTGGGGCCTGCCGGCGGTTGCAGCGGGGTTGGGGCTGATCGGCTGGGCCCTGGCCCAGGGCGGCCCCGAGGCTGCAGCTGGCCTGCGCTCGCCCGGGGCCGTGCTGCTGCCCCTGGCGCTGCTGCTGGCCGCCCTCGCGATCCTTTACAGCCTCTGGTTTGTGCTGGCGGCCCTGAGCATCTGGTTTGTGAAGGTGTGGAATGCCACCGAGCTGCTGCGCTACACGCTGGTCGCCGGTCGCTATCCGGTGAGCGCCTATCCGCCGGCACTGAGGTTGCTGTTCACCTTCGTGCTGCCCGTGGCCTTTCTCACCACCGTGCCGGCCGAGGCGCTTTTGGGCCGGGGCTCGGCGCTGTGGGCCATCGGTTCGCTGCTGGTGGCGGTGCTGTGCCTGGCGGGCAGCCGGCTGCTGTGGCGCTTCGCCCAGCGTTCCTACACCTCGGCATCGAGTTGAGCGGCCTCCAGCGAGGGCGCGCCATCATCAGCGCCAACCCTTTCGTCTTCTCTGCGGTTTCTCCATGGTTGTGTCCCCCACCGTTGATGCCGCAAGCGATGCCGCCAGCCAGGAGCGCTGGCAAGAGCACTGGCAGCAGCGCTGGTATCCGGTGGCCTACCTCCAGGATCTGGATCCCCGCCAACCCACGGCTTTCACCCTGCTGGAACAGGACCTGGTGCTCTGGTGGGACGCTGCCGCCGGCCAGTGGCGCGCCTTCGCCGACGTGTGCCCCCACCGGCTCGTGCCCCTCAGCGAAGGCCGGCTCAACGGCCGGGGTGAACTGGAGTGCCCCTATCACGGCTGGAGTTTCAATGGCGAGGGCCGCTGCACCGCCATCCCCCAGGCCGATCCCGGGGCGGTTGCCACCGCCTGCGCCAGTGCCCGCAGTGCCTGCCGCGCCTATGCCACGGCCACCGGCCAGGGGCTGCTGTTTGTGTTCGCCGGCGACCCGGAGCGGGCGGCAACGGCGCCCCTGCCCCTGGTGCCGGTGTTGGAGGAGTCCGGCTGGCTGGTGCAAGACACCTTCCGCGACCTGCCGATGGATGCCCTCACCCTGCTGGAGAACGTGCTCGACGTGAGCCACGTGCCCTTCACCCACCACCGCACCGTGGGCCGCCGCCAGAACGCCGCGCCCGTTGCCGCCGAGCTCACCAGCTCCGGGCCCGAGGGGTTCACCCTGGCCTGGCCGGAGGGGCCGCGGCGGGGCAAGCTCGGCAGCCAGTTCACCACCTTCGTGGCCCCGGGCCTGATGTGGCACGACCTCACCGCCAAGGGGTTCGCCCGGTTCATGACCGTCGTGTACGCGACGCCGATCCGGGCTGGGGAATGCCGCCTGTTTGCCCGCTTTCCCTTCCAATTCCGCTCGGCCTTGCCGCGGCTGCTGCTGCGCGCCCGGCCGGTGTGGCTGCAGCACCTCGGCAACCACACGGTGCTCGAAGACGACCAGGTGTTTCTGCACGGCCAGGAGCGGGTTCTGGCGGAGCGGGGCGGCAGCGGCGCCCTGGCCCAGGCCTGCTTCCTGCCCACCAGCGCCGATGTCTACGTGCAGGCGCTGCACAACTGGGTCAACACCATCGCTGGACCACCGGCTCCCGGCAGCGCCCTCCCTCCCCGCTGGGGTCGGGCGGCCTTGATGGACCGCTACGACAGCCACACCCGCCATTGCCGGGCCTGCTCCGGTGCCCTGCGGGGTGTGCGCCGCTGGCGGCCGCTGGTGCTGGTGGCCTTGGGACTGGAGCTGGTGCTGGCGGCCTGGCTGCCGGGAGCCGCTGCTCGCGTTGGCCTGCTGGTGGCCCTGGGCTTCACGGCACTGCTGCTGCGCCAGCTCAACCGCTGGGAGCGCTTGCTGCTGCGCGGCGACGGCCATCCGCCCCGCAATGCCCTGGATCGGCGTGACGCCTGATCAGCCCCTTCCCTGGCGCAGGGGCTGCTCGCGGCAGTGGAGTTGCCAGGCCCGCAGCAGGTCGACACGGGTGATGCGATAGCCCAGCTGGCGGGAGGCCAGCACCAACTCCTGCTGGGAGCGGCAGTGCCGCAGCGCCCTTTGCACCGTGGTGTCGGCTTCGGCGTCTTCCACCAACCGTTCCAGTTCGCTCCAGCTCATCGCGCGGCCGTCCGGGCCTCTCACCATGCCCAGCGCAGCGCCAGGGTGCAAGGTTCCGTTCGTCACCAAGCGCGGAAGGATCAGGGCTGCTGATCGGCGCCCTCAGACGATTGGCAATCCGGGCTGGCGGCCCTAGCTAGGAGGGAGAAAAGCCGGGCCTGGGTGATGGTGAACAAACCCACGGATCAACCCGGGGACCAACCCGGGGACCAACCCGGGGATCAACCCGGGGATCAACCCAGGGACCGCGCTGAAGAGGGTTTTGAGGTGGAGCCGCCGCCACCGATCACACCCCATGCCACGCCGGTGCTGGATGAGCAGGGCCAGCTCACCTATGTCGGCGATGACGGTCGCCGCTACGTGGTGGGCTTGCCGCCGGAGGCCGATGAGCAAAGCGTGGAGCGGGTGATGGCCACCCTGGCTGCCGGCGGCGACCTGTTTCAGCAGATCGAGGGGCTTTGTCATCGCTGGATCTCAGCCGTGACCGGCCCCGACCTCGACTCCCGGGCGGCCTTGGTGCTGCTGATCACCACCTTGGAAACGGCCCTGGAAGATGCCTACGGGGAGGCGTAGAGCGCGCGGCGGATGATCGCCTCGCTCACGTCGCTGCGGATCTCCACGCTGCCGATCGCTGTGGGTAGCACGAAGCGCACCTGGCCGTCGCGCACTTTCTTGTCCCCTTGTAGGCAGGTGAGCACCGCTTCGGGGTTGAGCTCCGGCCAGCGGTGGGGCAGGCCGGCCGCTTCAATCAGGGCCAGCTGGCGTTGCTGCTCGGCAGCGCTCCAGAGGCCCATGGCCAAGGCGATCTCGCCGGCGGCGGCCATGCCGATGGCCACCGCCTCGCCATGCAGCCAGGTGCCGTAGCCGCAGAGGGCTTCCACCACATGGCCCAGGGTGTGGCCGTAGTTGAGGATCGCCCGCAGGCCGCCCTCGTGTTCATCGGCGGCCACCACACGGGCCTTGGCTGCGGCGGAGCGCTCCAGCAGGGTCTGCAGCAGCTCGGGCCCCACCGCTGCCATCGCGCTGAGGTTGCCGGCTGCCTCCAACGCAGCAAACAGCTCGGCGTCGCCGATCACGCCGTACTTGATCACCTCGGCCATGCCGGCTCGAAATTCCCGCTCCGGCAGGGTGGAAAGGGTGGTGGGATCGATCAGCACCAGCCGCGGCTGGTGGAAGGCGCCGATCAGGTTCTTGCCGCCGGGGTGGTTGACGCCCGTTTTGCCGCCGATGGCCGCATCCACCATCGCCAGCAGCGTGGTGGGCACCTGCACCACGGCGATGCCGCGCAGCCAGGTGGCGGCGGCAAATCCCGCCATGTCGCCCACCACACCGCCGCCCAGGGCCACGATCAGCGAGCCGCGCTCAAGCTTGCGGGCGAAGGCAGCGTCGTGGATCAGTCCCACGGTGGCAGGTGTTTTCTGGTCTTCGCCCGCCTCAATCACCAGGGTGCTGGCGTCGAAGCCGGCGGCCTGCAGGCTGGCCAGGGCGGTGGCGCCGTAGTGCTCCTGCACCACGGGGTTGGTCACCATCAGCACCTTGGTGCCGGCCTTGAAGCCCCGCGCGCGAATCTGCTCGCCCAGGCCGGCCAAGGCGCCGGCGCCGATCACCACCGGGTAGGGGTTGGCGCTGAGCTCTACCGCGATGGTGCGCAGCGGGCAGGCGGCTGGGGTCGCAGTCATCGGTAGGGGCGGGCGTCGCCTGAGGCTAAAGCCGCCCCTGGGACAGCACTGTGGCAGCGGGTTCCACAATGGAACGACCCGGAGTTGTCCATGTCTCTCTCCGCCCCCCGCACGGCCACAGCCTGGGGTTTTCTGCTGCCGGCCCTGGTGCTGATCGGGCTGTCGGTGCTGATCCCGGCGGCGATGGCCCTGGTGATGAGCGTCAGCCAGGCTGGCCTGGATGTGAGTGAGCCCCTGCGCTTCGTGGGCCTGGCCAACGTGCGGCGGCTGCTGGCCGATCCGATGTTTTTCCGGGTCACCGGCACCACTTTTCTCTACCTAGTGGGTGTCGTTCCCCCGATCGTGATCGGTGCCCTGGCCCTGGCGGTGCTGGTCAACCGCCAGCTGCCGGGGATGCATTGGTTTCGAGGCGCCTTTTACACGCCGGTGCTGGTGTCGATCGTGGTGGCGGCGATCGCCTTCCGCTGGATCTACGCCGAAAACGGCTTGATCAACGGCTGGTTGAGCGCGCTTCTGCGCGACGGCTGGCTGAGTGCCCTTCTGCCTGGCTCTTTTCAGCCCATCGGTTTCCTCACTTCGCCGCTGCTGGCGCTTCCCTCGGTGATGCTCGTCACCCTGTGGAAGGGGCTGGGGTACTACATGGTGATTTTTCTGGCCGGCCTGCAGGGCATCTCCCCCGACCTCTACGAAGCGGCGGCGCTCGATGGCAGCGAGGGTTTGCGCAAGCACCTCGACATCACCCTGCCCCTGCTGCGCCCCTACATCACCTTGGTGGCGGTGATTTCGGCGATTGCCGCCACCAAGGTGTTTGAGGAGGTCTACCTGATGACCCAGGGAGGACCGGCCGACTCCACGCGCACGCTGGTCTATTACGTCTACGACCAGGCCTTCGCCGAGCTGGAGATCAGCTACGCCTGCACGATCGGGCTGGCGTTGTTTCTGATCGTGCTGCTGCTCAGCCTGGTGCGGTATCTGTTCGCCGGCGACCGCGGATTCAGCTGACCCCCGGCGCCGTAACCTGATGGATTGCCATCGAGAAGGGGCGATTCCCGACTCAGCCAACACCTATGGCCGAGCCAACAGCCACCCCCTTGATGCCATCCATCGGCGTGGTGGGTGGCGGCCAGCTGGCCTGGATGCTCGCGGCGGCGGCCCAGCAGCTGCATGTGCCTCTGCATGTGCAAACCCCGGGGGCCCACGATCCCGCCACAGCCCTGGCCACCAGCGTGGTGGAGGCCGAACTTGACGACATCGCTGCCACCCGCGAGCTGGCCCGCCGCTGCAGCGCCATCACTTTTGAAAATGAGTGGGTCGACCTGCCAGCCCTGGCGCCGCTCAGTTTTGACGGCATCAGTTTCCTGCCCAGCCTGGAAGCGCTCTCCCCATTGGTGAGCAAGCGCAGCCAACGTGAGTTGCTGCAGCAGTTGGGTTTGCCGGCTCCCCGCTGGTGTGATCTGCCCTCCGATGGGGTGTTGCCGGATGGCTTCTCCTACCCCCTGATGGCCAAGGCCTCCACCGGCGGCTACGACGGCAAGGGCACGGCCGTGCTCCAGGGGCCGGAGGATCTCCAGTCGCTGCTGGCCCGCATTCCCCCCAGCGACTGGATCCTCGAGGAGCTGGTGTCCTTTGATCTGGAGCTTTCCCAGCTCGCCTGCCGCGACCGGGCCGGCAATCTGCAGTGCTACCCGCTCGTGCAGACCCACCAGCATCAGCAGGTGTGTGACTGGGTGCTGGCACCGGCGTCCGTGCCCCATGCGGTGCAGGCCTACGCCCGCAACATCGCCGCCTCCCTTCT
Source organism: Cyanobium sp. Alchichica 3B3-8F6 (assembly GCF_024346435.1). Lineage (NCBI taxonomy): Bacteria > Bacillati > Cyanobacteriota > Cyanophyceae > Synechococcales > Prochlorococcaceae > Cyanobium > Cyanobium sp. Alchichica 3B3-8F6. The sequence continues at coordinate 68,644 of NZ_JAGQCZ010000001.1, read as the reverse complement.
CACCGCCATCAACTATGTGGGGGTGCTGTCGATTGAGTTTTTCTACGGACCGGGCGGCCTCCAGGTCAATGAGATTGCCCCCCGCACCCACAACTCCGGCCACTTCACGATCGAGGCAGCCCACACCAGTCAGTTTGCGCAGCAGGTGCGCATCGTTGCCGGCCTGCCGATGGGACCCGTGGAGTTGCAGGTGCCTGGGGCTCTGATGGTGAATCTGCTCGGTTTTGAGAGCTCCGACGTCGACTACCAGAGCCAACGCGACGCTCTCGCGGCCCTGCCCCAGGCCACGGTGCATTGGTACGGCAAGCAGGGGTCCAGCCCGGGGCGCAAGCTGGGCCATGTCACCTTGCTGCTGGAGGGCGTCACCCCCCAGGAGCGGGACGATCAGGCGCAGCAGCTGCTGGAGCAGGTGCGCCTGATCTGGCCCCTACCCCCGGCGGCGGCACCAAGTGCCATGGCGCCATCGCCCGAGGAACCGGGCTGACTCGGCGCAAATCGGCCTACAGTGCCAGAGGACTGCCGCGTTGGTCACTGCCTTTTACAGTTTTCTGATCTGACTCCCTTTTCGACATGGGGGGTCTGCAGCGGAAGCAACGTAAGCCGGCCTCGTAGCCGGAAACGGCGCCCCGCCCTTGACCCCCCTTCTGGTTCCACCAGGTCGAACACTGGGGCAAAACGGCACGGCGGTCCACCCCATTTCCAACCTGATCACCCCTGCGCCTTCAGCGCACTTCGATCAGCTCACTAGCCGAGTAGCGCACCTTGGTCAGGCTGGCGTACTTGTCGCTGGCCGAGCGGTAGCCCACGGCGCACACCACGCAGCTGCGGTAGGGCGCGTTATCCAGCCCCAGGATGCGGTCATAGGCCGCTGGGTCGAAGCCCTCAATTGCGCAGGTGTCCACCTCCAGCAGGGCAGCGGCCGTCATCAAGGTGCCCAGGGCGATGTACACCTGGTTGCTGGCCCAGCGCTCGATCTGCTGGCTGCGGGGGCCGTTGATTAGATCAACGTCGATCATCTGGCGGTAGGAGGCCAGATCGGCGGGATCGAGGCCGCGGGTCTGGGCCATGGTTGTGATCAGTCGGTCGGCTTCCGCGGGGCCGATGTGGCGTTGCACCAGAAACACCACCAGATGGGAGGCGTCAGTGATCTGGCTCTGGTTCCACGACTCGGGCCGCAGCTGCTCGCGCACGGCTGGCTCGCGGATCACCAGGAATTTCCAGGGCTGCAGCCCGTAGCTCGACGGGCTCTGGACCAGGGCGTTCTCCAGGGCGCTCCAGGTGGCCGCGTCGATCCGGCGGCTTGGGTCGAACACCTTGGTGGCATAGCGCCACGCCATGGCCCCATCGAGCTGGGCTGGGGTGATCGGCATGGGCGGCGACAGGGGGCGGGATCAGGCGGCATTCTGGACGCCATGGTTGTTGAAGACGGGTTCTGCCCCCCTGCCTCGATGGAGTCCTTTCAGCAGGCTTTTGAGTCGTTGCTCTGCCTTGCTCCGGGGCCGGTTTTTCCCAGGGCCCGGGAGCTTTATTTGCGCAAATATCCGCTGGAGGGCAGGCTGATCGAAGACGGTGCGCCGGCTCCCTCCAGCGGGGTGCGCGATCGCTTCCGCACCTTTCTGCTCGAGGAGGAGATCCAGGAGTCGAGTGGTGGGATCGTGCGGGTGCGGGCCCTGGCGTTTGCGGTGGTGCACTGGCAGGCCCCCCAGGTCAACGCGAACGACTACACCGCCTATCTGCAGCAGCGCTGGCAGCTCCAGCCCGATGGGCTGTGCTTGGAGCCCGGCAGTTGGTTTCGCGAGGGGGGCGCCTATGCGCGCTTCCGGGCGCCGGCGGTTTACGAGCGATCGCCGTCCGGCGAATTGCTGTTGGGCGACGCCTGACCCAACAGCGCATCCAACTGCTGCTGCAGTTGCTCACGGCTCCAGCCGGTGACCACGAACACCTCCTGGGCACTGCTGCCGCGCCGGGCGACCAGCTTGTGGCCACCGGTGATTGGGGCTGACACCCGCAGCCGCAGCTGGGCGCTGCGGCCTCGCACCCGGCTGATCACCGCTGGGGTCACCGTGTCGATGCCGGGGCAGCGGGCCAGTCGCTTGAGCAGTGGCACCAGGCCCTCGACGTAGGTGCTGTGGGTGATCACCACCCGGCCCATCAGGCGGGCTCCAGGGGTGCCATGGTCAGCCCTTCGGCTCCGAGTTGCTGGTGGTAGAGCTCGGCCTGCTCCTGGGGCCCGCACCACACCACTGCCGAGCCCTCACTGTCGATGCGGTGCGCCAGGGCCCAGGCTTGATCTGGCTGCATCGCCGGGATCAAGCGCACCAGACACTCCACAACGTGCTGGAAGGTGTTCACGTCGTCGTCGAGCACCACCACCTTGAAGTGGGGGTAGGGCTGGCGCAGCCGCTGCCGCTCCTGCACGGCGGTGGGGGAGGAACTCACCATCAGCACCGGCTGAACCCCATCCCTAGCCCAAACATCCACAACAGTTTCACCTTCCACAACAGCCCAACCATCCATCACCAAGACCTCTACCGCAGACGCCTGATGGGCCCACCCTAGGTAAAGTGCCGCCAACGACTGATGGCAGCGCCATGTTGATCACTTTGGGTTGGGCGTCGCTGGCAGCCCTCTTCAGCTTCTCGATCGCGATGGTGGTCTGGGGTCGTCATGGCGACAACAGCATCAAGTTCTGACCGCGGCCCGGCAACTTTCGGTGCCTGAGCTGCCCATTTCCCTCCCCCAGCTGCTGTCGGCCATCGCCGCCTTGCTGCTGGTGTTTGTCAGTGGTGGGGTGATCTACCTCTCCACCGTTGAGTGGCGAGATCGCCGTCGCCGCAAGGCGCTTGAAGGCAAGCGACGCTCGTGATTGCTGCCGGGCTCGCCGACTGGGCCTGGCACACGGCCGATGAACTGTTGGTGCCGCCACCCGAGCAGGTGGCGCCCGGCTCCCTGTCTGACTTACTAGAGGCCATCGCCGATCTCCACGCTGCGGCTGGATCCGGCGAGGAATTGACTGATCCTGCAGCTCTGCCTCGGGCCTTGACACCGCTAGCCCTGGCCCTGCTCAGTCAGCCCAGCAGCGGCGCCGCCGACGAGCACCTGCGCGGCGCCGCCGATGCCCTGCGGCACGTCTTGGCGGGCAACACGGTCACCTACGTGGTGAACCGCAACCTCAACGTGTCCAACCACTGCATCAAGCACTGCAGCTTCTGCGCCTTTCGCCGCGATGCCGGTGAACCGGGTGCCTACTGGCTTGATGAAGCGGACCTGGAGCGGCGGGCCGCCGAGGCCTGCGATGCCGGCGCCACCGAGCTCTGCATCCAGGGCGGCCTTAACCCCGCGGCCACCGTGGAGGGCAGCCAGCTGGCCTACGCCGAACGGCTGCTGCAGCGGTTGCAGCAAGCTGCCCCGGGCCTGCATCTACATGCCTTCTCCCCCCAGGAGCTCCTGTATTTCGCCCAGCACGACGGTGTGCCCCTGGATCATGTGCTGGAGCGGCTGCAGGCGGCGGGGCTGGGCTCGGTGCCGGGTACGGCAGCCGAGGTGCTGAGTGAGCCTGTGCGGCGGGTGCTCTGCCCCGAGAAGCTGACGGCGCGGGACTGGGTGGCGGTGATGCTGCAGGTCCATCAGCACGGGCTGCCGTCCACCAGCACCTTGATGGCCGGCCACATCGAGGGCCCGGCCGATCGGGCGGCCCATCTGCTCACCCTGGTGGCCGTGCAGCGCTATGCCTGGCAGCATCAACGCCAGGGTTTCACGGAGTTTGTGCTGCTGCCGTTCGTGGGCGCCTCGGCGCCGGCCGCCCTGCGGGCCCGGGTGCGGCGCGACCAGCCCGATGCCGCGGCGATGCTGCGGCTCACGGCCCAGGCCAGGATTCTGCTGGGGCCCTGGTTTCCCTTCCACCAGCCGAGCTGGGTGAAGCTCACCCTCGCCGGCGCCACCGAAGCCCTGCGCTGGGGCTGCAACGACCTGGGCGGCACCCTGATGGAGGAGCACATCACCACGATGGCGGGGGCCAGCGGCGGCACTTGCCAGTCGCCCGAGGCTCTCGAGGCAGCAGCCCGTCAGCTGGGCCGTCCGGTGCGCCGCCGCACCACCCTCTACGGGGATGTGGCATGACGCGTTTGCGTTGGACCGCAGCCCTCACCGCTCTGCTGGTGCTGGTGCCGGCTGTTGTGTTGCTGCGCTGGCCCCGGCCGCGGGCCCAGGGTTTGGAGCGGCTGCTGGGTCAGGCGGCGCTGATGCAGAGCTTTCCCGCCTCGCCGCAGCGGCCCGTGCCGGCCCTGTGGAGTCAGCGGCTAGGCCCAGCTCTGGCCCGCAACGTCTGGCAGCAGCAGCGCCGGGTGTGGTGGCAGTTCTGGGGGCGCGACGGCGATGGTGGCGCCTACCTGGCGTTCCCTGCCCATACCCTGCCCCCGGCGCTCACGGCCGGCGCCACCAGTGGCCTGCCGCCCCACAGCCTTCGGGTCGATGACCTGGTGGTCGTCGCGGCCGATCCTCTCTCCCAGCAGCTGCTGCAGGACCAGCTGCGGCTGGCCCAGCGCCAGCGCCGCGGCCTGGAGCAGCGCTGTCTGCTGCGGCTGCAGCAGGAGCAGGCGGTGTTCTGGGCGCCCCTCGGCCTCGGGGTGATGGCCGGACCGATGGCGCCCCTGCTCCAGCGTTTCCAGGAGGGTTGCCTGAGCCTGCGGTTGGAGGGGGCCAGCTTGGGCCTGACGGGCGAGGCGAGTGCCGCCAGCGGCCTCCTGAGCGCCCCCGGCCGGCCCCAACCGGCTCCACCGCTGCCGCCTCTGCCCGCCGATTTGCTGCTGGAGTGGCGCGGCCCAGTTTTGGATGCGCTGGTGCAGGGACTGCTCAGCCGCCAGTTGATCCGCGAACCCTTGGCGGCCCGCTATGGCATCGGTGATGGCCAGCTGACCCTGCTGCGCCGGGTTCCCTTTGTGCTGCGGGTGCGGCCGCTGGCTCAGGGGCCGTTTCAGGCCGGTCTTGAGGTTCAGTTGCATGTCAGCGGCGAATGCCGCCCCTGGACCCAGCTGCTGGATGGATTGGTGGCGCCGCTGGAGGCGCAGGGTCTTGCCGCGACCCGCACCGGCTCAGCTGCCCTGCCCGCCATCAGCTGGCGCCGCGAGGATGGCCTGGTGGTGGGTGGCTGGCGCTGGGTGCTGGCCGCCTCGGGCGAGCCCCAACTGCTTCTGTATCTGGGGCCTGAGCCCCCCTTGGCCAACTTCGCTGCGACCCTTGCCAATCCAACCCTTGCCGCTCCCACCCCGTCCCTCGGGCTGCCCGGCTCAGCTGGGGCAACGGTGTTGCGGGCTCGCCCCCAGGCCTTGGCCCGCTTGGGCTTGCTGCCTCCGGAGCTGCCGGAGCTGGTGCAGCAGGCCGCCCAGCTGGATCTGGTGGCCATGCATGCGGCCAGTGGCGCCGGAGTGCTCGGCTCGCCCCTCAGCCAGCTGACGGGGCAGCTTCAGTTGCAGCTTCGCTCCCAGCGTCCGCCGGTGGCTCGCTAGCGCTGGGTGCAGCCTCAGCAGCTTGCTGCTGCCGTTCGCGTTTGCGGCGCTCAGCGGCAACGGTTTCCTCCATCAGTTCCACCGCCTGGGCCATCTTCTCGAGATTGTTGGCATAGAGGCTGATGTCCTTGTCGAGTCGATCGCGCAGCAGGCCCATGGCGCTGCCCAGGTCGTGGGCGTAGCTGCGCAGGGCCGTGGGATCCATGGCATCAGCTCCCTGGGCCTGCTCCAGCAGGCTCAGCAGGCCGACTGCCATCAGCCGGGAGTAGTGAAAGTCGGGCCGGCGGATGCTCGCCAAAGCAGCTGCAACCGGCTCGGGTGCACCGGCCCCTTCCTGCTCGATCCACTGCTTCACCTGCTCGACGCTGTGGCTGCCCATGGCGGCCATGGCCTGATCGCGCTGCTGACGCAGGGCGGCGGCATCAAAGCCTGAGGCGGAGCAGAGCGCTGCCAACAGCGGCTCCCGCTGGCTGTCGGGGCGATAGCCCTTGGCAAAGCTGTCGAACACCTGAATCAGCCCGCAGGCAAACAGGGGATCACTGCGAAAGCCGCTCTGGCGGCTGAGCAGGTGCAGCTCTACCAGCAGCTCATCCACCAGGCGCCGGTAGAGCGGCGCAATCACGTGGGGAAAGGTGCGGTGGAAGGCACGCTTGCTGTCGGCAACGGTGAGGGCTGCGCTCACGCTGAATCGGGCCAAGATCCGCCGACCCTAGCCGCCCAGGCTCAGTAGGATCGGGTCCAGTCGCTCCAACAGCTCCATGATCCCGATCGTTATTGAAGAGTCGGGCCGGGGTGAACGCGCATTCGACATCTATTCCCGTCTGTTGCGGGAGCGAATCATCTTCCTGGGCGAACCGGTCACGTCAGAGTCGGCCAACCGCGTGGTGGCCCAGCTTCTGTTTCTGGAAGCGGAAGATCCGGAGAAAGACATCTTCCTCTACATCAACTCCCCCGGCGGATCGGTGTACGACGGCCTCGGCATCTTCGACACGATGCAACACATCAAGCCCGATGTGCAGACCGTCTGTGTGGGGCTGGCCGCCTCGATGGGAGCCTTCCTGCTCTGCGCCGGCACCAAGGGCAAGCGCAGCAGCCTCACCCACTCGCGGATCATGATTCACCAGCCCCTGGGCGGTGCCCGCGGCCAGGCCAGCGACATCCGCATCCAGGCCGATGAGATTCTCTATCTCAAAAAGAAGCTCAACACGGAGCTGGCCGATCGCACCGGCCAGCCCCTGCCGCGCATCGAAGAGGACACTGACCGCGACTTCTTCATGTCGCCGGCTGAGGCGGTGGAGTATGGCCTGATCGACAAGGTGATCGAGAAGCGTCCCGTTCGACCCGTTTGAAGCTCAGCTTCGACTGATCTGAGGCCCAGCGAGGTTTCAAAAAAGCCCCTCCCGAGGTTGATCCACGGGGGGGCTTTTGGGTCTGGTTTAAGCAGCAGGGGCTGGTTCAGCCACAGCCGCATCAGAAAGAAGGGGCGAGAAACGCTCCTTCTCGGGGACTGTGGTGAATTCGGCAACGATGGCGCGGAACTCTTCACCATCGAGCGTTTCCTTCTCGATCAGAAGCTCCACCACCCGATCCATGCAGGCGCGGTGCTCCGCCACCAGCTTCACCGTGTCGGCGTAGCAGCTCTGCACGATCTGGCGCACGGCGTCATCGATCTTGCTGGCAAGACGATCAGAGCCGTCGCTGCGGGTCATCAGGTCGCGGCCGAGGAACACCTCTTGGTTGCCCGCTTCAAACGACACCTGGCCGAGGTCACTCATGCCGAAGCGCGTCACCATCTGGCGGGCGATCGAGGCCACCTGCTGGATGTCGCCGCCAGCACCGGTGGTGACCTCCGCATAGCCGAACACCACATCCTCAGCAGCGCGGCCGCCCAGGGCGCCCATGATCCTTGCCCGCAGCTGGGCCCGGCTCACCAGCATCTGCTCTTCATCGGGGGAAAACCAGGTGAGGCCCTGGGCCTGACCCCGGGGGATCAGCGTCACCTTTTGCACCGGGTCGTGGGCCTGCACCAGGGTGCCCACCAGGGCATGGCCGACCTCGTGGTAGGCGATCAACCTCTTGCTGCGCCCGTCGGTGAGCGGTTTGCCCTCCATGCCGGCGATCACCCGGTCCACGGCGTCGTCGATCTCGGCCAAGGTGGTGGCTTCCTTGCGGCGGCGGGCGGTGAGGATCGCCGCTTCGTTGAGCAGGTTGGCCAGGTCGGCGCCTGAGAAGCCAGGGGTGCGGCGTGCGACGGCTTCGAGGCTCACATCCGGCGCCAGCTTTTTGTTGCGGCTGTGCACATTCAGGATCGACAGGCGCCCCTTGATGTCGGGCACGTCAACCTGCACTTGGCGGTCAAAGCGGCCGGGGCGTAGCAGCGCCGAATCGAGCACGTCGGCCCGGTTGGTGGCGGCAATGATGATGATGCCACTGTTGCCCTCGAAGCCGTCCATCTCCGTCAGGAGCTGGTTGAGGGTCTGCTCCCGTTCGTCGTTGCCACCTCCCACGCCGGCGCCACGCTGGCGGCCTACCGCATCGATTTCGTCGATGAAGATCAAGCAGGGGCTGTTTTCCTTGGCCCGCTTGAAAAGGTCGCGCACCCGGCTGGCACCCACGCCCACGAACATCTCCACAAATTCCGAACCGGAAAGGGAGAAAAAGGGCACGCCGGCCTCGCCGGCAATGGCCTTGGCCAGAAGGGTTTTGCCGGTGCCTGGAGGCCCAACCAGCAGCACGCCTTTGGGAATCTTGGCGCCCACGGAGGTGAAGCGGTCCGGCGTTTTCAGGAAGGTCACTACCTCTTGTAGGTCTTGCTTGGCTTCTTCCACGCCGGCCACGTCGTCAAATTTGACGCCGGTTTCGGCCTCCATCGCAAAGCGGGCCTTGGTCTTGCCGAACTGCATCGCTTGGCCGGGGCCGCCAGGCATGCCGTTACCGCGACGGGCCAGGAACACCAGCGAACCGATCAGCAGCAGCGGGAATAGCAGATTGCCCAGCAGTCCCAGAGCCGGAGGGGCGGTTTTGGGTGGATGGATGTCGAAGCTGATGCCCTGATCCTTGAGCTTGTTCACCAGCTCCGGCGCCACTCCTGGAAGATCCACCCGCAGCCGCTGCACCCGGTTGTCGAGGTCGGGATCCACCGCTTCGATCACGGCGCTACGGCCACCATCAAAGATGTCTACGGCCGTCACGCGTCCGGCGTCGACGTAGTCAAGGAAGCGGCCATAGCTCATCCGGGCTACCGCCGCATTGCGGGGCGCAACGGTGGAACTGGCGGAATTATTGGGATTGAAGCGGGCCGTGCCTCCGCTGCTCAGCAACTGCCATCCGAGAAAGGCAACCACCGCCAGGGGCAGCAGCCAGAGGGCAATCAGACGCCAGCGCTGGTTCATAGCTGAGACACATTCTTAACAAGTGTAACGGCGCTGCGGACCGCTGTAGCTTCCCTGGATGTGCTTGTTCACGCCGAATTCAACAGAGGCAGGCTGGCGCTCTGTGCACCATCGAACCCTTCTTCAGCCTGCTTGCGCCCAGGGCAGCTCGTTGAAGCTGGCACCGGCGAGGGCTTCGAGCTGGGCAGGACTGCTGGGTGGCTCAACCAGCAACTCCTGGGCCTGGATTGTTTCGACCAGTTCAGGACCGCCGAGGCCATGGGTCCAGATCTTGATCACGCTTAGTGGCGGGCATTGAAAGCTGAGGAGCTCAAACGGAAACACCACCCGTTCGAGGAAAAACTGCTCGGGTCCGACGCAGCGCAGGATCACCATGCGATCCCTGGTGTTGCGGTAGCCGCACGAGAGCAGAGTCAAGGCCAGTTCTGGTGAGGGCACACCATGAAGCCATCGCCTCACGTGCGGATTTGGTGACGAACGCCACGTTTTTAGGTTTTTAATAGTTTCTTCGGTTTTGCGGGCCGGTTGGGCTGGAGCAAAGAGGGTCTGGCCCGGCTGGCTCAGAGGCTGCGCAGGGCCACGATTGGATCCAACCGGGCGGCGCGGCGGGCCGGCACCACGCCGAAGAACAGGCCGATCGAGCCCGACAGCCCCACCGTGGCCAGCACCGTGGCGGCTCCGATCGTGGCGGGCAACGGCGTAACGGCGGCCACCATGACCACCGTGCCGATGCCCACGGCGCTGCCGATCACGCCGCCGAGGCTGGCCAGCACCAGCGACTCCACCAGAAACTGCAGCAGCACGTCGCCGCTGCGGGCGCCGAGGGCCTTGCGCAGACCGATCTCCTCGGTGCGCTCGCTCACCGACACCAACATGATGTTCATGATGCCGATGCCGCCCACCAGCAGCGACACGGCGCCGATGGCTGCCAGCATCAAGGTGAGTCCACCGGTGATCGTGCTCACGATTGTCAGGGCGTCCTTCTGGGAGCGCACGGCGAAGTCGTCCTCCCGCAGGATCCGGTGCCGTTGGCGCAGCAGGTTGGTGATCTGAAAGCTCGCGGCTCCGGTGCTCTGTTCGTCGCGGGCCTCGACGCTGATGAAGTTGAGGTTGACGCCGTAGGTGGGATCGCGGCCGGAGAGCTTGCTCACCATCGTCGTGAGCGGCACGTAGGCGTTTTCGTCCTGGTTTTGGCCAAACACCGCCCCCTTGGGCTCCAGCACGCCGATCACCTCGAACAGCTGGTTGCGGATGCGCAGTTGGCGCCCCACCGGCGCCTTGCCGGGAAACATCTTGGCGCCCAGATCGGGCCCCACCACAGTGACGTTGCGGGCGCTGCTGAGGTCGCTGGCGGAGAAGAAACGGCCCTGGGCCACCTCAAACTGACGCACCGGCAGAAACTCGGGTGTCACTCCCGATACCGAGGCGGTGCTGCTGATGCCGCCGGCTTGAATCACCTCGCTCAGGGTGATCTGGGGCGCCACCCGTTTGACGCTGGGCACTTGCTCGGCGATCGCCTCGGCGTCTTCGAGCACGAGGGTTTTGGGGAAGTCGATGCCCTGGCGCCGGGTGTCGTTGTTGCCCGGCACCACAAACAACACATTGGCCCCGAGGTTGCTGAGCTGGCCTTCGGCCAGGTTCTGGGCTCCCCGTCCCACGCCCACCAAGGTGATCACCGAGGCATTGCCGATCACGATGCCGAGCATCGTGAGCAGGCTGCGCAGCCGGTTGGCCCGCAGGGTGGTCAGAGCCATGCCTACGGTTTCACCGACGGGCAATTTCGAAGCCATGGGCACGTGCTGGGGCCCTAAACGATGGCGGTTCCGCTGTCCGCGTTGTGGCTGCGGGCGCCGCGATGCACTTCCCCGCGGAGCAGATCCAGGGTCACGATCTCGCCCTGACGCAGGCTGGCAAAGGCGTTGTCGACGCCCACAATCGCCGGAATGCCGGTGCGCTGGGCGATCACGGCCGCGTGGCTCTCCATGCCGTCGGCTTCGGCAATCACGGCCTTGGCTTTGCGAATCGCCTCGATGTAATCAGCCGAGGTTTCACGTACCACCAGGATCTCCCCCGACTGGATCGCCGCTGCTGCCTCGGGGCTATCCACGAGGCGAACCCGCCCGCTCACCGAGCCGTTGCCGATGCCGGTGCCCTTCGACAGCACGGCCGACACGATGCCGACCTTGATGAAGTCGGTGGAGCCGCTCACCCCAGACAGGGTGCCAGCGGTTTGCACCACCAGGTCGCCGTCCTGCAGAAAGCCCAGCTCCCGGGCCATGCCCATGGCCAGGCTGAAGGTGCTCGTGGAGGAGCTTTGTTCCGCCACCAGCAGGGGATTCACTCCCCAGCAGAGCTGCAGCTGGCGGGCCACCTTCACCTCGCTGGTGATCGCCAGGATGGGGGTGCTGGGCCGAAACTTGCTGACGTTGCGGGCGGTTGAGCCACCCTTGGTGAGGGGCAGGATTGCCGCGGCATTGAGCTGGCGGGCAATGCTGCTCACCGCCTGGCAGATGGCGTTGGGAATGGTGGTGGCCATGTGGCTGTCGAGCACCCGCTGGGGGTAATCACGCTCGATGCGCCGGGCGATCGTGGCCATGGTGGCCACCGCTTCCACCGGGAAATCACCCACAGCGCTCTCGTTGGACAGCATCACGGCGTCGGTGCCATCGAGGATGGCATTGGCGACGTCGCTCACCTCGGCCCGGGTGGGGCGGGGGCAGCTCACCATCGAATCGAGCATCTGGGTGGCGGTGATCACCGGGATGCCGAGGCTGTTGGCTTTGCGGATCAGCTCCTTCTGCAGCAGCGGCACCTCTTCGGCAGGCATCTCGACGCCCAAATCACCGCGGGCCACCATTACCCCGTCGCAAAGGGGCAGGATGTCGTCGATCTGGTCGATCGCCTCAAATTTTTCAATCTTGGCGACCACCGGCGTGCTGTGTCCGTGGCTGCGGATCAGCTCGCGGATCTCGCGCATGTCCGAGGGGTTGCGCACGAAGCTGAGCGCCACCCAATCGACACCGTGTTGCAGGCCAAAGGCCAGGTCGATCCGGTCTTTTTCGGTAAGCGCCCGGATCGAGAGCTGCACGTCTGGAAAGTTGACGCCCTTGTTGTTGGAGAGCACGCCACCGACGGTGACGCTGCAGAACAGGGTTTGCTCGGGCTTGTCGACGCGCTCGACCAGCATTTCGACCCGGCCGTCATCCAGCAGGATTCGGCTGCCGGGCACGACCTCGTCGGCGAGATTGTCGTAGGTGACTGTGGCAATCGATTGATTGCAAGCCACATCCCTCGAGGTGAGCGTGAAGGGATCACCCTTGGCCAGGGTGATGGGCCCGTCGGCGAAGCGGCCCAGCCGGATCTTGGGACCCTGCAGGTCCTGGAGGATGCCGATCTCGATGCCCAGCTCGGTGGAGACCTGGCGGATCGTGGCGATCCGCGCGGCGTGCTCGCTGTGGTCCCCGTGGGAGAAATTGAGGCGAAAGGTGGTAGCCCCGGCGGCAATCAACTCGCGCAGGCGTTCCGGAGATTCCGTGGCGGGCCCGATCGTGGCCACGATCTTGGTGCGACGCATGAGATCGGGCTGGGGCATCAACACGCCATCAGACAGCTGGAAACTACCATCCAGGCCTGCAACGAGCTGCCGCAGTTGGACTTGCAGGCTTACCAACAGCGCTCCCGCGCCACCGCCCGCTATCCCGAGGCCGGCGACAACCCCATCTATCCCACCCTGGGGCTGTGCGGTGAGGCCGGTGAGGTGGCCGACAAGGTCAAGAAGGTGATGCGCGACCAGAACGGCGTGTTCACCCCCGAGGTGATCGCCGCCCTGCAGCTGGAGCTGGGGGATGTGCTCTGGTACGTGGCGCAACTCGCCACCGAACTGGGCCTGGAGCTCGATCAGATCGCCCAGGCCAATCTCGACAAGCTGGCCAGCCGCGCCGCCCGTAACGTGATTGCAGGTAGTGGGGATACGCGGTGATCAGAGTCGTGCTAGCTCCTTTTCTGGTGGCGTTGTTGCTGCTTGTGCCTGGTCCTGCCTGGGCGGCCGAGCTGCAGGTTTCGCAGGTGAGTCTCGAGCCCTGTCCCGCCGAAGATGTTGGCGCCCAACCCGAGTTGCGGCGCCCTTCCGGCGCCAGCTGCTACGCCCTGCGTGGCACTGTGCTGAATCCGGGCCGCAAACCTGTGGTGGACACCGATGTGTTTGCTCTGATCGTCGATTCCAGCGGCGAGCCGGTGCTCCAGAACCGCACCCGCGTGGGGTCGATCGGCGACGTGCCCCCCGGCAGCTCCAGCTTTGCCCTGCGCCTGTCGGTGCCGGCGGGCACCCCAGGGCCCCTCAGCTTCCGCAGCGTCAAGGCGCGTGGTTTCAGTGCCCCGGTGCGCACCCGCGCCGGTATCGACGACGAATTGCTGCCGCTTGAGCAGGCCCTGGCGGATGAGTAGCGGCGCTCAGTAAGCCGCGCCCCCCAGTGAGACACTGGCGTTCTGAAGCAGACTTTGCACAAGTTGCAAGGCCAGGAAGGCCAGGATCGCGGAGAGGTCAAGTCCACCCAGGGGCGGGATCAGGCCGCGGAAGGCGTTCAGGTAGGGATCGGTGATCGAACTCACTGTGGAGAGCAGCGGATTGCCCCAGTCGAGGTTGGGGAACCAGCTGAGCAGCACCCGCACCAATAGCACCACGATGTAGATGCCGAGTGTCTTGGTTAGGACCCTTATCAAAAAAATCAGGGGGTCGTCCATGAGGCGCTCGTCAGAAGACTGTTGTTCGGAGAACTCTAGGCAGCCTCTTGCCATGCTTCATCCCCGGCCGCTGCGGGCTCAGGTTCCACGTTGTTGGCCTTGGCCTTGGCCGCCCTCGGACGGGGTTGCAGGTCGTCGGCCTTGACGGCGAAGGTGCGGTGAAATTTCTCGCTCAGGGTGAGCCAGTAGGAGCGACCCTCGCTCTGGCGCTTGCGCTCGATGAAGTTCTGGGCCAGGAGCTCCTTGATGTGCTCGTAAGCACCCGAACCCCGCAGCTCCACCAGATCCGACTGCAGGATCCGTTTCTTCAGCGCGATCGTGGCCAGGGTGCGCAGGGCAGCGGTGGAGAGGTCCACCGGCAGCAGGTTCTGCACCAGGTCGCCCAGGCCGTCGCGCAGCTGCAGGCTGTAGCGGTTGCCCTCCTGGCGCACTTCCAGCGCGGTGTCGCGGTGGGCGTAGTCGGTGATCAGGGTGATCAGCCCCAGCTCCGCCTCTTCCCGACCAACGGCGGCAATCTCGGCCAGCTCAGCGAGGCTCAGGGGTCGGCCCTTGAGATAGAGAATCGCCTCCATCCGGGCCGGCAGCGACAGACCCTGGATCGCCTCAGTGGCCGCTGCGCCTGTGTGCATGGCGGCACGGTACCGCAGGTGTTCGGGCTCAGGCCAGGGCTGGCAGGGGAGCGCTGCTGGGGCCGAGAAACAGCCGGTAGGCGGGGTTGTCGCTTTCATCCCAGTGCTGGTAGCCCAGGCCATTGAGGAAGGCCTGCCACTGCGACCGTTCGCCGCGGGGCACTTGCACCCCCACCACGATCCGCCCCACGTCGGCGCCGTGGTTGCGGTAGTGAAAGATGCTGATGTTCCAGTTGGCGTGCAAGGCGTTGACGAACGCCATCAGGGCCCCGGGTTTTTCGGGAAACTCGAAGCGGTAGAGCAACTCCTCCCCCTGCTCCAGGGCGGGGCCGGCGCTGGCGGGCAGGCGTCCGCCCACCATGTGGCGTAGGTGCAGCTTGGCCAATTCGTTGTTGGAGAGGTCGAGGCAGGGGAATCCGGCGGCCTGCACGTCGTGGATCAGTTGCTGCTCGTCGTCGCTGCCGCTGGTCTGCACCCCCACGAAGATGTGGGCGACGCGGGGATCGGCCAGCCGGTAGCTGAATTCGGTGAGGCTGCGCTGGCCCAGCACCCCACAGAAGCGCCGCAGGCTGCCGGTTTGCTCGGGGATCTCCACCGCCAGCATCGCCTCGCGGTCTTCGCCGATTTCGGTGCGTTCGGCCACGAAGCGCAGCCGATCGAAGTTCATGTTGGCGCCGCAGGCCACCGCCACCAGCGTCTGACCATGCAGGCCCTGCTGCAGCACATCCCGCTTCATGCCCGCCACCGCCAGGGCGCCGGCCGGCTCCAGGATCGAGCGGGTGTCCTCGAACACGTCCTTGATGGCGGCGCAGATGGCGTCGGTGTCGACGGTCACCATGCGATCCACCGTCTGGCGGGCCAGATCGAAGGTCAGCTTTCCCACCTGGCGCACGGCCACCCCATCGGCAAACAGACCCACCTGGTCGAGCTGCACCCGCTCGCCGGCGGCCAGCGAGCGGGTCATGGCATCGGCATCCACTGGCTCGGCGCCCACGATCTGCACCTGGGGCCACAGGGTTTTGACGTAGGCGCCGATGCCGGCGATCAGGCCGCCACCGCCCACCGCCACGTAAATCACATCCGGTGGCGCGGAGCACTGGCGCAGGATCTCCAGCCCGATCGTGCCCTGCCCGGCGATCACATCCGGATCGTCGAAGGGGTGGATGAAGGTGAGCCCCCGCTCTGCGGCCAGTCGGGTGGCTTCGGTGCAGGCTGCGTCGTAGTTGTCGCCGTGCAGCACCACTTCGGCGCCGCGGGCGGCCACCGCTTTGACCTTCATCTCCGGTGTGGTCACCGGCATCACAATCACCGCCCTGCAGCCCAGCTTCTGGGCCCCCAGCGCCACCCCCTGGGCGTGGTTGCCGGCGCTGGCGGCGATCACGCCGCGCTCCAGCATCGCCGGCGAGAGGCCCGCCATCTTGTTGTAGGCCCCCCGCAGCTTGAAGCTGAACACGGGCTGCAGGTCTTCGCGCTTCAGCAGCACCCGGTTGTGCAGGCGCGCCGAGAGATTGGGTGCGGGATCGAGCGGCGACTCGATCGCCACGTCGTACACCCGCGCCCGCAGGATTCGCTGGAGATAGCTGTGGGGAGCCTCGCTCATGGCACCAGTGTCGCAATCCGCACCGCTGGGCGGGATCCAAGGCCTAGATTGCACTCCACCTCCAGGGTTGTGCATGCATCTCAGCGAGCTGAATCACCCGAATCAGCTGCACGGCCTGAGCACGGCTGAGCTTGAAGCCATTGGCCGCCAGGTCCGGGAGCGCCACCTGGAGGTGGTCAGCACCAGCGGTGGTCACCTGGGGCCAGGGTTGGGGGTGGTGGAGCTCACCCTGGCCCTGTATCAAACCCTCGATCTCGATCACGACAAGGTGGTGTGGGATGTGGGCCACCAGGCCTACCCCCACAAGTTGTTGACGGGCCGCTACAAGAATTTCGACAGCCTGCGCCAAAAGGGCGGCGTGGCGGGCTATCTGAAGCGCTGTGAAAGTCGCTTCGACCACTTCGGTGCCGGCCACGCCAGCACCTCGATTTCAGCCGCCCTGGGCATGGCCCTGGCACGGGATCGCCGCGGCGAAGACTTCAAATGCGTCGCCGTGATCGGCGATGGTGCCCTCACCGGCGGCATGGCCCTCGAGGCCATCAACCATGCCGGCCACCTGCCCAAAACCAAGCTGCTGGTGGTGCTGAACGACAACGACATGTCGATCAGTCCACCGGTGGGAGCCCTCTCCACCTACCTCAACCGCATGCGGCTGAGCCCGCCGCTGCAGTTTCTGCAGGGCAACGCCGAGGAGGCGATCAAGCACCTGCCCTTCCTGCACGGCGAGCTCCCCACCGAGCTCAAGACGCTCAAGGAGAGCATGAAGCGCCTGGCGGTGCCCAAGGTGGGTGCCGTGTTTGAGGAGCTGGGCTTCACCTACATCGGCCCGATCGATGGCCACGACATTGCCGGGATGGTGCGCACCTTCGAGCAGGCGCATCGCACCGAGGGTCCCGTGCTGGTGCACGTGGCCACCACCAAGGGCAAGGGTTATGCCTACGCCGAGGCCGACCAGGTGGGCTACCACGCCCAGAGCGCCTTTGATCTGGCCACCGGCAAGGCCTATCCCTCCAGCAAGCCGAAACCGCCGAGCTACAGCAAGGTGTTCGGCCAAACGCTGGTGAAGCTCTGCGAACAGGACCCCACCGTGGTGGGCATCACCGCCGCCATGGCCACGGGCACCGGTCTGGATCTGCTGGAGAAGGCCCTGCCCGATCAATATTTTGATGTGGGCATCGCCGAGCAGCATGCCGTCACCATGGCTGCGGGCATGGCCTGCGAGGGCCTCAAGCCGGTGGTGGCGATTTACAGCACCTTCCTGCAACGCGCCTTCGACCAACTCATCCACGACGTGGGCATCCAGAAGCTGCCGGTCACCTTCGTGCTGGACCGGGCCGGGATCGTGGGTGCCGACGGCCCCACCCACCAGGGCCAGTACGACATCAGCTACTTCCGTGCCATCCCCAACTTCACCGTGATGGCTCCCAAGGATGAGGCTGAGTTGCAGCGCATGCTCGTGACCTCAATTCATCACAGCGGCCCCTGCGCTTTGCGCATCCCCCGCGGCGAAGGCGAGGGCGTGCCTCTTGCGGAAGAGGGCTTTGAACCCCTGGAGATCGGCCGCGGTGAGCTGCTCACCGATGGCGACGACCTGCTGATCGTGGCCTACGGCGCCATGGTGGCCCCGGCGATGGCCACCGCTGGGTTGCTGCAGGAGAAGGGCATCCGCGCTGCGGTGATCAACGCCCGCTTCCTGCGGCCCCTCGATGAGGCGCTGATCCTGCCGATGGCCCAGCGCATTGGCAAGGTGGTGACCATCGAAGAGGGCGCCCTGGCGGGTGGCTTCGGTGCCGCGGTGGTGGAAACCCTCGTCGATCACGACGTGCTTGTGCCCGTGCTGCGCATTGGCATTCCCGATCTGCTCGTCGACCACGCCAGCCCCGACCAGAGCAAGCAGAGCCTCGGCCTCACCCCTCCCCAGATGGCCGACCGCATCCTGGAGCGCTTCGGCTCTCCCCGCCCCACCAATCTGGCGGCCGCCGGTCAGCCCGTTGCCGTCTGAGCCTCAGCGAGCG
Organism: Cyanobium sp. Alchichica 3B3-8F6; assembly: GCF_024346435.1. Lineage (NCBI taxonomy): Bacteria > Bacillati > Cyanobacteriota > Cyanophyceae > Synechococcales > Prochlorococcaceae > Cyanobium > Cyanobium sp. Alchichica 3B3-8F6. Next base: position 50,764 of record NZ_JAGQCZ010000001.1, on the reverse strand, counting down.
TTCCACCACGGCTGAGCCCGACCGCTGCGAGGTGCTGGTGGTGGGTGCCGGCCCGGCGGGAGCTGAGCTGGCCCGGTTGCTGGCCCTGGCGGGGGTGGATGTGTTGCTGGTGGATCGCTTGGCCGACCTCCGCCAGGCGGCCTTCAGCAGCGCGGCCCTGCCCTTGGCGGCGGTGGAGCGCTACGGCTTGCCGTCTGCGGTGGTGGCGGCCCGCTGGAGCGGCTGGCAATTGGTGGGCCCCGGAGCGCAGGGGCGTCAGTGGAGTTCCGATCAGCCGCTGGGGGCCGTGCTGGATTTCGGCGCCCTGCGCCAATGGCTGGCGGATCAGGCCCAGGGCTGGGGCGCCCGGCTGCAGCTCGGGGTCACGGCGCTGGGCTGGCAGCCCGATGGGGAGGGGGCCTGCACCTGGGTGCGGGATGGCCGTGGTGGCCGCCGCGCCATCCGCAGCCGTTGGCTGGTGGATGCCAGTGGTGAGAGCCGCGCCCTGATTGGCGAGCCCAGCAGCTGCCCGGGCGATCCGCTGGTGGCGGGGCTGGGTGTGGAGTGGTTGCTGCAGGTGAGTTCCGATGCCTACGCCGCCTGGGCGGATCGGCTCAGTTTTTTCCTGGGTAGCGACTGGGTGCAGCAGGGGTATGGCTGGGTGTTTCCGATGGGCCCCGGCCAGCTCAAGGTGGGGGTGTGCCGCTTGCACGATGCCCAACGGCCCCAACCGCCGCTTGGGCAGGAGTTGCAGGAGTTGCTGCAGCGCAGCGGCCTGGCGGGAGCGGTGGTGCTCGACCGCCATGGCGGCCGCATCCGCAGCACGCTGCGGCGCCGGGAAGCGCACCGCCAGGGGCCGCTGATCGGCCTGGGCGACGCTGTGAGCACCGCCAACTTGCTTGGCGGTGAAGGGATCCGCCACGCCCTGGCCAGTGCCCGGGTATTGGCACCGCTGCTGCTGCAGGTGTGGGGCGATGGTGGCGGCCAGCGCGGTGATACAGCCACGCCGCTCGATCGCTATCCGCTGCTGCTGCGGCGGGAGCTGGGTTGGCGCTGGAGCCTGAGCGGACGGTTGGCCCGGCGCACCTGGCTGGGCCTGGCCGATCAGCAAGCGGACCAACGCCTGGAGAGACTGCTGGCGGGATTGCAGACCAAACGGGCGGAGGATCTCTCCGCCCTGCTGTTCGACTACCGCTTTGAGCGCTACGGGCTCAAAGCCTTGCCCTATCTGCTGGGCTGGCGTTGAACGCCAGACTTCAAACCGGGCTGCCGATTCAAACCACGCCGCGGGAGGCCAGGCCGAGGATGGCGCCCATGCCGAGGAGGTGACCCAGGCTCAGGGTGCCGAGCATGGCGCCATGGCCGAAGCCGCCAAACAGGCTGGGGCTGGGCAGCTGCAGGCCCACGTTGGGGTGCTTGATCGTGGCCTTGCCGATGGCAATGGCGATCACATTGCAGACGATCATCACCAGCGCCACCTTGGGCGACCAGGTGATCGTGGCGGGGGCCAGGGCCAGAAGCGGAGTGATCATGGAGCAAGTGCCGACGCCCCATCTTCCGGGCACCGTTGGCCTTGCATCCCCCTGCTTAAGACTTGTTCATTCCCCTCTCTTCTGGGGCCGTGTGGTGACCGCGGCGCCCACACCGCTAAAGCCGAGCACCACCAGCAGGTTGGAAACGGTGAGCAGGGATTCGGCGCCCCCGTGGAGAGGATCCACGTTGGCGAGCAGGGCGCCATAGCGCAGCTGGGCGATCACGGCGGCACCGATGGTGACCGCCACAAACACCAGGGTGAACTGGAAGCCGCGCAGGGCCAGCTTTGGGAAGCCTTCGATCCGCCCCGCCCACCACAGAAAGGCCAAATAAGGCAGCAGCGACAGCACAAACAGCGGCGTGGGATCGATCCCGGCCAGCCAGCTGAGCGGGCCGCTCATGGCGCTGCCTGCCGCTGTTGACGCAGCAGGTTCCAGGCGGCCAGGGCCAGGGTGCCGTTGCCGAGGGTGGTGAGCCCGGCCTGCAGCACCACCAGGCCTTGCAGCTCGGGGCTGTTGTCGAACAGGTGCCATGTGCAGGCGGCCATGGCACTCACCAGGGCCGGCAGCATGCCCAGGCTCAGCCAGCGCCACCCCTCTTCCCGGCGGGCAACGCCCAGCCGTTGGATCGCCACCATCGCCACCACCCACTCGAGCACCGAGGTGACATGGATCCACCAGGTGGGCAGGGACAGGGCGTGCATGGGGTCAGTGGATGGCGATGAGCTGTGATTCGGAGCGTGACAGTTCGAGGATCTGCCGGCGGAGCAGCTCAACCAGTTGGGCAACAGCCGGCTCATCCCGGTGTTCGTGCAACACCACCAGGCTTTCCACGTAGTGAGACGGTACGGCCACCTTGACGCGGACGACGTCAATTTTGTCGGCCAGGGCTTTGAGCATGAGGCTGTTGGCGAAATAAACAGGATCCGTGTCGGGGTGTCGCGTGCCTCTGCGGGTGCGAGCAGGCCGGAAATGGTGGTCATAGAAGCCGCGGATGAACTGCTTCTGGGGGCGAGGGTTGAAGGGGAAGGTGTCGATGTGGCAATGGGTGCCGATCTCAGCCCTGCTGGGCTGGGTGATTCGGCTCACCCGTGCTGAAGGGCGCGTGACCAGATGGATCGGAGAGTGGAACAGGTCAAAGCAGGCAAATCGGGTGTCATCGCTGGCCGGCCGTTCTGGCAGGGTGGCCAGGCAGGCGTCAACCACCCGTTGCTCGAGCAGGTCCAGGCAGTGGTGGGCGGAGCCCAAGGAGCTGAAGGGGTTGCTGATCCAGTGGGGAGGCAGGTTGTTGAACAGGGCATCGGAGCTCCAGTAAGGAGCCTGCAGGCGCAGGGCTTGCCGTCCCAGAAACCGGCCGCGTTGGTGCAGCTGCCGCTCTAGGCGGAGCAGCAGTGGGTCGCCCGTCGCTTGCCAGGCTTCTGAGACGCGGCGCAGTTTGAGGTTGAAGGTGGCCAGGGTCTGCTGCACCCGACGCGACACGGTTCTCTGGTTGCAATGAGCGAGCTCACTGGCATGGGTGCCATTCCCAAGCCAGATCAGCAGATCGAGGGCCTCAAGGGCTTCCTGCGTCACCATTGTGGTCTGTTAGCACCACTCAAGTGCTAGCGACGATTCCCTGTCGACGCCATGCAGCCAGCTGTGACAGGCCGGGCTGAGGGCTTCCCGGCTGACCCGGTCGTAGGCCTCGAGCTGTTCCGGACGCAGGACGCCCCGCCAGCGGCCGTTGCTGCCGCGGTAGAGGAATGTGGTGGCGCCGCCTTTCCAGAGACGTCCCCCGCAGGGCACGTAGCGATCGCTGTGGAGTCGCATGGCATCAAAGGCAACCGCGGCCGCCACAGTTTCGAGCCGCGGAGCATCGATCTCCATGCCGAGAAAGCTGGCAATCCTGGCGATCTGGGCCGGCAGATCGGCCTTGAGGTCGCTGTAGTGCAGCAGCAGCATGTTGGCTTGATGGTGGTGATCCCACCACGACTGCACGTTGTGAAAGAACGACCAGAAAGGCCAGCCATCCTTCTCCCAGTCCAGCCAACCGTTGTGCAACCAGCGATCAAAGAAGGTCTGCACGTCTGCCGGGGGAAGGGGGAAGGTCTCGCCCCGTTCGTTGGGCACCTGGTTGACCAGGGCATGGGCCTGATCGCTCCAGTTCAGGTAGTGATTCCAGAGCGACATCGCCACATCCCTTCCATCGCGGGCGATGTAGAGAAAACGCCGCCGGGGATCCCATGGCAGGGCGTCGAGGGTAGGTGGCTTTTGATGAAACGGCGGTGGCGTTGCTGCTCCAGCGTCAGCACCAAAGCGTCGAGATCGTGGTAATTGGCTTCCAGCCAGGGCGAGAGGTCGGCCAGAGGGGCCGCCAGTTCACCGTCAAACACCAGGTGGGCCACGATGGCTTGCAACCAGGTGGTGCCGCTCTTGTAGGGGCTGGCGATGACGATGTCGTCATCGCGGAGCGCGACATGATCCCAGCGACGGCTGTCGAAGTGGTGGTTGTGAATGCGGCGGGTGCGCTGCGGATCTCCGCTTCCAGGGCTGATGGCCATCAATCTGCATCGATGCAGCGATCTGCACCAATCTGTTTTGGTGCCATGCTGATTGGGCGGTGAGGCCCGGCTCGTGCGCGAGACCAGACAGAAGACTGACCCGGCTCCGATGGGCCTGGTGCGCAAGACCCTGGCGCCTCGCAGGGTTTTGCTGTGCGGTTACTACGGGGAGCACAACCTCGGCGATGACGCCCTGCTGGAGGTGCTGATAAGCCAACTGCCTGCGGGATGCCAGGCGGTGGTGACAGCCCATGACGCTGCTTTGGTGCAGGAGCGCTTTGGAGTGGAGACGGTGCCGCGCCGCAGCCTGCCGCTGGTGCTTAAGGCGCTGCGGCGCTGCGATGCCCTGGTGCTCGGCGGCGGCAGCCTGTTGCAGGATTCCACCAGTTTCCGCAGCCTGCTCTACTACGGCGCTCTGATTGCGGCGGCCCGGCTGGAAGGCAAGCCGGTGCTGCTCTGGGGCCAGGGTTTGGGTCCGCTACGGCGCCGTCGCAGCCGGTTGCTGGTGGGCCGCCTGTTGCGCTTGGCCACGGCGGTGAGCTGGCGGGATCCGGAATCGGCGGCTCTGGCCAAGCGCCTCGGGCGCGAGGGCCCGGTGGGCAGTGATCCGGTGTGGGCCCTGCCGGCCCAGCCCTGGCGCGGGCGTGGTGGCCCCTTGGTGCTCTGTTTTCGGCCAACCGGTCAGCTGCAGGGAGCAACCTGGCGCCCCTATCTCGAGGCCCTGGAGCAACTGGCCCGCGAGCACGACCGCGAGGTGATCTGGTTGCCCTTCCACGCCACGCAGGACCGGGGCCTGTTGGAGCACTTGCGCCAGGAGCAGCTGCTGCCAGCAGGCCTGGCGGCCCGCAGCCGGGAGGTGCTGGCGGAGCGGCCCAGCGAAGCAATGGCGATGGGCAGTGGTGCCGGACTGGTGGTGGCGATGCGCCTGCATGGCCTGATCCTGGCGGCCCTCTCCGGAGCGCCCTGCGCCGCCCTCAGCTACGACCCGAAAGTGGCCGCCGCCGCCTCTGCCCTGGGCTGCCCCTGCCACAGCCTGGATGCGGCAGCAGCGCCGGCCGAGCTGGTGGCCGCCTGGACGACCGTGCTCGACAGCCCGCCGCCCAGCGCCCGGCTAGCGGAGCTCCGCCAGCAGACGGCGGTGCATCGCCAACTGCTGGAGAGCCTGGACACCTGCAGCGGCTCTTGCTAGCAGGGGGCATGAGCGTTTCCGCTGGCACCGTCCTGCCGGTGCGTCAGTACTACGTGCAAACCGACAGTGCCGTGCCGGGCCAGGCCCATCGCATGTGCTTTTCCAGCACCTGCGCCATGGCCATCAAATACCTGCGCCCTGGGGCATTGCTGGGGATCAATGCCGATGACACCATCTCGCCGACGGCCTATGGCGAACTCGACAACCCAGGTGGCGGGTACGTGCAGGTAGGCCGGGGAGGCCACGGCGTGCGTTACAGCTGGCGGCACTGGCTGCCGCGCTGGGAGGTGGAAGGCCCCGGCTCGGGATGGTTCATGACCTATCGGCTGGCCTGACCTAGCGGCTGATCTGAAGCTCCTGCAGGGTGGCCAGCACTTCGGCGCTGTGGCCGCTTGGACGCACGGCCACCCAGGTGGATCGCAACACACCAACGGGATCGATCAGGAAGGTGTGGCGTTGCGAAAACGGTACGATCCAGCTGCCGTAGGCGCGGCTGACGCTGCCCGCTGGATCGGAGAGCAGCGGAAAAGCAAGCCCTTCACTGCTGCAGAAGTCGGCGTGGGATTCGGCGTCATCGGCGCTCACCCCCACCACAGCGGCGTTTGCGGCTTCAAAGGCAGCCAGATCCTTCTGAAAGCCGCGTGCCTCCAGGGTGCAACCGCCGGTGAAATCACGCGGATAGAAATACAGCACCAGCCAGCGTCCTCGGAAATCAGCAAGCTGCAACTGGGTTTCGACGGCCTCACCATCGGCCGCGGGAGCGATGCCCGGCAGGGCGAAATCCGGAGCGGGCTGATTCAGGGCCGGAAGCGTGCCTCCCAAAGCAAAAGCCTGCCGACCGAAGGCCAGCAGGCTTGTTGCCCCGAGAGTGGCAGGCACCAGGGCGGCCAGGCTGCGCAGAACTGCCCGGCGTTGCATGGTGCCCTCAGATCTTGGCCAGGTTGACGCCGAGCTCTTTGGCATAGGCGCCCAGGCCCTTCTTTTGAATGGTTTTCAGGGCGCGGGTGGAGACGCGCAACTTGACAAAGCGGTTGCCTTCGGCCCACCACAGGCGCCGCTCCTGCAGGTTCACCTGTTGCAGCTTCTTGGTGCGCACGTGGGAGTGCGAGACGGCCATGCCGTTGTTGGCGCGCTTGCCGGTGAGCTGGCAGACCCGGGACATGACCGATTTCCGAAACGACGTGCAGGGCACAATGCCCAAGCCACCACTGTATCAACTGGTCTGCAGGGGGGTGTCGGCCCCGGCAAGGGATGGCGCCTGGGCCTGGGCTTGCGTCGGCTTTTGCTCACAACGCCTCCCCAGGTCGCGGATTTGATTGATCGATTCGAATAACACCTCTATTTTTGAACCAGTTGTTGAGCTGCGGTGTTCATCACCGTTTCCGGCCAAAAGGGTGGGGTCGCCAAAACCTGCACCAGCATCCACCTCGCCAGTGTCTGGGCGGAGCTCGGCCGCTCGGTGTGCGTGGTGGATGCCGACCGCAACCGCTCGGCCCTGGCCTATCGCATCCGCGGCGAATTGCCCTTCCAGGTGGTGCCGGTGGAGGCCGCCGCCAAGGCCAGCCGCTTTGCCGATGTGGTGATCACCGATGGCCAGGCGAGCAGCGATGAGGAGGAGCTGCGTCACCTGGCCGACGGTTCCGACCTCGTGCTGCTGCCCACTGCCCCCAAGGCCCGTGCCGTTGAGCTCACCGTAGAGCTGGCCCAGCTGTTGCAGCGCGTGCAGGTGCCCCATGCCGTGCTGTTGGTAAAGGTGGATCTGCGCCAGCAGCGGGCGGCCCACGAAGCCCGCAAAGCCCTCGAAACCTTTGGGCTGCAGGTGCTCAGGGCCGAAATCCCCCTGCTGGCAGCCTTCGATAAGGCCGAAACCCAGGGATTGCCCGTGTTTGCCGCCATCGACGACCGCGGCCGGGCTGACCCTCGCCGCATGGCCGGTTGGTCGGCCTATCAGTCCGTTGCCCAGGAAATTGAATGCCTGATTTCGAAGCCCTCATCCGTCGCCAGCAGGACCATCAGTCCACTGCCGCTGAGCGCCTGAGCCTCGTTCAGCCCACCTCGGTAAGCCAGGCGGTGGGAGCACCGATCGCCTGGTTGGCCTTTGCTGGTGGGCTGCTGGGTTCCTTGCTCGGCACCGTTGGCTTTCAGATCGCCTTGGCCCAGGGCTGGTTGCGGTTTTAGAGCCCCCGCGCCATCAGTTGCCCCATCAGGGTGGCGCTGCGCTGTTGGAAGCCGGCCAGTTCGTTGGGCTCCAGGCCGCCCACCGCCAGGCGGGCCAGCTCGTAGACATGGCGGCTGAGGTCGTCGGCGAGCTGCTGGCTGGGGGAGTTGCCGCCGGCACCGGTGATCACCGAACCGGCCGAGAGCTTGAGCAGGCCCTCCACCAGGGGGTGCTTGCGGTTCACCAGCAGCACGTGGTGATCGGGCAGGCCCGGCAGGCGCTGCTCCATCAGGGCGCCCATGTCGTTGATGCGGCGCATCTGCTCCGGCAGCAGGATCAGGGCGGCGGGGGCGTTGTCGCCCTTGAGGGCCTGCACCTGGATGGTGATCTTGTCGTTGGCCAGGGCGCCTTTGAACAGCTCCCGCACCTTTTCACTGGAGTCCTTGCCCTCGGCATCGCTCAGCTCGCTCTCCTTCTCCTGCAGGGAGTCGTCGAGTTCGCTGTCCACCCGCTGGAACTTCAGCTCCTCGTGGCGGTATTCCAGCCAGGGGATGAACTGGGTATCAATGAAGGTGTCGGCCAGCAGCACCTCGGCGCCCTGGCTCTTCCACAGGGCCAGCGCTCCGGCCTGGCCGGCCTCATCGGTGCAATAGAGGATCCGCTTGTCATTGTCGGCGGCCAGGCGTGAGCGGTAGCCAGCGAGGGTGGTGTAAGCCTTGCCACCCTCGCCGGGGATGGGATCGGGGCTGTCGCCTTCACCCGCAGCAGCTGTCGAGCCAAACAGCACCAGGTCGGCCACCTGTTCGGCGAATTTGTCGTCCTCCATGGCGCCGATCTTGATGAACGGAGCCAGCGACTCCCAGATCTCGGCGTAGCGCTTCGGATCGTCGCGATGCAGCTCCTTGAGCCGGTCGCCCACTTTCTTGGCCACGAAGCCACCGATCGAGCGCACCCGCCGGTCGGTCTGCAGGGCTGAACGGCTTACGTTCAGGGGGATGTCGGGCGAATCGATCACGCCGCGCAGGGGCAGCAGGTAGCGGGGCACCACCTCCTTGATCGAGTCGCTTACAAAAACGTTGTTGCAGTAAAGCTTGATCTCACCCTTCTCCCAGTCGGCCCGGCCAGTGGATTTGGGGAAATAGAGGATCCCCTGCAGGTTGTAGGGGTAGTCGGTGTTGAGGTGCACCCACAGCAGCGGGTCGCCCTGGAAGGGGTAGAGGTAGCGGTAGAGCTCGATGTAGTCGTTGTCGCTCAAGTCGCGCGGGCTCTTGCGCCAGGGGGATTCGCGCTTGTTGACGGTTTCGCCCTCCAGCTGCACCTCCACCGGCAGGAAGTCGCAGTAGGTGGTTATTAATGTGCGGATGCGGGCTGGCTCGATGTACTCGAGCTCCTCCTCCATCAGGTGCAGGACAACATCGGTGCCCGGCTCGCTGCGCTCAGCCGCCTCCAGCGAGAAGTTGGGCGAGCCGTCGCAGCTCCAGCGCACCGCCTCAGCCCCCTCGCGGGCCGAGAGGCTCACCAGCTCCACCTGCTTGGCCACCATGAAGCTGGAGTAGAAGCCCAGGCCGAAGTGGCCGATGATCGCGTCGTTCTCCTGCTTGTACTTCTCGAGGAAGTCTTCGGCGCTGGAGAACGCCACCTGGTTGATGTAGCGCTTCACCTCGTCGGCGCCCATGCCGATGCCGTTGTCGGAAATGGTGAGCGTTTTGGCTTCGCGGTCGATGCGGATGGAGATCTTGCCTTCGGGGCCTTCGCTGCAGTCGCCGGCCATGGCGGCCATGCGGCGCTTGCTGATGGCATCGACGCCATTGCTCACCAGCTCCCGCAGGAACACCTCATGGCCGCTGTAGACGGCCTTTTTGATGATCGGAAAGATGTTCTCGGTATGGATCTGAATCTGGCCCTGTTCCGCCTGCAGCACCACAGTTTTCAAAATCACGCTGGGCCCACATTCCCCCGGGGTGGGGCCGCCCGCCAAGGGGGCGCCATGGGCAGGAAACCGTCCAAGGCCTCTGCCGGTGGGGGCTCCATAGGATCAGTTGCAGTCTCCTGATCCCCAGCCGATGGCCAGCCAGTGGCAGAACTTCCTGGCCAATCTGGGGGCTTGGCAGGGCTCCTTCACCGGCATCAGCCCCACGGGCACGGAGCTCAAGACCACCCTTTCGCTGCTCAGCCTCGAAGCCGGCGAGCAGAACGCAGAGGGTGCGATCTCGATGGTGCGCTTCCGCCTGCAGCGCTTTGAAGGGGGCGACCGCGGCGCTCCGCCCAGCAGCGACCTGAGCCAGGAGTACCGCAGCCTCGGCCGCCAGGTGGTGTTTTTTGACACCGGCACGTTCTGCAAGGGGTCGCTGCAGCTGGCACCGGGCACGGTGTTCGGCGGGGAGTTTGGCTTTGTGCATGGCGATCGTCGCCACCGGTTGGTGCTGCTCTACACCGAAGCCGGCGATGCCGACCAGCTGGTGCTGATCCGGGAATACCGCGTCGGCTCGGGCGCCCAGGAGTGTCCGCCGCTGACGCCGGAGCAGTTGCAGGGTTCGTGGCAGGGCAGCCGGGCCACCATTGCCGCCGACTGGCCCGAGCCCGATCGATCGGAGGCCCGGGTGAGCTTCTCGGCTGCCGAGATGGCTGAGTTGCAGTGGCTCGCCGATGGCGGCTATTGCCGCTGGCCCCAGCAGGTGAGCCACCGGGAAGCCTTCAGCGTGGAGGCCGGTTGGCTCACCGCTCCCGATCGGCTCGAGCGCCTGATCCGCTGCTACGACGGCAGCGGCGCCTGGGTCTCAGCCACTCACGAGGTGTTGGAGCGTTAGGGGCGGTGCTTCAGCCGGCCTGCTGCAGCTCGGGCTTTTCCTCCGGCAGGATCGCCCCGGCCACCGGGCACACCTGCAGGCAGATGCCGCAGTCGATGCAGGTGTCGAAGTCGATCCAGTAGAAGGCCGTGCCCTTGGTGTTGGCGCCCTGGCCTGGATGGATGCAGGCCACGGGGCAGGCATCGACGCAATCGGCGACGCCCTCACAGACGTTGGTGACGATTGTGTGGGCCATGGCTCGCGCGGGTGCTGGCCGGATCCTAGGGAGCGATCCAGAGGGTGCGGCTGCAGCCTCGGGCCTCGCCGATGGCCTGGGCTTCGGCCTGGCTGGCGGTGGCACCGCTGAGCAGTTCCGCACAGGTGCCGGCCTGGTGCAGGGCTTCGAGGTGATCGAGGGCCGGGGCCAGATCCTCCGGCCGGCCGTAGGCCACCAGCACCGGCGAAGAGGCGTCCAGCGTTGGTGCCACCAGCTCGCGCACCGCCTCGATGTCAAAGCCGAAGCCCACGCCTGCGGCCTGGGCAGGGTCTTGGCAGAACCGCCCCACCAGGGCGTCGTAGCGGCCACCGCTGGCGATCTCCACTGGCGCTTCCTGGCCCTGGCACACCAGCTTCAGCACCAGGCCGTCGTAGAGGGCGAAGTGGGGCTGGAAGCTGGGATCGAGCTGCAGCGCCACCCCCAGCCGCTCGGCAGCCGGGGCCACCGCGGCCAGGGTGGCGCCCAGCTCGGCCAGCAGCGGCACGGGGCCCAGCCATTGCTCGAATTGATACAGCACCCGGGCCGGCTCGCCCCGCAGGCGCATCAAGGTGGCTAGCCGCTGGCGATCGGACTCCGGCAGGGGCAGCTGGGCCAGTGCCAGGGGATCGAAGTTGGTGAGGGCGCGGCGGGCAGCGCTGCGCTGTCCGTCGGGGAGCTGGCTCAGTAGGACGCTGAGCACGCCGTGGTGCCCCACCAGCAGTCGGGGTTGATGGCGTTCCTCCAGGCCCAGTCGTCCGGCGGCCGCGAGCAGCAGTCGCATCAGTTCCACGTCGGCGGCGGCGGAGCGCACTCCCAGCAGCTCGACACCGCTCTGGAGCTGTTCAAGGATCCGCTGGCCGCCGCCATCGCCGGTGGAGCTGCGGAAGGTGCTGCCCATCGCCCACAGGCGCAGGGGGCGGGGCCGCTCCGCCAGGCGGGTGCTCGCGGCTCGGGCGATCGAGGCGGTCAGCTCGGGGCGCAAGCCCAGAGGTTCATCGGTGGCCAACCGCACCAGCTCACGGCCATCGATGCCACCACCGGCCTCGAGGGTGTCCAGCCGTTCAAAACTCGGCGGCGCCACCTCCTGGTAGCCCCAGAGCCGGTAGACCGCAGCCAGTTGCTCGGCGATGCGGCGGTTGCCTTCCACCTCGCGGGGATTGAGATCCCGGGCGCCGGCGGCGGGTTGCAGGGCCATTGCGGCGTCGAGCTGGCGAAAGGGACTGGGCTGATCCTATGGATCCAGGTTGGGGGCATCGAGCTCGGGAGCGCCGTAGCTGCCGCCTGCCAGGGGCTTGCAGGCGCCCAGCCCTTCGATCAGCGCCTGGCGCAGCCCCGGTGTGCAGGCGATCAGCTTGCCGCTGGCCAGCTCCGCCGGACCGCCGTCGTAGGCGCACACCACCCCGCCGGCTTGCTCCACGAGCACCACGCCGGCGGCAAGATCCCAGGGCGAGAGCCCCCGCTCCCAGTAGCCATCCAACCGGCCGTCGGCCACAAAGGCCAGATCCACCGCAGCGGCACCGGCCCGCCGCACCCCCCGGGTGCGATGGGTGAACCAGGCGAATTCGGCGTAGTTGTTGTCGACGCGGGTGTGACGGTCGTAGGCGAAGCCGGTGACCAGCAGCGACTGGCTGAGTTCGCTGCAGTCGCTCACCCGGATCGGGCTGTTGTTGGCCCAGGCCCCCAACCCCGGCGCCGCCCAGTAGAGCTGCTCCAGCGCTGGCACTGCCAGGGCCCCCAGCAGCGGCTGGCCATTCCAGGTGAGGCCCACCGAGGTGCCGAAGAACGGAAACCGATGGGCGTAGTTGGTGGTGCCATCGAGTGGGTCCACGCACCACTCCAGCGGTGAACCTTGGCCCTGGCGCCGACCACTCTCCTCCGCCAGCACCCCCAGTTCGGGCGTATCCTGCTCGAGCACCGCCAGCACGGCCTGCTCCGCCGCCACATCGGCTTCGGTCACCAGGTCGCCGGCCCGGCCCTTCTCGCGGATCCGCTCCAGGTGGCCGAAGTGATGGCGCAGCTGCTCGGCGCCGGCCTCCGCCGCCCGGCGGGCTACGGCGGCGAGCCGCTCGAGTTCAACGGCAGGCAGCTCCGAGGCTTCCCAGGCCTGGTTTGAAAGGCTGGCCGGATGGGTGGGGAAGTCAGTCATTCGTCGTCGAGGGGCAGGCCAGGGCGCACCTTGCCGCGGCCGAAGTGGCGACCGAACTGCAGCTCGTACACCTCGTCTTCGTCCTGGGTTTCCACCTCCAGCGGACCGGTGGCACGCGCGACGCAGAGAAGGCCGTAGCCGCGGCCGCGCAATTCGCGCGACAGCCCCAGCGCTTCCCGCTGGTCGATCTCCCCGGAGATCACCCGCACGGCGCAGGCTGTGCAGCAGCCATTGCGGCAGCTGAAGGGCAGGGCATCGCCCTGCTGTTCAAAGCTGCGCAGGATGTAGTCCCCCTCCGGCACCTCGTGGCGGATCACGCGGCCGGTCTGGCGCCAGTGGATCGTGATCGGGTGGCTGCGGGTCATGGTGCGAAGCGACTGGGAAGCCAGAGTCGAACTGCTACATTGCCATCTGGTTGCCCCATTTTGCCCCTGGAGAGGTGGCCGAGTGGTCGAAGGCGCAGCACTGGAAATGCTGTATAGGGGCAACTCTATCGAGGGTTCGAATCCCTCCCTCTCCGTTCAAAAGCCGGCTTTGCAGCCGGCTTTTTCATGGCAATTTCTTCGTCGGCGAAGGGTGTCGTCGATGGCCAGAATCCCGCGGTTTAATCCTCAACCGAAGCGGCCGCTGACGTAGTCCTGGGTGGCCTGCTGGGCGGGTGCATTGAAGATGCGTTCCGTGTCGTTGAACTCCACCAGATACCCCACCTTGCCGGTGCCTCCTTCCACCGCTTCCGCATTAAAGAAGGCCGTGTGATCAGCCACCCGCACCGCCTGTTGCATGTTGTGGGTCACGATGATGATGGTGTAGCTCCGTTTGAGCTCGTGCATCGTTTCTTCGATCTTGAGGGTGGAGATCGGATCGAGAGCTGAGCATGGCTCGTCCATCAGGATCACCTCCGGCTCGGTGGCGATGGCTCGGGCGATGCAGAGGCGCTGCTGCTGACCGCCCGAGAGGGCAAAGCCGCTCTCGCGCAGTTTGTCCTTGCACTCATCCCACACGGCAGCCTTGCGCAGGGATCGCTCCACCAGCTCATCCATGTCGCCTTTGAAGCCGTTGATGCGGGCACCGAAGGCGATGTTTTCGTAAATGGATTTGGGAAACGGATTGGGTTTCTGAAACACCATGCCAATGCGACGCCTCACCTCCACCGGATCCACCTTGGGGTCGTAGAGGTCGTAGCCATCGAACACCACACGGCCTTTGAGTCTGCAGCCCGGAATTAAATCGTTCATCCGGTTCAACCCCCGCAGCACGGTCGACTTGCCGCAGCCGGATGGACCGATGAACGCGGTGACCCGTCCGCGGGGAATGTCCATGAAGACATTTTTGACGGCCTCGAACTTCCCGTAGGAAATGGTGACGTTCTGCAGCGACACGCAGACGTCCTCCTTGCTGGCTTCAACGGCTGGGCTGGTGTGGAAGCTGCTGGTCATGGCTCGAGAGCAGGGAGGTGTTAAGGAAACGGGATGAGGTCGTGATCAGACTTTGGCCATCCGACTAATCCAGCGAGCCAGGAGATTGGCGCCCAGGATCATCATCACCAACACGAAGGAGGCCGCCCAGGCCAGTGCGTTCTGGGCCTCATAAGGCATGATCGCGAAGTTGAAGATCAGCACCGACATGGTGGCGATCGGGTTGAACACCCCTTCGGGCCAAAAGGGGGAGAACAGCGCGGTGAAGATCAGTGGTGCGGTTTCGCCGGCGGCTCGGGCGATCGCCAACACCACCCCCGTGGCGATGGGGGTGAAGGCTGAGGGCAGGGTGATTCGCATCACCGTCACAAACTTCGAAGCCCCCACGCCATAGGCTCCCCAGCGCAGTTCCTGGGGCACCAGCTTGAGGCCTTCATCGGTGGTTTTGATCACCGTGGGAAGCATCAGCACCGCCAGGGCGATACCGCCAGCCATGGCGCTGTAGCTCTGATCAAAAAACACCCGCGTCGCCACCACAATCCCGTAGACGAACACTCCACTGATGATCGATGGAACGCCGGCCAGGATGTCGTTGCCGAAGCTCACAAACTGAGCAAACCAACCGCGCTGGGAGTATTCGCTGAGGTAGATGCCCCCTCCTACGCCGACCGGGATGGCGATCAGGGAGGCAATCAGGGTTACCAAAAGGGTGCCGAGAATGGCATTGCCAATACCACCCCCATCGAGCCCTGGTGCCGGTGGCAGTTCGCTAAACATGCCCACGGAGATCAGTCTGCCGCCCTGCACCAGCACGTGAAACAGGACGAGCAGCAGGGGCAGAACGGCAATCACAGCAAACAAGCCAGCGATTCCGGTAAACAGTTGGTTGAGGCGGTTGCGCCGCAGGTTGGGATCAAAGTGCAGTGGCCTTCTGTCGAAGAGGGCGCTGCTGGAATAGGTGATGGGTTGGTTCGCCATGGGGGATCTCAGTAGCGCAGGCTGAGGCGACGCACGATCCATTTGGCTGTCACATTCACGGCGAACGTGAGGAACATCAGGATCAGAGCGGCATACATCAAGGCAGACACCTGAATGCCATCGGCTTCACCGAACTGATTGGCCAGCATGGAGGCGATGGTGTTGCCCGGTGCCAGCAGCGACAGGTTGAAATTGAGAGCGTTGCCGATGATCATCGTCACCGCCATGGTTTCACCCATGGCTCGACCCAACGCCAACATCACGCCCCCAGTAATGGCCGAGATCGCTGCCGGCAGGATCACACTGAAGATCGCGCCCCAGCGGGTGGTGCCAACCCCATAGGCCCCCTGCCGCAACTCAATCGGCACCTGGTTGAGCGCATCCCGAGAAATCGCCGTGATGATCGGCAGCACCATCACCACCAGGATCAGGATGGCCGGGGTCATGCCAGGGCCCTGGGGCATGGTGTTAAAAAACGGACTCCAGCCGAGCAGGCTGTGGAGCAGGTTGAGGACCGGGCGGAGTGCTGGCTCCATCACGAAGATCGCCCAGAGGCCCAGCACCACCGAGGGAATCGCTGCCAGCAGCTCCACCATCAGACCGATGGCATCCCGCACCACCGTGGGAATCAGGTCTTCGGTGATGAAGATGGCCGTACCCACTCCCAGGGGCACCGCAATCAGCAGCGACAAGAAGGACGTGACCAAGGTGCCGTAGATGGCGATGAAGGCCCCGTACTGCTCGTTGACGGGGTCCCAGGCAGAGGTGGTGAGAAAGTCCAGTCCGAAGGTGGCGATGGCCTCCCGTGCCCCCTGGAACACGGTGAGAAAGATGCCCAGCAGCACGATGGCCACCATCGAAGCCAGCACCAGGGTCAGCTGGCGAAAGCCCAGGTCCACCAGTTTTTCGGTCGGTGGACGCCGACGCAGGGTGAAGGCGTCGGCGTCCAGGGCGGGGCTTGGGTCCGTCAGCATGGGGGAAGAAGGCTTTGCATCGGTCAGCGCAGGGGTGGCCGATCCGGGCCAAATCTACGAAGAGCCCCACACCAGGTCGTTTAAGTGGTGATTAACGTCTGAGGGCCCGGTAGTTTTGGGCTCCACCGCGCGGGGCTGCAACAGCCGGTTTCATGGGTCGACGGGTTTCCTGGCACGGGTTTGCATCTCGCGGGGTGGCATGTCACGGATAGTCGGCATCGACCTGGGCACCACCAACTCGGTGGTGGCGGTGTTGGAGGGTGGCCGCCCCGCGGTGATCGCCAGCGCCGAGGGCGGCCGCACGACGCCGTCGGTGGTGGGCTTCAGCCGCGACCAGGAGCTGCTGGTGGGCCAATTGGCGCGCCGCCAGCTGGTGCTCAACCCCCGCAACACCTTCGCCAATCTCAAGCGCTTCGTGGGGCGCCAATGGGACGAACTGGAGGAGGGCAGCCTGTCGGTGCCCTACTCGGTGCGGGCCAACGAGCAGGGCAATGTGCGGGTGGTTTGTCCGGCTACCGAGCGGGAATACGCCCCGGAAGAGCTGGTTGCGAGTGTGCTGCGCAAGCTCTGCGACGACGCCGCCACCTACCTGGGGGAACCCGTTGAGGCGGCGGTGATCACCGTGCCGGCTTATTTCAACGACGCCCAGCGCCAGGCCACCCGGGATGCCGGCCGGCTGGCGGGCATCAGCGTCGAGCGCATCCTCAACGAGCCCACGGCAGCGGCCCTCGCCTACGGCTTCGACCGCAGCACGGTGAAGCGGGTGCTGGTGTTCGACCTGGGCGGCGGCACCTTCGATGTGTCGGTGCTGCGCATCGCCCAGGGGGTGTTCGATGTGAAGGCCACCAGCGGCGACACCCAGCTCGGCGGCAACGACTGGGATCGCCGCATCGTCGACTGGCTGGCTGATGCCTTCCAGGCGGAGCACGGCATCGACCTGCGCCGTGACCGCCAGGCCCTGCAGCGCCTCACTGAGGCGTCGGAGAAGGCCAAGATCGAGCTGAGCGGCGTGCAGAGCACGCCCATCTCGCTGCCTTTCATCGCCACCGGACCCGACGGGCCGCTGCACATCGAAACCACCCTGGAGCGCCGGGTGTTTGAGGGGCTCTGCCCCGACCTGCTCGATCGGCTGTTGCGGCCGGTGCAGCGGGCCCTGCGCGATTCCGGCCTCGCAGCCGAGGACATCGACGACGTGGTGCTGGTGGGCGGCTCCACCCGCATGCCGATGGTGCAGGAGATGGTGCGCACCCTCATCCCCCTGGAGCCCTGCCAGTCGGTGAATCCCGATGAGGTGGTGGCGATCGGCGCGGCGGTGCAGGCCGGCATCCTCACCGGCGAGCTGCGCGATCTGATGCTCAACGACGTCACCCCCCTGTCGCTGGGTCTGGAGACCATCGGCGGCGTGATGAAGGTGCTGATCCCTCGCAACACGTCCATTCCGGTGCGCAAGAGCGACCTGTTCAGCACCTCCGAAGCCAATCAGAGCTCGGTGGAGATCCATGTGCTGCAGGGGGAGCGGCAGATGGCGGACGACAACAAGAGTCTGGGCCGCTTCCGCCTGTCTGGCATCCCGCCGGCGCCCCGGGGCGTGCCCCAGGTGCAGGTCTCGTTTGACATTGATGCCAATGGCTTGCTGCAGGTGTCGGCCACCGACCGCACCACCGGCCGGCAGCAGAGCGTCAGCATTCAGGGCGGCTCCAACCTCAGCGAGGAGGAGATCACCAAGCTGATCGAAGAGGCGGAGCAGAAGGCCAGCGAAGATCGCCGCAAGCGGTCTGAGATCGATCGTCGCAATCGGGCCCAGACCCTGGTGGCCCAGGCGGAGCGCCGGCTCAGGGATGCCGCCCTGGAGCTGGGGCCCTATGGCGCCGAGCGGCAGCAGCGCTCGGTGGAGATGGCCCTGCGCGACGTGCAGGACCTGCTCGCTGCCGACGACCTGGTGGAGCTGGAACTGGCGGTGAGCCAGCTGCAGGAGGCCCTGTTTGGGCTCAACCGGCGTCTGTTGAGTGAGCGCAAGGCCGAACAGGGGCCCCTGCAGGGCCTCAAAAACACCCTGGGCTCCCTCAAGGATGAGTTGTTTGCCGACGACGACTGGGACGACTGGAACCGCCCCGGCAGCGACCCCTGGGCCATGCCACCGTCGCGTTATGACCGCGAGCCCAGCTATCGCGAGCCCAGCTATCGGGAACCTCCCTATCGCGAACCCGAAGCTTTGGTGCGTGAACGCCCGCCCCGGGTGGATGACGACCCTTGGGGGGATGGGTCCTACCGGTGACGCGTAGCCCCGCCGCCCCGTCCGACTACTGGTCGGTGCTGGGCCTTGAGCCCGGCGCCGACGCCAGCAGCCTCAAGCGGGCCTTTCGCGCCCAGGCCCGCCGCTGGCATCCCGACCTCAACGGCAATGACCCGCTGGCAGAGGAGCGCTTCAAGCTGGTCAACGAGGCCTATGCGGTGCTGTCCGACCCGCGCCGCCGCCAGGCCTGGGAGGCCGGCGATCCTGGTGGTGACGCTCCTGGCCGCGAGCCGCAGGATCCCTTCGCCACCGGCTTTCCCGACTTCGAGGAGTACCTCGACGCTCTGTTCGGTGAGCGGCGCCGTTCCCGTCGGCCCTCCAGCGCTGATTTTGGGCCCCCTGGACGCGACGACGAGGCTGCCCCGGAGCCCGACGCCGAGCCAGAGGGACACGAGCGAGAGGCTCCGGGCTCGGTGACGGCCTCGCCGCCGCCGCCGCTGCCGGTGCAGGCCTCCAGCGACCAAGAGAGCCTGGTGGAGCTCAGCCCCGAGCAGGCCCTGCAGGGGGAGCGGGTGGAGTTGGAGCTTGCCGATGGCACGGCGGTGGAGGTGTGGACCCCACCCCTGGCGGGCGATGGCTGGCGGCTGCGGCTCGCGGGGGTGACCCCCGGCGGCGGCGACCACTTCCTGCAATTGCGGGTGCGCACGGAGGAGGGGCTGCGCATCGATGGCCTGCGTGTGCTCTACCCGCTGGAGCTCAGCCCAGCGGAAGCCGCCCTGGGCGCCGAGGTGGTGGTGCCAACTTTGCGGGGGCCGGTGAAGCTGCGGGTGCCGCCGGGCTCCTCGAGCGGCCGGCTGCTGCGCCTGCGGGGCCGTGGCCAGGAGTGGGGGGAGCAGCGCGGCGACCAGCTGGTGGAGGTGCGCATCGTGGTGCCCGAGGAGTTGGGCGACGCCGAAGCCGCCCTGTATCGCCGCCTGCAGGAACTGGCCGACGATCCCGACGGTCTGCACCGGTGACACACTGAGGGTCCTCTGCCCTTTGCCGCGATCCATGCCGGTGCACGTGATGCTGTTCGATGCCGGAAGTGACCAGGAAGGCATCCATTCGCTGGAGCTCAATGGCCGCACCGTGGTGCTGCTGTTTGAGGACCGCGATGACGCGGAGCGCTATGCCGGACTGTTGGAGGCCCAGGACTTTCCCGTGCCCACCGTGGAGCCGCTCGACCGGGAGGAGATGGAGTTGTTTTGCAGCCAGGCGGGGTACGAGGCCCGTTTCGTGCCGGCGGGGTTTCTGCCCCAGAGCGCCGAAGATCGCCTGCTGATTGCGCCGCCCGAGCGCAACATGGACGTCGCCAAATGGCAGGAGCAGCAGGCGGCCGAGACTGCTGAGAGTTCTGGCGACCCCAGCCTGGAGGCCTTTCGCCGCCAGCTCGAGGGCCTGTTGTGAGCGGGGCCGCGGCCGGCGCAGACCGCGGCCACCTGCTCACCGAACAGGCCAATCCCCTCAGCGAGCGGCTCGACCAGCTGCCCACCGACGCGTTGGTGGCTCTGTTCTGCGCCAACGACCGGGAGCCCCAACGGGCCCTAGAGGCGGCGGCTCCGGCGCTTACGGCCGCCGTGGATGCCATTGCGACGCGGCTTGCGATCGGCGGGCGGCTGTTTTATCTGGGCGCCGGCACATCCGGCCGGCTGGGGGTGCTCGATGCGGCCGAATGCCCGCCCACCTTCTGCACGTCGCCGGAGTTGGTGCAGGGCGTGCTAGCTGGCGGGGCGCCCGCCCTGTTGCGCAGCTCGGAGGGGCTGGAGGATCTGGCCGAGGCCGGCCAGCACGATCTGGAAGAGCGGGGCTTCGGCCCTGGCGATTGCCTGGTGGGCATCGCCGCCGGCGGCACCACGCCCTACGTGCTCGGCGCCTTGCGCCACGCCCAGGCAACCGGTGCCCTGGCGATTGCCATGGCCTGCGTGCCCGCCAACCAGGCCCCCATGCCCTGTGACATCGACATCCGCCTGCTGACGGGCCCTGAGCTGCTGGCTGGCTCCACCCGGCTTAAGGCCGGCACCGCCACCAAGATGGCCCTCAACCTGTTGTCCACCGGCGTGATGGTGCGGCTGGGCAAGGTGCACGGCAACCGCATGGTGGATGTGGCCGTGACCAACACCAAGCTCGAAGATCGGGCCCTGCGCATCCTGCAGGACCTGGCCGGGCTGCGCCGCGAGCAGGGCGCTCAGCTGCTGGAGCAGGCGGGTGGTTCGGTGAAGCTCGCGCTGCTGATGGCGGCCTCAGGCATGGATCCTGGCTCAGCCGCCGCCCATATGGCCCAGCATGGCCCCAGCCTGCGGGCGGCTCTGCAGGCCTGCGGTGCTCAGTTGAACGGTCTGGCTCAGTTGAACGAGCCCCAGTAGGGCGCGGTGAACAGGTCGACCTGGCGGCGGGTGCTGGCCGGCACCTGCTCTTTGGGGGTCATCAGGGCGTGGCGCAGGGCCTGGTGGGCGCTGCTGGTGGGGCGCTGGGCCGCTACCCGTTCGGCCGCCACCCGCACGATCTGTTGGGCCAGGCTGGCGTTCGCGTGCAGGTTGGCAATCACCATCTCCACCGTCACCGAGGCGTGTTCCTGGTGCCAGCAGTCGTAGTCGGTCACCATCGCCAGGGTGGCGTAGGCGATCTCAGCTTCCCGGGCCAGGCGCGCTTCGGTGTGGTTGGTCATGCCGATCACGGCACAGCCCCAGGAGCGGTAGAGCTCCGATTCGGCGCGGGTGGAGAAGGCCGGACCCTCCATGCAGAGGTAGGTGCCGCCGCGGTGCAGTTGGCGGCCGGTGGGCATCAGGCTTTCGCCCACATCGGCCAGCAGCCGGCTGAGCACCGGACAGAAGGGATCGGCGAAGCCCACGTGGGCCACCAGCCCGTCGCCAAACAGGGTGAGCGGGCGCTGGTGGGTGCGATCGATGAATTGATCCGGCACCACCATGTCGAGCGGCCGAAACTGCTCCTGCAGGGATCCCACTGCCGACAAGGACAGGATCCAGCGCACGCCCAGGGAGCGCAGGGCCCAGAGGTTGGCGCGATAGGGCACCTCCGTGGGGGTGTGGCTGTGGTGCCGGCCGTGGCGGGCCAGGAACACAACCTCCAGATCGCCGATCTTGCCCAGTCGCAGGGAATCGGAGGGAGGCCCGTAGGGCGTGTCGATCGTCAGCTCCTGTACATCCTCCAGGCCCTCCATCGCGTAAAGGCCACTGCCTCCCAGGATTCCAAGCCGGGCACGGCTCAGATCGAGACCGCTGGGCGAGTCGGACGTGGGGCTGCTCATCGGCGAGGCGACCGCATGGCTCTCCATTTTCAACACGCGCATTCCCCCACCCCATACAGTCGGCTTTTACGCACAGCAACCGTGACCAAAGCCGTGATGGAGACCGAGGCCGGAACCATCGAACTCGACCTGTTCGAGAGCGATGCGCCCAACACCGTGGCCAACTTCACCAAGCTCGCCAAGGAGGGCTTCTACGACGGACTGGCCTTCCATCGTGTGATCCCCGGTTTCATGGCCCAGGGCGGCTGCCCCAACAGCCGGGAAGGCTCCCGCGGTACGGCTGGCACCGGTGGCCCCGGCTACCAGATCGATTGTGAGATCAACAGCCAGAAGCATCAGGCCGGCACCCTGGCGATGGCCCACGCCGGCAAGAACACCGGTGGTTCGCAGTTTTATATCTGCCACGGCGCCCAGCCCCACCTCGATGGCGTGCACACCGTGTTTGGCCACACCGGCAACATGGACGTGGTGCTCGCCCTCAAGAACGGCAGTCGCATCACCAAGGTGACTGTTCAGGATTGAAGATCCTCCAGCCAGGACTGCGTTAGCGCCAGACCAGAAAGGCGCCGGGTTGAACCTTCAACTCGGCGCCCAGTTCGCTGAGGGAGCGCTGCTGGCGCTCCAGGTCAGCGCTGGGGTGACTGCTCCGCTGGGCATCCGGAGCCAGCAGCAGGCTGACGGCGCTGGTGTGGCTCCAGTGCGCCATCTGGCTGAGGGCTGCCCCCACGGCTCCCACTCCACCCCGTGTCTGGTCGAGGCCGCTGAGCACCACCGCCAGCGCCGGTTGGTTGAGCAGGGCCAGCAGGCGCGGGTGCTCCTCACGCTCCACCTGAAGCCCCTGCGCCTGCGCCCACTGCTGGAGGGCGTCCAGCTGGGTGGCAATCGCCACCGTGCTGAGCTCCGTGCTGAGCTCAGTGCTGTGCTGCTCGGCGGTGCTGTGCCAGGCCAGCACCGCCGTGGGTCCACCGATGGGGCAGGACGGCCCATCACCCATCAGGTGTCCCAGCTTGATGCGCTTGGTTTGCAGGTAGGCGGCGTTGTGGCTGCCGGGATCCATCACCAGCGGCACCCGGTCTTCCACCTTCAGGCCGTAGCCGCCCAGACCGGCGATCTTGCGCGGGTTGTTGGTGATCAGGCGCAGGCGGTTCACCCCCAGATCGCTGAGGATCTGGGCACCGACGCCGTAGTTGCGCAGGTCGGCGGGGAAGCCGAGGCGCTCGTTGGCCTCCACCGTGTCGAGGCCTGTGTCCTGGAGGGAATAGGCCTTGAGTTTGTTGATCAGGCCAATGCCGCGGCCCTCCTGGCGCAGATACACCACCACGCCTTCGCCGGCCGCTTCGATCATGCGCAGGGCGGTTTCCAGTTGGGGCCGGCAGTCGCAGCGCAGGGAGCCGAAGGCATCGCCGGTGAGACATTCGCTGTGCACCCGCACCAGCACCGGGGCTTCAGCCCGCTCGGGTTGCCCCTTCACGATCGCGATATGTTCGCTGCCATCGAGCTCGTTGCGGTAGCCGATGGCTCGGAAGTCGCCAAAGGCGCTGGGCAAGGTGGCTTCCGCCTGGCGGCGTACGAAACGCTCGGTGTCGAGGCGGTAGCGGATCAGGTCGGCAATGCTGATCAGCCTTAATCCGTGGCGCCTCGCGTACACGGCCAGCTGGGCCAGCCGGGCCATGGAGCCGTCGCTGTTCTGGATTTCACAGATCACCCCGGCCGGGTAGAGGCCGGCCAGGCGAGCCAGGTCGACGGCGGCTTCGGTGTGACCAGCCCGCTTCAACACGCCGCCCTGCTTGGCCCGCAGCGGAAAGATGTGGCCGGGCCGGCGCAGATCGTTGGGACGGGTGTGGGGATGGATCGCCACCTGGATGGTGCGGGCCCGATCCTCCGCGGAGATGCCGGTGCTCACCCCGTTCTCAGCACCCGCATCCACGCTCACGGTGAAGGCGGTCTGGTTGCTGTCGGTGTTGCGATCCACCATCAGCGGCAGATCGAGGGCATCGAGCCGCTCGCCCTCCATCGCCAGACAGATCAGGCCCCGAGCCTCGATGGCCATGAAGTTGATCTGCTCGGGCGTGGCGAACTGGGCCGCGCAGATCAGGTCGCCCTCGTTTTCGCGGTTTTCGTCGTCCACCACCACGATCGACTCGCCGTTGCGGATCGCCGCCAGGGCATCGGCGATCGAGTCGAAACGGATGCCGGGGTCGTGGGAGGGGAGGGGCTGGTCGCGCAGGAGGGTCAACGGAGTGCGGGTGGGGCCTGAGCCCTGGCGCAATCATCCTTTATAAAGCCCGGGTCGTCCTTCCCCGCGGCTCTGCCATGGCCAACAAGCGCGTTGCGGTGATCGGGGCCAGTGGTTACGGCGGGCTCCAAACCTTGCGGCTGCTGCACCAGCACCCAAACCTGGACGTCACGTTCCTGGGCGGCGAGCGCAGCAGCGGCAAGCGCTGGAGCGAACTGGTGCCCTTCCTGCCCCTGGCCGGTGACCCCGTGGTGCAGACCCCGGAGCCCGACGCCATCGCCGAGGCGGCGGATCTGGCAGTGCTCAGCCTGCCCAACGGTGTGGCGGCCCAGCTGGTGCCTCTCCTGCTCGAGCGCGGCGTGCGGGTGGTGGATCTCTCCGCCGACTACCGCTACAGCTCTTTGGCCCAGTGGCAAGAGGTGTACGCCACCGAGGCCCGCCAGGTGCCCCGCAGCGACGGCGACCTGTGCAGTGAGGCTGTCTACGGGCTGCCGGAATGGGAGGCGGATGCGATCCGTCGCGCCCGCCTGGTGGCCGCCCCCGGATGCTTCCCCACCGCATCCCTGTTGGGGCTGCTCCCCTTTTTGAAGCAGGGCTTGATCGACACCGGCGGCATCGTGATCGACGCCAAGACCGGTACCTCCGGCGGAGGACGGGCCGCCAAGGAGCACCTGCTGCTGGCCGAGTGCTCCGAGTCGGTGGCGCCCTATGGCGTGGTGGGCCACCGCCACACCAGCGAGATCGAGCAGTTGGCGGGTCGAGTGGCCGGCCGCGAGATCCAGCTGCAGTTCACGCCCCACCTGATGCCGATGGTGCGGGGTCTGTTAGCCACCGTGTATTGCCGCCTGCGGGATCCGGGCCTCACCGCTGAAGACTGCGCCACCCTGCTGGCCTCGGCCTACCGCCAGGCTCCCTGCGTGGAGGTGCTGCCGGTGGGCACCTACCCCTCCACCAAGTGGGTGCGCCAGACCAACCGGGCCCTGCTGTCGGTGCAGGTTGATCCCCGCACGGGCCAGCTGATCGTGATGGGCGCGATCGACAACCTGGTGAAGGGTCAGGCGGGCCAGGGGGTGCAGTGCCTGAATTTGATGGCGGGCTTGGAGTCCACGACGGGTCTGCCGTTATTGCCCTTCTATCCCTGAGCCCGCTCAGCCAGGCTTGCCAAGCTGCTGGGCGGTGAGGGCTACGGCCAGGGGCAGGATCCGGTGCTCCTGCATCTGAATCCGGCGGGTGAGGCTGGCGTGGTCGTCGCCAGCCAGCACGGGCACGGCCGCCTGCACCAAAATTCTGCCGGCATCCACCTCCTCGCTCACCAGGTGGGCCGTGCAGCCGGCCAGGGTCACCCCGGCCGCCAGGGCCTGACCTACCGCATCGAGGCCCCGGAAGCTGGGCAGCAGGGAGGGATGAATGTTGAGCAGCCGGTCTGGGAAGGCGCCGATCAGAGTGGGGGTGACCACCCGCATCCACCCCGCCATCACCACCAGATCCACGGCAGCTGCCTGAAAGCTGGCCACCAGGGCCCGGTCGAGCTGGTCGCGGCTGGGATGGTTCCGGTGATCGTGCAGCTGGCAGGGAATGCCCAGCCGCTCAGCCCGCTGCTGGGCACCGCAGCCGCCAATGTTCACCACCAGCAGGGCCACTTCGGCCTGGAGGTTGCCTTGCCGGCAGGCCTGCACCAGGGCCTCGAAGTTGCTGCCGGCACCGGAGGCCATCACCCCCAGCCGCAGGAGGCTGGGCTCCGGTGCGCAGGCCGTTGCATGGGCTTCTCGGCAATCCGGTGGCAACGGCCACTGGACGCAGGGCCCTTGATCGCTAGGGTCTGAAAAAGCGGACATTCTGCCGTGTCCCACCTCTCCATCCTGCCAACCGTGCTTCGCGATGCCGAGGGACTCGCAGCCAGCCTGGCGGCTCTGGGCCATTCCCCGGAGTGGGGCGGCCAGCTGGAGGGTTTCGCCGGCGAGACCCAGCCTGTCGACTTGCAGGTGACCCTTTCAAGTGGCGTGCAGCTCGGCTGGACGCGCCACACGGATGGATCCCTTGCCTTGGTGGGCGATCTGCAGCGGCTGAGCCGCTCCCAGACCCTGCAGCGTCTGCTGGGCGCCATCACCCGCCGCTACGCCGCTGAGATGGCCCTGCGCGAAGCGGCCAGCCAGCTGTCGGGGGCCCAGGTGAGCGTGGTGCTCTGACGCCTGCTTGTGCCAGAGCGATCCGTGCCAGAGCCCGTGCCCGCGTTTCACCTGGATCTCACGGCCTGCCACCAGCACCTGGTGCGGGTGCGCCTCAGCCACACCCCCAGTCGTTCCTGTCTGCGCCTGTCTCTGCCGTCCTGGACCCCGGGCTCCTACCTGATCCGCGACTATGTCCGTCAGCTTGAGGGGCTGACAGTCAGGCAGGGGGGGCGGACCCTTGAGCCCCGTCGACTCACCCCGAGCCGTTGGCAGCTCGAGCTGCCCAGCCTCGAGCCGCTGGAGATCCACTACGCGGTGCTGGCCACCGAGCTCACGGTGCGCACCTGCCACCTCGACGGCGACCATGGCTTTCTGGCCTTGGCGGCGGTGGCCCTGGAGCTGGAGGGGGAGCGCTGGACGCCCCACCGCCTGCAGCTTTCGCTCCCGACTGGGTGGCAGGCCTTCGTGCCCCTGCCGGAGGCCCCGCAGGGCGATGCCACCGGGGCTGAAGGCGGCGGCTGGCTGGCCCGCGACTTCGATCAGCTGCTGGACACGCCGGTCGAGGCCGGCCCCCACCGCGCCCACGCCTTCAGCGTTGCCGGCGTGCCCCACCGCTGGGTGAGCTGGGGCTCCGATCTGCAAGGACGTGATCCCGTTGACGCCGATCCGCGCTGGCTTAAGGATCTCGAGCAGGTCTGCCTGGCCTGTTGCCGCCTGATGGAGGTGGAGCGGCCGGCGGCGGATCACTACCTGGTTGTGCTGCACCTCACCGACAGCGGCTATGGCGGCCTGGAGCACGATCTCAGCACGGTGTTGCAGTTCGGTCGGCGGTCTTTGGGCCGACCGGAGGGGCGCCGCAAGTTGCTGCAGCTCGCCGCCCACGAATACCTGCATCAGTGGAACGTGCGGCGGTTACGCCCCGCCGAGCTCACGCCCTATCGCTACGACCAGGCGGTGGTGGTCCCCACGCTTTGGTTCGCCGAGGGCGTGACCAGCTATGTCGATCAGCTGTTGCCCCACAGCGCCGGGTGCAGCACCGAGAAGGAGGTGCTCGAGGATCTGGGCGCCGACTTGAGCCGTTACCTGCTCAGCCCTGGCCGGCGGGTGCAGAGCCTGCGCTCCAGCAGCGAGGAGGCCTGGGTGAAGCTCTACCGGCCCGATGCCTATTCGCCGAACAGCCAGATCAGCTACTACCTCAAGGGAGCGGTGCTGGCCCTGGTGCTGGATCTGCACCTGCGTCGCGTTGGGGCCTGCCTGCCCCAGGTGCTGCGCGAGTTGTGGGCCAGCCATGGGGCTGGGGGCCGGGGTTACCGGGACGTGGATCTGATCGATGCGTTTGCCCGCCATGCCGCCGATCTGGCCGTGCTGCTGCCGCAGTGGCTCAACAGTTGCGACGATCCACCGCTGCAGGCCTATCTGGCGGATGTGGGCCTGCGGCTGGAACCCCAGCTGGCCCCCAGCCAGGAGTTGGGCTGCCGGCTGGAGCCTGGGGCCGCTGGCCTGACGCTGCAGCGGGTTGTCCGCGATGGCCCAGCCGAGCGGGCGGGCCTGGCCGTTGGCGATGAATGGCTCGCCCTCGATGGCATGCGTGTGCGCAACGTCGACGACATCGCGGATCTGCTTCGGCCGGAGCGTCCTCTGAGTGGCCACGCGTTGCTGTTTTGCCGGGACGGACGGGTGCGTACCACCACCCTCCTGCCCGAGGCGCCAGCCGTGGAGCGCTGGACTCTGGATCTGGACCCCGCATCCGGCGAGGCGACGGCACCCCAGCGCCAGCGGTGGCTGACCCTGGAGGTCCCATGACCGCCTCCCCCCGCCCCCTGTGGTTGGCCCTGGCCGCAGGCGCCATGGTCGCCCTGGGGGGAATGGGCTGGTTGGCCCGGGAGTTGTCGGCAGAAGCCAGCGGCGGCCGCAAGCGCCCCAGCCTGCTGGAGCTGCTGGAGGAGGTGCGTCAGCCGCCCGCGGCTCCGGAGCCGGGCCGGCGTGCGGCCCCGGGCCCGCCGAGACAGGCCAGCTGGCAATCGCCTCTGCGCAGCAGTTGCACGATCACCGATCCCGCCCAACGCACCCGGCTGCAGGCCCTGGTGAGCGAGGTGCAGACCTCGCCGGCCCGGGTCCAGATCCACCCCACCAACTACGGCGAGCGGTTCATCCGGGATGCCTATGGCAACCCCATCGACCCCACTCCCCAGCTGGTGGTGCTGCACGAGACGGTGTACGGGATCGGCTCGGCGATCAACACCTTCCTCACCCCCCATCCGCGCGATGACGACCAGGTGAGCTACCACTCCCTCATTGGTGGGGATGGCTCAGTGGTGCAGGTGCTGGATCCCGCCAAGCGCGCCTTTGGCGCCGGCAATTCGGCCTTCAATGGCCGCTGGGTGGTGACTAACGCCAAGGCGAGCGGCTCTGTCAACAACTTCGCCTTGCACGTCAGCCTGGAAACGCCCCTTGATGGCGAGGGCCAGAATCCGACCCACAGCGGCTATTCCGCGGCCCAGTACGACGCCTTGGCGGCCCTGCTGGCCGGCTGGATGCAGCGCTACGGGATCCCGGCCGACCACATCACCACCCATCGAGCCGTGGATCTGGGCGGCGAGCGGGCCGATCCCCGCAGTTTTCAGTGGTCAGCCTTGCAACAGCGCCTCCAGAACCTGGGAATGCTGTGTTCTGGCCGATCAGATCAGGGGTGAAGGCGCCGCTTTGCGCCTGGAGTACATCAGGGCGTGCAGCTCGGCATCCTGCATGGCGCGCAGGATGCGGCGGGGGTAGTCGAGCTTGCCGTTGTGCAGATAGGCCAGGGTGGCCAGCGCTTTGGCATCCCGTTGGCTCTTGCTGGCCTGCAGCTGGCGCTTCGGCAAGTTCAACTCCCGGCTCAGGCGCGCGAATTTGCCCACCAGCAGCACCACGTTCTGCTCGGGGTCGAGCAAGGCATCACGGGCCTGGCTGATCTCGGCATCGGAGGCATCGGGCTTCAGCAGACCCTGGTGGACCATTTCACCCAGGCCGAGCTGGGCCGGGCCGTGGGTGCTGAACAACCCGGAGTGGGCTGCCAGGGGCAGATCTTCGCCGGGCTTGGCGTGGCGCATTTCGTCGAAGAGAATCGCCGCCACCAGCATTGGATTCACGCGTTGGCGTTGGCTTTCGGCCAGGATCACTGGCCTCAGATCGGCGATGCGCCCAAGGGTGTGGGAGCGCAGGGGCTCGAGTTGGTCGATGCCGCTGGTGAAAAGCTGGGCCAGCCGTGGCTGGGGCCCGTGCACGCCAAACCGCCGCTTGAGTTCGCTGAGCTCGGCTGCCGAGAACTGCAGGGGGTCGACTTGGTCGCTTGCGCCTTGGGCGTTGCTGATGCTGCCGCTCAGACCAGGGTCAAGCAGCAGCAGGGGCTTGCTGGGGCCACCGGTGAACGGCAGGGTAGCCACGGCCAGAAGGGCTGCCGTCAGCCCAGTGGGGCGCCGAACCCCTACCAGGCGCTTGCCCCAGGCAAGCCAGCTCCGGTGGCTGAAACGGTTCGACACACAAGTCTTAAATTCCCAAACTGATCTTAAGGAATTGTCTGGGTTTTTCTTGGCCCAGGGAACGGTCTGACGTCCGGCCCCTGCTCCTGCGCTGGTGCAGGGCGGGGTTCAGGCGTAAGTTCTGTCGACGTGAGCGGCCTGAGCCGCAAGCCCATGCTTGCCAATTTCGATGGCTCCAGTGCTGAATCCCAGTGGCAGCGCTTCTGCGAGCTGCTCTGGTACGAGGAGGATCTCGGCATCTGGCTGGATGTGAGCCGCATGGCGATCGGCCAGGGCGACCTCGACGGCCTGGCTCCTCGCTTCGAACAGGCTTTCACAGCCATGGCAGCCCTTGAGGCCGGGGCGATCGCCAACCCTGACGAACAGCGTCAGGTGGGTCATTACTGGTTGCGCACGCCCAGCCTGGCTCCGGAACCCGCCATTGCCGCCCACATCGACGCGGAGGTGGAACGGATCGCAGCCTTCGGCCAGGCGGTGCTGAACGGCAGCCTCAAGGCTCCCAACGGCCAGGCCTTCACCGACGTGCTCTGGATCGGCATCGGTGGTTCCGGGCTGGGGCCGCTGTTGATGGTGCGTGCCCTGCAGGACGCGGGTCAGGGGCTCCCCTTCCATTTCTTCGACAACGTCGATCCAAATGGCATGAGCCGCACCCTGGCGGCCCTCGACAGTCGGCTGGCCACCACGTTGGTGGTGGTGGTGAGCAAGTCGGGCGGCACGCCGGAGCCCCACATCGGCATGGAGCAGGCCCAGTCCCGGTTGGAGGCCCGCGGTGGCCAGTGGGCCGGCCAGGCGGTGGCCGTCACGATGCTGGGCAGCAAGCTCGATCAGCTGGCTGTTGCGGGCCAGTGGCTCCGCCGTTTCGACATGTTCGATTGGGTGGGCGGACGCACCAGCATCACCAGTGCGGTGGGGTTGTTGCCCGCGGCTCTGATCGCTGCCGACATCCCTGGTTTTCTGTCCGGGGCCTCCCGCATGGATGCGCTCACCCGGCTGGCCGACCTGCGTCGCAACCCGGCGGCCCTGATGGCGGCCTCCTGGTATGTGGCTGGTCATGGCCGGGGCCAGCGCGACATGGTCGTGCTCCCCTACCGCGATCGCCTGGAGGTGTTCAGCCGCTACCTGCAGCAGCTGGTGATGGAAAGCCTGGGCAAGAAGCACGACCGCAATGGCCAGGTGGTGCACCAGGGCATCGCGGTGTATGGCAACAAGGGCTCCACCGACCAGCACGCCTATGTGCAGCAGTTGCGCGATGGCATCGACAACTTCTTTGTCACCTTCATCGAGGCCCTGGAGGAACCCAGTGATATCCCCCCGATCGGCGATGAGATCCCCGGCGATTTCCTCGATGGCTTCCTGCAGGGCACCCGCTCTGCCTTGATGGAGGGCGGCCGCCAGAGCCTCTCGATCACCCTGCGCCGCTTTGATGCCACCTCTCTCGGCGCCCTGATCGCCCTGTTTGAGCGCGCCGTAGGCCTCTATGCCGAACTGGTGAACATCAACGCCTACGACCAGCCCGGTGTCGAGGCCGGCAAGAAGGCGGCTGCCGAGATCCTGGCGCTGCAGGGGCGGCTTGAGGCGCTGCTGGCGGATGGCCAGGAGCGCAGCCTGCAGGAGCTGCAGCAGGCCCTCGGCGCCGAAAGCCCTGAGCCGCTCTTTTGGATCCTGCGCCATCTCTGTGCCAACCCCCGCGGTTATCGGGCCAGCGGTGCGTGGGGACAGCCCGCGGCGATGCGCTTCGCCAAGGCCTGAGCCGCGCCGCTGCGATGCCAAGCCGAGTGATGGCGGGCCTGCCCTCTCCCGCGCAGGTGCTGCAGGAGGTGTTCGGCTATGGCGCCTTCCGGGGCCCCCAGCAGGAGATCGTCGAGCACGTGGTGGCGGGCGGTTCGGCGCTGGTGCTGATGCCCACGGGTGGGGGCAAATCGCTCTGCTATCAGATCCCCGCCCTCTGCCGCCCCGGTATCGGCGTGGTGATCTCGCCCCTGATTGCCCTGATGCAGGACCAGGTGGAAGGCTTGCGCCAGGCCGGGGTGCGGGCAGCTGCGCTGCATTCGAGTTGCTCCGCTGAGGAGAGCGCTGCCACCTGGAGCGCCCTGCGGACCGGTGCGCTCGACTTGCTCTACCTCTCCCCCGAGCGTCTGTTGGCCCCGGGCACCCTGGATCGTTTGGCGGTCCTGCCGATCGCTCTGTTTGCCATTGATGAGGCCCACTGCGTCTCCCAGTGGGGCCACGATTTCCGCCCCGACTATCTGCAGCTGGCGGTGTTGGCCCAGCGCTTTGGCGATGTGCCGCGGCTGGCCCTCACCGCCACCGCCGATCCCCGCACCCGCGAAGAGATCCGCACCAGGCTGCAGTTGGAGCAGGGCCGGGTGTTTCTGGCCAGCTTCGATCGGCCCAACATCCGTTATGTGCTGCGCGACAAGGATGATGCCCGCTGTCAGCTGCTCGAGCTGTTGGCCGACCACCGCGGTGAGGCGGGGATTGTGTATGCCCGCTCCCGCAGCCGCGTGGACCGTTTCTGCCGCGACCTGCAGGCCGCCGGCTACGACGCTGTGGCCTACCACGCCGGTTTGGATGCGGCCCAGCGCAGCGCAGCCCTGGAGCGCTTTCGGCGGGAGAGCGGCGTGATTGTGGTGGCCACGATCGCCTTCGGCATGGGCATCGACAAGCCCGATGTGCGCTTTGTGGCCCACGTGGATCTGCCCAAGAGCCTGGAGGCCTATTACCAGGAGACGGGCCGGGCGGGCCGCGATGGTCTGCCGGCGCTCGCCTGGATGGTGCACGGAGCAGGGGATGTGCCCCAGCTGCGCCGGTTCATCGACGACTCCGACGCCGAGCCCGTTCAGAAGCGGATTGAGCACGGCAAACTCGACGCCCTGATCAGCTTCACTGAGGCCAGTGGTTGCCGCCGTCAGGTGTTGCTGGCCCACTTCGCTGAGGAGCTGGCTCAACCCTGCGGCAACTGCGATCTATGCCTGGAGCCGGACACGGCGGTGGATGTGACCGAGCCGGCCCGCAAAGCCCTTTCAGCGGTGTACCGCTGCGGCAGTCGCTTCGGGGCGGCCCATCTGGTGGATGTGCTGCTGGGGGCGGACACCGCTCGGGTGCGTGAGCTCGGCCACCAGAACCTGAGTGTGTATGGCATCGGCCAGGAGCTCGACCGGGGCCAGTGGCGCAGCTTGTTTCGGCAACTGGTCGCCCGCGGCCTGCTGCATTCGGACCCCGAGCGCTATGGCGCCCTGGGGTTTGGCTCTGAGGCGCTGGTGAAGCCTCTGCTGCGGGGCGAGCAACAGCTGCTGCTGCGCCTGCCACCCCCCAAGCGGGAGCGTCGACGCCAGCCGTCTACTGGCACGGCAGCCCTGCCTGCGGAGCTCAGCCCCGACGACGCTCCGTTGCTGCAGGCGCTCAAGGACTGGCGACGGGAGCAGGCCCGTAGCCAGGGGCTGCCGCCCTATGTGGTGTTCCACGACCGCACCTTGGTGGAGGTGGTGGCCCGCCGGCCCAGATCACTCCAGGCGATGGCCGAGATCAGCGGCATTGGCCAGGCGAAGCTGGATCGCTACGGGCCGGCGTTGCTGGAGGCGCTGGAGCTGGGCCTCAGGGCCGAGGCAGGCGGCAGCCCAGCTGGATGACGCCCTGGTCGAGCAGGCGACCCAGGCGCAAGGCGGTGGCTTCTTCGACGCGGTTGAAGTCGTCCTGGTGCTGGGTGAGCCAGCTCAGTTCGGCTGGGGCGATGACCCCGGTGCTGAGGGCTTCGAGAAACACGGTTCCAACAGACATGGTGGAGCGGTGCGGCTTCGCAGAAGTTTGCTCCGTTGATCCTGGAGTGACCGGACCTCAGTCTTTCGTAACAAGGCGAACGTGCGGCAGATGCGCCGATTGGCATCCGGAGATACATCCGGGAGTCCCACCCCCCGTTACGTTGACGCGAAGTTTCGTAACAAACTTTTGGTTATGACTGATTCCTCTTCCCGCTTTGGCTTCGTCGCCTTTGCTGAAACCTGGAATGGCCGCATGGCCATGCTGGGTTTTGTGATCGGCCTCGCGACCGAGCTGCTCACCGGCCAGGGCATCCTCCGCCAAATCGGCCTGGGCTGAGATCAGGTTTCGCACCCCTCGCTCAGAGCCACTGCATCTAGAGCCACTGCATCCCGGGGGTTTCGAGCATCTCATGGCTGGGCCAAGCGCCAAGCCCTGAGAATGCCGCCCCCAGCAGGGCCCAGATCCCTTTGCCGCTGGACAACTCCTGCTCAGCAGCCCACTCCGCTTCCTGAATCTCGGCCTCGGTGAGGCGAAGTCCTTCCACCAGCTGGCGGTAAAGCACCTTTTCCTGGGGATTGATCGCGGCGCTGTCCTTTGGGCGTTGGCTCACCCTGGCCATCATGTAAGCGAGTTTCAGGGCCAGAAGCCGGTCCTCGGCCACGGTCAACCGCGCCATCAGCTCGTCCAGCAGCGTTCCATCCACGGTCCAGGCTTCCAACAGACGAGCCGCTTCCTCGCTGGCATCGGCGCCGTTTTCCGATGAGAAGTAGCGCGCCACCAACTGTTCAAGCAGGCGTTTCTCTTCTGCCGAGACATCTCCGTCCACCCAGGCCACGCAACAAACGATCTGAAGCAGATCCAGCTGGCGTTCGCGATCGCTGGCCATGGCCTGGAGACACACAGATCCACCACTGTGCGCTGCGTCGAGCGCTGTCTGCAGCCTGGGGTTTCGTGCGCCGCATTGGTGCGCTGTAATCACCCCCTGATGGGGGCAGACAGCCTGCTCCGCCGGGATGACGATGGAAAGCAGAACGACACACACACCAAAGGAGGGGGCATGACCTGTTTGGGACGCACCTGCCTTAAGTGGCAGGCCGATGGTGAACTGACAGCTTTGGATCGGCAGCTCGTGCTGCAGCGCTTGGTGCTGGTGGATCAGGATGCCACCGATCTGCTGAGCCTCCTCGCCGACGACCTGCCATGTCCCTCGCTGAGTTGAAGGCCTTTCTAGCCAAGGTTCAAGATGACGCGGCCCTGAGAGAAGCGGTCAAATCCGCTGCGACGGCCGACGACGTGGCCCAGATCGGTGCAGGCCTGGGCTATGAGTTTTCTGGGGACGAACTGCTGCGGATCTCAGGCCAGAAGGTGGGCCGGGTCACCGTGACCAAACAGGACATACCTGGCGAATACAACTGAAGCCAGCGTGCCGCCTCAATGCGCACCAGCAGCTCTGCCCCACCGAGCCCGTGGGGGGGCGAGCTTCTGTGTGGATGCACAGCATTCTCTGGATTCTTCCCGCCAAGCTCTGAACCGCTGGCTAGACAGCGTGAAGTGATGGCGGCGCCATGGCCAGACTCAAGCCCATGCCGCTGCCTTCCTCGGTGATGGAGGGTGCCCCAGGGGTTGGGCTCACTCGGGCGCCAAGGGCGTCGGCCTGGAATCCGGCCTGGGGGGTGACCGGCC
Organism: Cyanobium sp. Alchichica 3B3-8F6; assembly: GCF_024346435.1. Lineage (NCBI taxonomy): Bacteria > Bacillati > Cyanobacteriota > Cyanophyceae > Synechococcales > Prochlorococcaceae > Cyanobium > Cyanobium sp. Alchichica 3B3-8F6. Next base: position 15,910 of record NZ_JAGQCZ010000001.1, on the reverse strand, counting down.
TTGCCACGGCCGACCAGGCGCAGCTGCTCAATGCCAGCTGTCAGATCGCCTACGGCTCGGTCTGAGGGCGGGTGACCGCTTCACGGCTGCAGATTAGGGCTCTCAACAAGGCGGACCTGCCCCTGGTCACCGCCTGGGCCCGGGCTGAACAGTTCGCGCCGGGCCGCGGGGATTTCGCCATCTACCGCCATACCGATCGCCAGGGGTTCTGGGTGGGCTGTCTCGATGGCCGTCCCATCGGGTGCATCGCCGGTGTGCGCTACAACGCCGAATACGGCTTCATCGGCCTGTTTCTGGTGCAGCCCGAGTACCGCGGCCAGGGCTATGGCCGCCAGCTCTGGTGCCATGCCCTGGCGCATCTTGAGGGCATCCCCTGCATCGGCATCGAGGCGGCAACGGATCGCATTGCCGATTACGCCAGTTGGGGCTTTGTGGCGGCTTCTCCGACCCGACGCTGGCAGCGCATCGTGGAGGAGCGAGCACCCGTTGAGGGCAGTGCACTGTCCCAGCGCAGTGCTGCGGCCGAGGGGCTCAGCCTGGTGGAGGGGCCGGCGATTCCGGATGCGGCCGTGCAGGCCTACGACGCCGTGCGGGAGCCCAGCCCACGCCCCCATTTCCTGGCCGACTGGCTGCACCATCCCGCTGGCACGGTGCTGGCGTTGATCGATGCGGCCGGGGCCTGCCATGGCTTCGGGCGGATTCGCCCCTGCTTGCTGCAACGGGGGGAGGGTTGGCGGATTGGCCCCCTGCTGGCCGACACGCCAGCCCTGGCGGTACGCCTGCTGGAGGCCCTGATGGAGCGCCATCCCGGCGTGGTGTTGATCGATGCCCCGGGGGCCAATCCCCAGGCTGCTCCGCTCCTGCAGCAGCTTGGCTTTGCCGTGGTGGGGGAGAGCCTGCGGATGGTGCGAGGCGTGCTGCCGGCGGTGCCCCTCAACGACGTTTATGGGTTGGCCTGCCTGGAGCTGGGCTGAGCGCGGCGGGCCGCCAGGCCCGCTTCGGTGGCGGTGATGCCCGCGAGCGCCAACAGTCCGGCCAGACCGATCAGTTGGTTGCGCTGCACGAGGTCGGGCATCAGCCCGGGATCCACCTTCTGGCCCAGCAGGGCGCCAGCCACAAACCAGGCCGTGGCCACCGCGGAGGTGATCCAGTAGGCGCGCCAGCGACGTTGATAGATGTAGCCAGTGCCCAGGCCGGGCACCAGGTTGAGCACCACGGCTACCCAGGGGCTAGAGGCAGCCAGGATGGTTTGTGGGCTGGGCCGATCGACCTGGCTGGCTGGCTGCATGGCTGCGACGTGTGGTGCGTTGTGACTTGGCTTAGCGCAGCGCCGCCGGTGCTGCGTCAGGGTGGGGGTTGACGAGCCGCGCGCCGTGCTGGCAGGCCTGATGATTCTGCTGGTGATGACGGGGGTGGCGGGAGTGCTGAACCCCAGTCGTCAGGACTTTGCCTGGTTCATTCGGCTACGCCGGCCCCGCTGGTTGGTGTTTGAAGGCTGGATCCCGGTGATCTGGCTGCTGATCTATGCCTGCTTCGCGGCTTCGGCCTGGCTCACCTGGCAGGCCTCCTGGAGCGCATCCTGGATGGTGGCGTATCTGGTGCAATTGGTATTGGTGCAGAGCTACACCCTGGCGATCTGCCGCAGCCGCAGCCTGGGAGCGGGCACGGCGATCGGCTTTGCCGGTTGGGTGTGGGGCATTGCCCTCACCCTGGGAGTGTCAACGCTGAGCTCCCTGGCCGCTGGCCTGCTGGTGCCCTATTTGCTCTGGAGTCCGGTGGGCACGTTGGTGACCTGGCAGATGCGGCAGCTCAATCGCGGGCGACGCCCGTAGCTGCGAGCAAGCCGCCGGCGAAGCCACTGAGGTGTCCGATCCAGCTGACGCCGGGTGGCGAAAAAATTGGCAGCAGGCTTGGCAGCACCCCGGCGTAGGTGACCAGGGCCAGCACCGACAGGGCCAGCGACAGGGGGCGCTTCTCCATCCAGCCGATCAGCAGCAGGTAACCCAGCAGGCCATAAACCACACTAGAGAGCCCATGGCTGCCGCTGGGCCAGAGCAGCCACACGGGGATGGCGGTGGCGTACACCCCCAGCCAAACGGCCAGGTAATCGCGGCGACCGCGCAGCAGCACCAGCCAGGAGAGGGGCAGAAAGGTGAGGGAGTTGGCCAGCAGGTGGCCGAAACCGCTGTGGCTGAAGGGAGCCGTCAGCACGCCCAAAAATGAGCCACCAGGCGTCATCGGCAGATTCCAGCGCCCACCAAACACCAGCTGATCCACCAGTTCCTGCAGCCAGGGGATCAGCAGGATCACTACGGGGATCACCAGGTTGAAACCAGCTCGGGCGATCCAGCGATCCAGGCGTTGGGGCAGCGATTCACTCACGGAACAGGCACGACGCTGCAGCGCAGCATGGCAAGCGCTTCATCCGGAAGGCCGAGGAAGCGATCCAGCCAGGGGTCTCCGCTGGGTGGCACCGTGGCGACGCCCACCAGCAAGGTTTGGCCATCCGCGTCCAGGGGTTGTCCGCTGGCCCGGTGGCGCAGGCCCTGGGCCGCGGTGCTGCTGAGCTCCGTGTCGATCTGCAGAGCGGGGGGCTGGTAGAGGCCTGCGAGGTTGAGGTGAAAGCGAGCGCGAAATCGCAGCGTCAGGCTGGCAGTGGCTGGATCCCAGTGGCCCGCTAGCTCCTCGGGCTCGATGTGGATGGCCAGCCCTGGTGGCAGCGGCAGCCCCAGCACCCGGGTGGTGCGCCAGCAGAGCGGCGGAATCACCAGGCTCGCCGGCGCAAACACCAGCGCCTGGCGGCCAGTGTGATCGGCGGCATCGAGGTGTCCGAGGCCACCGCCTCCACGGGCGTCGTAGCGGAAGCGGGGATAGCCGGCGATCGCCAGGCCGCAGCCCGCTGTGGTGCTCAGCTGCAGCTGGCCGCTGCTCGGCCAGGCGCTCACAGGCCGCGCAGGGCTTCCAGTTCCCCGCGGCTGTGCAGCTCGGCCAGGGCGTCGTAGCCGCCGATGGCCACGCCATCGATGACGATCTGGGGCACGCTGCCTTCGGCAGTGGGCTGGATTTCCAGGAAAGGAATGCCGAGGGTGCGCAACATGCGCAGGGCCCGCCGCGAGAAGGGACAGCCCGGCAACGTGGCGATCTCAACGCGCGGTTTGGCGATCATCCGCGGGTGGGTCAGCTCCTGGGCCGGCTCGGTGAGGAACCCCACCAGCAGGTCGGCGCCGCGCAGCACCAGGGTGCCGTGCTCGAGATGGCCGCCCCACACCTGGCATTCGGCATCGGAGAAGCTCAGGTGCAGGTGAACACCATCCGGCGAGAGGGTGCCCTGCAAGGTGATGATTTCGAGTTCGCCCTGGAGCACGGTGGGGGCGGTTTTGCCGGGGCAGGCGAAGGCCGCCTGGGAGAGGTTGCCCACCACACTCAGCACAAAGCCACCGGCCTGATGCTGCTGGGCCAGCTGCTCGAGGCTGCGGCGCACGTCGCTGCCGGCCTCAAGGTGGAGCGGCACGGCATGCATGGTGCGAGCGGAGAGGGAGTTGGGGGCAGATTACGCCGGTTGCATGCTGGTGCCGTTGCAGAGGAGGGATGGCATCAGGTCACCACGTGTTGCGGCGTGCCGGCGAGAAACGCGGCAATGTTGGCCGCCGAGAGGGTGAGCAGCCGGCGGCGGGCGGCCCTGGTGGCCCAGGCGATGTGGGGGGTGATCACGCAATTCTTCGCCGTGAGCAGTGGATTGTCGGCCGGGGGAGGTTCCACGGAGAGCACATCGAGGCCGGCACCGGCAAGGTGGCCGGCGTTGAAGCCAGCCGCCAGATCTGCTTCCTGCACCAAGCCGCCCCGGGCTGTGTTGATCAGGTAGGCCGTCGGCTTCATCTGGGCAAGCCGGATGGCGTTCACCAGATGCGCGGTGTCGGCGGTGAGCGGACAGTGCAGGCTCACCACATCACTCTCGCCAAACAGGCGATCGAGGTCGACGAAGGCGCCGCCCTCCGCGATGGTGCCTGCGCCACTGCGCCGGTTGGCGAGGATGTGCATGCCGAAGGCCCGGCCCACGCGGGCCACCGCCGCGCCGATCTCGCCGTAGCCCACGATTCCCAAGGTGAGGCCGGCGAGCTCTTGCAGGGTGCCATCCCAGTAGCAGAACTGCTTACTGGCACTCCAGCGCCCTTCGTGCACCGTGCGGTTGTGGTGGCCGGTGCGGTTGGTGAGCTCCAGCAGCAGGGCGAACACCGCCTGAGCCACTCCAGGCGTGCTGTAGGCCGGCACATTGCACACCGTGATGCCGCGATCCTTGGCCGCTGCAACGTCCACCACGTTGAAGCCCGTGCCCAGCACGCTGATCAGCTTCAGATGGGGCAAGGCAGCGAGCACATCCGCCGGCAGCGGAGTTTTGTTGGTGAGCACGATCTCCGCAGCCCCGATGCGGGAGATCACCGCCTCCGCCTCCGTGTGGTCAAACACGGTGCACGGGCCGAGGGCCTCGAGTTCAGCCCAGCTCAGATCGCCGGGGTTGGCCGTGTAGCCATCGAGGATCACGATCTGCATGGTGGGGCGGAGGCTGGGGTTGCGGTCGCGATCCGTACAGCTCTTGATAGGCCATCGATGAGCAGCTTCATAGAGATGATGACCTCAGCGACCGGGCTGGCCCCGGCAAGCCCAGAACCTGAGAGAGCCGTGCTGATCACAACCTTCCCGGAGTTCGTCCAACGGGCCGACTATTCGCTCCTGGAGTCGCTGCAGGGCGATCCCCAGGCGAGCGGCGATGGCCAGGATCACCGGCCCCGCCAGGTGTTCTCCGGTCATTTTGTGCCGGTGACGCCCACGCCGCTGCCAGATCCGGAGTATGTGGCCCATAGCCAAGCCTTGTTTGATGAACTGGGCCTGAGCGATGGGCTGGCCCACGACGACCAGTTCCGCCGTCTGTTTTCCGGCGACATCAGCGTGGCCACAGGGCCGATGCGCCCGTATGGCTGGGCCACCGGCTATGCCCTGTCGATCTACGGCAGCGAATACATCCAGCAGTGCCCGTTTGGCACCGGCAACGGCTACGGCGATGGCCGGGCCATTTCCGTGTTTGAAGGCTTGTTCAACGGCAAGCGCTGGGAACTGCAACTCAAAGGCGGCGGCCCAACGCCCTACTGCCGCGGCGCCGATGGACGGGCGGTGCTCCGCTCCAGCGTGCGCGAGTTTCTGGCCCAGGAGTTCATGCATGCCCTCGGGGTTCCCACCTCCCGCTCGCTGACGCTTTATGTGTCGCGCGCTGAAACGGTGCGGCGGCCCTGGTATGCGCCGAACTCCAGCTCGTTCGATCCCGACATCCTGGTGGACAATCCCGTGGCAATCACCACCCGGGTGGCGCCCTCGTTTCTGCGGGTGGGTCAGCTGGAGCTGTTTGCCCGTCGCGCCCGCAGCCAGGCCCATCCGGATGCGCTACTCGAGCTGCGGATGATCGTGGCGCATCTGATCGAGCGCAACTACCGGGCGGAGATTGATCCGAGCCTGGAGTTCAGGGATCAGGTGGTGGAACTGGCGGGCTTGTTTCGCGGGCGGCTCACCGCACTGGTGGCGAATTGGATCCGCGTGGGCTACTGCCAGGGCAATTTCAACAGCGACAACTGCGCTGCCGGTGGCTACACCCTCGACTACGGCCCCTTCGGCTATTGCGAACTGTTCGACCCCCGCTTCCAACCCTGGACCGGCGGCGGCGAGCATTTCTGCTTCTTGAATCAACCGGTGGCCGCCGAAGCCAACTTCCAGATGTTCTGGGCCGCCATCCGGCTGCTGCTCGCAGACCATGCGGAGGCCCTGGAGCGGCTGGATGCGATCCGCGACAGCTTCGTCGCAGCGATGCAACAGGAGCTCGAGGCGATGTGGGCCAGGAAGCTGGGCTTGAGCAGTCCCGATGCCGCGCTGGTGAACGAGCTGCTCGAGCTGATGGTGGCGTCCAAGGCGGATTACACGATCTTCTTTCGGCGGCTCTCCGAGATTCCCGAGCAGCTCTCAGCCCTACAAGCGAGCTTCTATCTGCCCAGCTCCGAGGAGCTCAAGGTGCAGTGGGAGAGCTGGCTGCAACGGTGGCGGCATCAACTCAACGCCAACGGCAACCTCAGCGAAACCTCCGCAGCCATGAAAGGGGTCAACCCCGCGATCACCTGGCGCGAGTGGTTGGTGGCGCCCGCCTATCAACAGGCTGAACAGGGAGATACAACCCTGATCCAGGAGCTTCAGGAGGTGTTCAGCCATCCCTACGACGCGCCAGCAGCCGAACTGGCGGCGACCTACGACCGGCTCAAGCCCAGGGAGTTCTTCAATGCGGGTGGCGTGTCGCATTACAGCTGTTCGTCCTAGGCCGATCGGGATCGGCGCAGGCCCTGCCAGCTGTCAGGGCTGGCCATGATCCCTGCGTGGTGGCGGCTGAACCCGGAATCAGCAAACCACCCCAGTGCAGATGCCGACTTGGTCCCTGTGCTGTGCGGTAGGTCACAGCTTGCTGATTTGTTATTTTTTCTTTTTTAAATGCGTGACTTTTCAAGAACCTGTTGCACAGGCCACAGCAGCCAGGCGAGTGGAAGCTGTGCAGTGAATGACTGTCACCAAAGATTCAAGGAGCTGCTTCTCCGCAACTGGTGATTTCTCAACGTCTGCAGACCTCAACAATGACAACCTCCCCCAGTACCGCGGATGGGTTTGCGGCGGTGGCTTTGGCAGCGCTCTGCTGGGATGGCGTGATGAGCGCAGCGGGAGCTCGCTCCCTTCGCCACGCTTTGGATTACCGCCTGCCTTTTCGCGACTACAGCGATGGCGAGATGGCGCAATTGCTGGATAGCCTGTTAGGGCAATTGCGCACACAGGGAGCCGAGCATCTGATGGTGAGCTGAAGGTGGATGAGCGAAATATTCTCAATAATCTTGCCGCGGTTCTCAATCTGGAGTAGTCGCTCACAGACGACATCCTCCAGGTGATGGATCCTCCAGGTGATGGATGTGCTGCATGGCAGCCTGGAATGAGCACTACGCCAGGTCTTCCTCTGCGTTGGCGCGAATCGTGCAATCGCTCAGCGGGTAGCTGACGCAGAGGAGTGCAAACCCCTTCTCGATCTGGTCGTCGTCAAGATAGGACTGATCGGATTGATCAACCTTGCCCGCGATGAGCTGGCCGGCACAGGTGCTGCAGGCGCCTGCCCGGCAGGAATAGGGGAGATCAATGCCCTGCTCTTCGGCGGCATCGAGGATGTAAGCGTCGTCTGCGCAGGGAAAGGATTTGCCGCTCTCAAGCGTGATGGTGAAAGTGGGCATGGCGATCAAAGTAGGTTTCTCAAGCATGGGCTCCCTGGATCGGCATGGGCTGTGCTGAGCACTACCTATTGGCGAGAACTTGAATCTGTTCAGCAAGACAGAGCTGAAGGCTGCTCACTGCTGAGCCACTGCTCCAACGGAGGCAGCTGGAGTTGCTGGTTGCGATCGAGGCCCTGCAGCTCGTCCAGGTTTCTGGCTGTGCGCACCTCCACGGCGTAGCGCATCAACGAGCCAATGCCGGTGCCGCGGTAGCTGCCGCTGACAGCAGCGGCCAGGTGGTGATCGGGGGCAGCGGTGAGCGCCACATGCCCGTCTGCCACGGCCAAGCCAAGGCTGGGGTCATAGCCCCGCCAACCTGCGCCGGGCAGGTAAACCTCCGCCCAGGCATGTAGTTCGTGCTCGCTCACTTCCGCGGGGTGGTGCATCGAGTAGCCGCTGACGAATCGAGCGGCAAGACCGAGACTGCGACAGGCCGCCACAAACAGCATGGCGGTGTCACGGCAGGCGCCGGTCCGCGTTGCGAGCGTGTCGACAGGGGGCATCGGCTCACCGTCGGGCCGTCCCACGTGTTGAAAGCCACGGTGGATCGTGTCGGCCAGATGCATCAGGAAGTCGGTGGTTGCGCCATCCACCTCTGTGGCCAGTGTCGCTGCCCACTGCAGCACCGGACTGGCTACAGGCGTGCTCCCCGCCAGGCAGGCAAGGAGGGATCGCGCCTCGGCAGGCGGATAGGCAGCCGGCAGAACCAACGCCGGCGGATGGGTCACGATCCAACCGAAGGGGTTTGCGCGCGTGGTGCGCACCACCATCTCCACCTCGATGTTGAGCTCGTGCTGCAACGGGTCAAACCAAAGCACAAGGGCTTCGCCACCATCTGCCTCCAGCACGCGGCTGCTGCCGCTTGGTTGGGGCTGCACCCTCAGTTCGTGATGCAGGAGCTGCTGGGCTGGGTCGTTGCGAGGAGCTAAGCGAAGTGTGGTGGGCTCAAGAAATACGGGTTGCCCATAGACGTAGCGCAGAGCATGACGAATGTGAAAAAGCATGGCCATCAGAGCCTACGTCGATCTAGCTGTGCAGCTCACACTGCGACCCAGATGTCCATTAAATGGATCTATGAATTGTCGTTGTGAGGGCTCAGAATGCTTGGCTTGAACACTTTTATTTGAGATCCCAAACCCGCTGCCAGCCGTAGGAGCCGAGATAGCCTGAAAATGATTGGGCTTCGGCAATTGAGGCGAGAGAGACGCTTTCAACTGCCTTGCGCTCTCCGTTTTGCTGAGGCACTTCGTGAATTGCCTTGTACTCACGATTTGCGAATTGGTAAATAATCCACTCGCCCCTGTAGGGCGTAGAGGTGTGTTTCAAGGTTGCAATCTTGGGAGGTAGATAAACTGGATTCATTTATAGGGTTGCGAAGGTTTGTTTGGGAATGCTCTGTATTCATTAGATCTTGGAGGCAAAGCCATTGGAAATGGACTCGAACAAGTAAGTATCTTTTCCGTTGGCTAAGCAGAGGAGTGTCTGGCGAATGCCTGAGGCTGAAAATTAAATTACAGGCAATCTTGTGACGAGTGCCTGGTGTCTGTCTGTATCCAAAGGCACTAGCTTTGACTCTCTTAATGATGCACCGCTGCTTGGCAATGGTAGAGCAGCGCCAACCTGCAAAGAACAAGGAATTAGTCGTGTTTTGAATGCATCGGATTGGATGCCGTTTTGAGACAAGTGCCAACGATCAGGATGTCATAAAGAAGGTCAAGAAAAAGCTTGAGAAGCCCCTCGTAAATCCTTAGAAATGAACAATTCTTTGTGCCGAATGCCTAGGGTTGAATTAGCATCGCTACTGTCCGCGAGCAACTGATCACTCCTTGGGCGCCTTGGGTGTCGGGGGAAGCCGCTGCTCCACCTGTAGAAAAACCAGCCAGGCCACCCCTGCCGTGATGCCGCCTGTCCAGTCGTTGCGTAGCAGCTCCACGATCGACACTGTGCTGGCACCGATTCGCAGGCCGCGCAGCAGAAAGCGGCCGAGCTTCTCCATACGGGGGCCCATGGGCTTGTAAGGCAAAACCAGATTGGCGCAACTCGCCGTGAAAGCCAGGTTATTGATGTCATGACAACTGGTTTTTGTGTGTCTCACCATCTACGGGGCCATGTGGAATGGCGCCTAGCAGCAGAGTCGGGCCTAGCCTGAAGCAGAGCTCCACGCCAGGTTTCGCTTGAACAAGATCACCGGACCATTGCGCAGGGCCTTGGTCTATGGCGCGATCAGCTATGGCGGCCTTGTGTTGATCAACAACGCAGAGCTCGACCTGCCGAATATGTGGATCGCCTATCTGCCGATGTTTATCGGGGTCTATGTGCTGACCCAGTGGTTGGATCGCAAGATCGGGGGCTGACAGGCCGCTGACAGGCTGTTGACAGGCCCTGCGTCAACCCCAGATCCCGGCTCAACTGTGCTAGTACAGGTGTACGCATCAGAGGTGTTCATGGGCGTTCCCCTTCCCCGGCCGGCGGCTCTGGCGGCCAGATTCGAAACCCCAGTCGAGGAGTGGCCTTACCTCGAAGCCGATACGCTTCTCAGGGCTCGCAGCCGCAAGGTCTGCATCCCGGTGCTCACCTGCCAGCTGCACCAGGGCCTGATTGCCCATGGCGAGCACCTCACGAGCCGATGCCAGGGCTGGACTTCAAGCCACTCCGCTACGATCGCTGGAGCCAGAGCCTGGAGCTGACCCTGGCTGGCGGGCGTGTCCGCCGCAGTGGACGCCGCCACCATCGCCTGCTCTCACTCGCGTCATCACCTGAACTCCTAGACGGAGACCAGGGTGCCCCGACGCCGGCCGAGGGGCTCGATCCAGTCGTTGGCGATTTGCTTGTGCTGGAGCAGCCGCGATGGGATCCGGCAGCCGGGATTGACCACCCCAGCATCAAGGAGGCGGCCCAGGCGCAAGGCGGTGGCTTCCTCGGCGCGTGAAAAGCGGCCCTGGCTGCGGGCTACCCAAGCGATCTCGTTGTCTGTGATCACCCCTGTGGTGATCGCCTCAAGGAAAACTTCGCCAAGGGTCACTTGCTTTGTAACGACTTCTTCATATGTTGTCGCGAGAGCAGGCAAGGCGTGGCGCCATCAGGGGTTTTTCGGGTTCGCTTACCCGAACTTCACGCCTCAACAAAAAACCCTCTGGACTGAGTCCAAGGGGGAAGGGCCAGGTCGCTGGGCCGGCTGAGCACCACCACCAGGTATGGATCAGCCCAGGCCGAGTTGGCCAAGGATGCTCTGGCCGGTGAGCAGCTCAGTGCCCAGACCGATCACGAAGCCGAGCATGGCCATGCGGCCGTTCCAGGTTTCGGCGAATGCGACGAAACCAAAGCGGGGAGAAGAATCAGCCATAAGAGTTAAAGGTTGTTTTGTAGTTGTGATGTGATGTGCTGGAGTCAGCTCACCAGCGGGCGCCGCCCGCTGATGCGGTCGGGCGGGGTTCTGCCTTGTTGACGCGGATCATCCGGCCCATCCACTCCACGTCCTGGAGGGCTGTGATGGCCTTGGTCTCGTCGTTGGCGTCTGCCATGTCGATGAAGGCGAAGCCACGCTTGCGGCCGGAGTCGCGATCAAGCGGCAGGCTGCACTTGCGCACCGAGCCGTATTCGGCAAACAGGTGCTCGAGGTCCCCTACTTCGGCATCGAAGGGGAGGTTGCCTACGTAAATGGTTATAAATGGAATCGAACTTATGAATTAGATTCGATGAAAGCCCTGAAGAAAGTCGCTGGCCGAGTAGAGATCAGCAGGGGCCTAAAGCCCGTGGAACCCGCCGCCTGGAAAAGAAACCCGCAGAAGAGTGGTCGTTGAATCAGCTCCACGCTACACCACGACAGTGGACGCCTGCAGAATCGTCCACTGCTGATTGGGGGCTTGCGTCGGACGGGCGAACGCATATCAAAAAAGCGCCGCCAGGGCGACGCTTGGAACTCCCTTCATCGCCCGGCAGGAGCGACTGATTTCAGTTGCACGATCAGGGGAAAGTGAGGCAAGGCATCTTCTAAATCAATACAGAATTACACCCTGTGTATTGATTTGATTCGACAGATTTCAGAGGGTCACTGCACCTTGCAATGTGTTTTCTTTGCCTGCTGACCCAACGCCCGCCTGGCTATTGACTGGCAGCATGAATTCATAACGGTCATGAGATTGCGGTATTGCCTGTTCTGTCCTTCGTGAGTAAAGGCGTTGCTCAACTGGCTTCTGAAGCAGTTTCAGAAGCCTGCGGCTGCCCGATGCAAACCGTCGCCAAGGCACGGCAGTATTTCGGTCTTCATCTGCAAGAGTCGATCGAGATGACGGCTGTTCCCCAGGCTCTTGGCATCAGCCAAGACTGCCTAGATGTCAGCTTTGAGCAGGTCCGGGGGATGACACCAGCCCAGGCCCTGCTGGAGCAGCGCCTCAACGGGTTGTTTGCTGCCCTCACCGATCAGCCGCGCCAAGGCCTGAGGCGCGCCATCCAAGCCTGCGGTCTGGATGGCACCGCCGGTGTTGTGGCGCTGTTTGAGCAAACCTTTGGCATCGACATGCCGCTGTTCTTGCTCACCTGCCGGCGGGCAGCAGATGACCGGTTGTTCCGGCTGGATCACCCGGAGCCCGAGGCTCTGGTGCTGCCCACCTGAGGCGCTTGGGTGGTCATGGCCTGGGTGTCGACTCGCGCCGCGCACGACCTGCCGCCAGCATGGGCTCACCCGTGATCTTGTCGTGCTTCTGAACCCCTTCTTGCCATTCAGCACGGCCAAGGTGTTGGCCCTCAAGGCCACCCTGCTCCTGCTGCTCACCCTGCTGATCAAGGCCAGGGTTCAGATCGTCACCGGTTCGGCCATTGGAATCTTCCTGTTGCTGCTGCAGACGCTGGTGTTTTTCGCCATCAGCGGTGGCTTGGTTCTGGCGGCAGGTGGGGCAGCTCTTTACGCCACACAGCAACGCCGGACGGCGGTGGCCTGATCGGCAGCCAGGGGATCGCTTTGTTTCATCGCCAGGATCACAAGGCATCCTTGGAGAACGTGAGGACAAACCATGAGTGATCACAGCCAACAGCTCACAGCCCGAGAGATGGTGCGGGCGCACGCCTACCTGGTTCTGGCTGCCATCAGCAGCCTCAGCCTGCTGACCCTTGCCTTGTTGCAGATTCCTGGGGCCGTCAAAGACCATCGTTACAACCTCTGCATCGATGAGCAGATCAAGCTCAGACATTCCAGCAACCTCACCGGCCAGGACGGCCCCGGCAAACTGATCTATCTCAAGGCGGTGCAGCACTGTGAAGGCCTCTGATCTTCCGCTGATCGATGATCTGCAGCGGTTCAGTGCTGATGCCGTTGATCGCACTACCCGACTGGATCCAGCCCGCTCCCGGCACCAAGGAAGCACCATCACGGTGATATCCGCATGGGGGACGCGAGCTGCTTCTGCGTGATGCTGCCAGGTGCGGATTGAAGCCTTTCGGCAGGTGATCAGCTGCGGGATCAGCCCGCTTGGCGCTCAAGCCGCGAGAACGTCCTGATAGTGCATCCAAAGAACGTGGATTGCCACGGGCAAGAATCAGGGACAGCGCTGCTGCTGGATTCCGCTCCTCGCTGCTGGACTGCTGATCGGATCAAGCGGGGTATCGCCAGTGGTACGGCGCTTCAGGCCGCTGAGGGTTTGCGGCCGCCGCAGTCTTCCCAGCTGCTGAGCAGGCCATTGAGCTCTTGGCGCAGATTGTGCAGGGCATCGATCTTCTGTTCGATCTCGCCCGCTTTGCTGCGGATTGTCGCTTTCAGCGATTCACACGTGCAGATCCTCGAACGGCGCGATTCCAGAATTTGCGTCACGTTCTGGAGGGGGATGTCCATGGCTTTGAGGGTGCGGATCAGGGCCAGCTCCGCGAACACCTCGTCGCCAAACAACCGGTAGCCGCCCTCACTGCGGCTGCTGGGCTGGATCAGGTCTTGATCGCAGTAGAAGCGGATCGTCTTGATGGTGAGGCCGGAGCGCTGAGCCACCTCGCCGATCTTCAGGGGTGCAGCAACCACCACTTGACTCTCCTCTAAGGGGAGACTGCATCGTAGAACCATCGCTTGCCCTTTTCCATGCGTTCGCTCGCCGTCTCCCTGCTGCTCTCTGGGGTCTGGGCTGCTCCGGTTCTGGCCCAGGGCGATCCCCACCACCACCATCAGCATCACCAGCACCATCAACACCACAACGCAGTCCCAATGACCCCGGCCGCTGGTCAGGGTCATCACGGGCAGGGCAGCCATGACAGCCACAGTCATAACAGCCACAGTCATGACGTTGGCCCGGCCGGCGCCACCTACGACCTGCGCTGGCTCGACGCCATGGTGCAGCACCACACCGGTGCTCTACGGATGAGCGAGTTCGTGTTCAACATCGGTTCTCCCGGTGTGGGTGCCCTCGCCAACGGCATCTGGCGCGAGCAAGCCCGCGAGATCAAGGCCATGGGGCAATGGCGCAAGCCCTGGTATCCGGAGGCTCCTGTGTATCCCGTGGCCCTCAAGCCCGGCGGGGATGCCAACAGCATGGCCGGCCTGGAGCGCATGAGCGCCGCCCAGATCCAGGCGATGCAGATGATGGGCTCCACCCCCACCAAGGACAACCGCGTGGTCTGGTTTCTGGAAGGGATGATCGCCCACCATGGCGGTGCCCTGGAGATGGCACACGATGCACTCAAGAAGAGCAGCAATCCCACTGTGCGCAGGTTGTCACGGGAGATCATCGTGGCCCAGCGCAACGAAATCATTGAGCTGCGGCGCATGCTGCGGCTTGAGGGATTGAGCAAGCCGGAGTACAGCCAATATGACGCATTGTTCAACTTCTGATCCAGCACCAAAAATCCCAATGAACAAGTTCATCAAGGCCCTCATCTCTGGTTTGGTCCTGGCCGTGGTGGCTGCGCCTGTCGGCGGTCATGCCCACCCCAAGGGCCTCTACGACAGCCAGGAGCAGGCCGAGCAACGGGCCAAGGAGCTGGGTTGTGAGGGCACCCATCGCAACAGCGGCAAGTGGATGCCCTGCAGCAATGAGGCTGCCTTACACCAGCACCTGCGTCATCACTGATTCATCCGCCGTACTTGCCATGGTCTTGCTGACGAAATCCCGCTGGCGCCAGCTGCATCGTTGGGTCGTGCCGATTGCGGCGGTACCGCTGTTGGTCACCGCGGCCACCGGCTAGCTCTACAGCTTGTTGCTGGAGCAGGGCATCGATGCCTTCTGGCTGCTCAAGATCCATTCCGGTCGCTTTGGCCCGCTGAACCTGCAGCCCTACTACTCCGTGCTGCTCGGCCTATCCACCCTGGTGGTGATCATCTCCGGGGCTGGCTTGCTCCTTTCCCGACGCAGGCCCAAGGGGCACGCATCCAACTAGTTCGGCAGTGCGGGTCTGTGCCTGAGCACAACACGGATCATCCCGAGGGCCGTCGACTGAAAGAACGGCTGTAAATCCATCGGGGTGTCGCTCTAGCTGTAGACAACGGGCTATAACTTGTTATGTTATTGATACCACTGTTGTAGAGCGATGCTTACTGGTCCGGATCTGCTCGCCAAGGTTAAGGAGCTCGGCGATGTCTCCAAGTCAGACCTGGCGCGGGAATGTGGTTATGTGACCACCAAAAAAGATGGTGGCGAACGGATCAACTTCACCGCCTTCTACGAAGCCCTGCTCGTTGCCAAAGGTGTCAGCCTTGGCACTGATGGTGGCCGTGGGCCGGGTAAGGGTGGCCGCAAGTTGGCCTACTCCACCAAGGTGCAGTTCAACGGCAATCTGATGGTGGGCAAGGCCTACACCGCCATGCTGGATCTGAAGCCTGGCGATGAGTTCGAGATCAAGCTCGGCCGCAAGCAGATCAAGCTGATCCCCATGGGTGGCTCCGACGAAGAGGAGTGATCCTCAGCTTCTTCGGGCGTTTGAGAGCTGAAACACGACGCGCAGGATTCCTCAGCGTGCGTGGCCGCGCAAGGGCTTCGCAAGCCGGCCCACCACCAGGGATGGGACGCCATGGGCACTGGTTGTGGTGAGTGCTGCGGCCGGCCCTTGACGCTGACCGCGCTGGCGCTTGCGGTCCTGCGCTTGCCCCTCCGTGGCTGTTGCTTCCCCATCCCGCTCCGTCCGATCCCAAGGCTCGGCCGCAGCCAAGGTCACCACAGAAGAAAAGCTGGTGGCCTCCCTGATCGCCCTGCTGGAAGCGGGCACCACTCCTTGGCGGCGGGAGTGGGATGCCGCAGCCGGCGGTCACCACGTGAATCTGCTTTCGGGGCACCGCTACCGCGGGAGCAATCCAGCGCTGCTCACCCTGGGGCTGCATCTGCGGGGATCAGCCCTGCCCTACTGGTGCGGCTTTGCCGAGGCCAAGGCGTTGGGGATCTTTCCCCGCAAGGGCAGCAAGGCGGTGCACGTGCTGCGGCCTCAGGTGCATCAGTTGGGAGAAGGCCGGCTGGTGGAGCCCGGCTCTGCTGATGGGTGTCTGCCGACAATGAAGTTGGCCGGTCGGCGACAAGCTCGTTGGCCGGTGGGGTGAGTGCTGGAGAGCCTGGTGCCGATGCGCAGGGACCAGGGGATGCCGGCACCACTGACCAGTCACCAACGCA